>DATJMG010000219.1:0-2922 GCA_035508835.1 Puia sp.
GATTATTATTCATTTCGTCAAGCCCGGACCGAAAGTAATCCAAGTTTTGGCCGAAAGTCATCCAGGCCCGGACCGAAAGTCATCCCATTCATTAGAAATTCATTAGAAATCGGGCCGGAGATCAGAGCCGGACAACAGGTACCGACGAGGGGCATTATCTTTGCAGCGGTTTATTTCAATCTATCGTTATGATGATAATCGACTGGGTTCGCAGGTTGGGTAAAGGGACGTTTGACCGGATCAGAAACGAAAAATTCAAGCATAACCTGATGCAGGCAATTCCATTCTGGATCGCCTCGCTGCTGACAGGGGAAGTTGCGGTATTGTATACCAAGCTGTTTGCCCTGGCGGAACAAGGTACCAGGTATGTCATTCACTGGCATTTGTGGCTGCTCTTCCTGACCTCTCCTTGCTGTTTCGTGATGGCGTGGTGGGTAGTTCGCCGGTTTGCGCCCTATGCACGGGGCAGCGGCATTCCGCAGGTCATGGCCTCGATCGAGCTGGCCACACCGAAATATAATGGCAAGGTTAACCAGCTCTTAAGCCTGCGGATCCTGTTCGTCAAGGTATGTTCGAGCCTGATCATGGCGCTGGGCGGCGGAGTGATCGGAAGGGAAGGGCCGACCATACAGGTGGCCGGATCCATATTCCGAAAGGTCAACGAGTGGCTTCCCCGGTGGTGGCCGAAGGTCTCCAAGCGGAATATGATCATGACGGGTGCGGCTGCCGGATTGGCTGCGGCATTCAATACCCCGCTCGGCGGGATCGTGTTCGCGGTGGAGGAGTTAACGCGGACGCATATCAATTATTTCAAGACGGCGTTATTCACGGCAGTTATCATTTGCGGCCTCACGGCCCAGGCGCTGCTGGGCCCTTATCTCTACCTGGGTTATCCGGATATGAACAATCTGTCCGGCTCCATCTTTTTCGGCGTGATCCTCGTGGCGGTCCTCTCGGGTCTGGGCGGCGCACTCATGGCACAAGGCATGTTAAAGCTGTTCAAATGGAAGGCCGGGTTCCGCTCCGTCCGGAAGCATTTGTGGTATGTTGTCGGCTGTGCACTGATCATCGCAGGCCTTGCTTTTTTTGTCGATCAACGGATCGTGGGTTCGGGAAAAGAGTTGATGACGACGGCTTTGTTCACTTCGGATAAATACAATCCCTGGTACTTGCCGTTGCTGCGGATCACGGGGACGATGTTTTCGTTTACCACCGGCGCTGCAGGCGGCGTATTCGCTCCGGCGCTTAGCGCAGGCGCGAGCGTAGGCGCGACGATCTCCGGCTGGTTTCACCTTACGGCATCCAATTCCAACCTGCTGGTGTTGTCAGGCATGGTCGGATTCCTCACGGGGGTTACCCGCACCCCGTTCACCTCCGCTATTCTTGTGCTGGAGATGACCGACCGGCACAACGTGATCTTCCACCTAATGCTGGCCGGGATGATCGCCAGCCTGGTGGCGATGGCCATTGACCGCCACTCGTTCTATGACCATCTCAAATTTCAATACCTCCGGGATGTTGTCGGTGAAGAAGAGGCGGTGACCGCTTATCCAAATGCAGAGGAAGCAGAGCCCGATTAATGACCGGATTCCTTATCTTTAGAGATCTAACGACAAAATCTGCCAAATATGACATCATCATCCCGCCGGTCCATCGATCGCCGCAAATTCATGCAAATTAGCGCTGCAAGCGCTCTGGGTTTTACCATTTTGCCAAGGCACGTGCTCGGCGGTAAGAACTACGTGGCCCCCAGCGATACCCTCAACTTCGCCTATATCGGCACCGGTACCGAAGGCATCCGCGAGATCTTTCCCTTCCTCAGCACGCCCAATGTCCGCGTAGTAGCCATCTGCGACCCCCAGAAAGACGCCATCGGCTATAAAGACTGGTCGCCAAACGGGACCAAAAACCAGATCCGCGCCATGATAAAAAAGGCGAACTGGGAGCCTGGTGGCGACAACACCATCCCCGGCGGCCGGGAGTGCGGTAAATCCATCGTAGAGACCTACTATGCCAACAACCACCCCGAATACAAATACAAGGAATGTAAAGCCTACGCCGATGTCCGGGAACTGTTCGACAAAGAAAAAGGCATCGACGCCATCAAGATCATGACCCCTGATCACCTCCATGGCGTCCTCTGCATGGCAGCGATGAAGCGGGGCAAACATGTCATGGTCCACAAGCCGCTCAGCAACCGGCTGCTCGAAGGAAAAAAGGTCATCGAATATGCCCGCAACTCCAAAGTCATTACCCACCTTACCCCGTGGGATGCCAATGGCTCCATGGACCAGGTGATGACCTGGATCAACGCGGGTGTCATCGGCAACCTGAAAGAGATACATAACTGGACTAACCGGCCCGTATGGCCTCAATATGATACCCTGCCCACCGATAATCCGCCTATTCCATTCGGATTCGACTGGGACCTCTGGCTCGGCCCCGAGGCCGACCGGTCCTATAGCCCCAATTATACGAACATGGTCTTTCGCGGCTGGTACGACTTCGGCGGCGGCTCGATGGCGGACATGGGGCACTACAGCCTTTGGGTCGTCTTCAAAGCCCTCCAGCTGGAGAAACCCACGCTTGTCGTGCCCAACTATACCCATGTAACCGCCTTCAACGGCGTTGTACCCTTTCAGATCCAAAACGATTTCTCTTTCCCCACGGCCTGCTCGGTCCGCTTCAAATATCCCGCAAACGGCTCCCGCGGACCCGTTGACCTCATCTGGTACGATGGCGGCATCCGGCCCGCTATACCCGATGAGCTGCTGGATCAGAATAAGGAGCTGCAGCCCGAAGGAATGATGTTCGTCGGCGACAAAGGCAAGATCCTCGCCGGCTTCCACGTCGACAACCCTCAGATCCTCTCCGGCACCCATATGGAAAGCGCTACGCCCGCGCCCCACCAGAGCGAGGTTG
>DATJMG010000220.1:0-8557 GCA_035508835.1 Puia sp.
AAGGCGGCCAGGGCGGTTGAGGCCGTTAGAGCGGGCCGCAGGCGGTCGATCCCTTCCTGGTCTCCGGTGAGCCAGGCGCGGCGAGGTCTTGAGGCCGGCGGGATCCGGATATTGGCGGCGGCGCTCAGTGCTGCGCGAAGCCGGATGGCGGTCCCGATGGCAGTGCGGGTGATGGCGGACGGGTTGAAATGTTTGAGATGGAACTGGATCATCGCCTTATAGAATTGCCGGATGTAGCGGATGTCTTTCGGGGTGCTTTCGCCTTTAAAATGGATGATGGTGGTTCCGGGGTAATAATAGTTGGCATAGCCGGCTTTTTCGAGGCGGTAGCTCAGGTCGATGTCTTCCGCGTACATGAAGAAGTTTTCGTCGAAGGCGCCGGTCTTTTCAAGGGCGCTGCGGCTTACCCAGAAGCAGGCGCCGGAGAGGACGGGGGCGGGATGAGGCCGGGCGGCCGGGAGATGGCCCAGGTAGTATCGGGCGAAGTGTCGGGAATGGGGCATGAGCGTGGTGAGGCCGGAGAGTTTGCAGAAGGCGACCCAGGGGGAGGGAAAGCCGCGGCGGGATTCTTTGAGGAATTGGCCGTTGCCGTCGATCATGCGGACGCCGAGAGCGCCGGGGGGGCGGGGGGAGGGGTTGGCCGGATCGGGCGGTGGGCAAGGACTGGCTGGATCGGGTCCGGGGCAAGGGTTGGCCGGGTTGGCCGGATCGGGCGAGGGGGAGACGGATAGGATAAAAGCAAGGCATTTCCGGGCGAAATCCTCCGGCAGGATGGTATCGGGGTTGAGAAAGAGGAGATAATCGCCGGTTGATCGGTTGAGGGCCTGATTGTTGGCACGGGCGAACCCAATATTGTCGGGATTGGCGATCCAGTTCACTTCCGGGAACAGGGGGCGGAGGAGATCCAGGCTGTTGTCGGCCGAATGGTTGTCTACGACGATGATCTCCGCTTCCAGGCCTTCCAGGGCCTTCCTGACAGAATGGAGGCAAAGCTCCAGAAAGTATGGTACCCGGTAATTGACGATGATGACGGAGAGGATCATGAATGCGCGAATTACGACATTTTTTCGTGAATCACTAAAAATTGATATATTTGCATTTGTCAATGGACGGCCGGGGCCGGATGGCCGGGGATGGATGGATGGGGATGGATGGCCGATGCGACGTGATCCGGCGGTCGGTTGACATCAAATTTAATTCTACTATACATGTCTTCTCTTTCTTTTAAACAGATCGAAAAAGTTTCCAAAGCTTTGGGTGACGGCAACCGGCTCAAAATTCTCTATTATCTCGCGGGCAAGGGCGGTTGCGGCGAGTGCTCGGCGCTGCAGGGTGTCATCGATCTGGCTCAGCCGTCGATTTCCCATCATATCAAGATCCTTTTGGATTCCGGGCTGATCGAAGGGGAAAAGGAAGGGCGCAATTACAGCTATACCATTAACAGCGCCGTGTTGAATGAATATCTCGAGGAGTTGAAGAAGCTGCGTACTTTTGCGCCATGCTAAAATCAACACTTATCAAGGCGGCGGAGGCAGGAGCGGCGGTAATGCAACGGTATTTTCAGGGCAGCTTTACGATCTCCAACAAGGAAGGCGTGAATAACCTGGTGACGGAGGCGGATCATGCTTCCGAAAAAGCCATTTTTGAGGTCATTCGGCACGATTTTCCCGATCATTTCCTTTTGAGCGAAGAAACAGGCGAGGTGGTCATGGATTCCATTTACAAATGGATCATCGATCCGATTGATGGAACGGTCAATTTTGCGCATGGATTGCCGCTCTGTTGTGTTTCCATCGGGATCGAGCAGAATGGGGAGATGATCATGGGGGTAGTATATAATCCGTTTGTGAAGGAGTTCTATTTTGCCCAGCGGGGATATGGTGCTACCCTGAACGACAAGAAGATTGCGGTGAGCGACGAGGATGCTGTTTTGACTTCCTGCCTGGTCACGGGTTTTCCCTATACCTACCTGGACCAGCCGAATGGTCCGTTGGAGGTGTTTTCGCGGCTGATCCGGGCCGGGGTGCCGGTGCGGCGGCTGGGTTCGGCTGCTATGGATCTTTGTTGGGTGGCGGCGGGACGTTTTGATGGTTTTTATGAACACAAGCTGAATGCCTGGGACAGTGCGGCGGGGTATTTGATGGTGGAGGAGGCAGGGGGCCGGGTCTCGGATTTCACAGGCGGGCCTTACTCACCGTATCAGCCGCATATAATTGCCACGAATGGCAGGATCCATGACGAGTTGGTGTTGGTTGTGAATGACCGGCATCCGGAGCTGCGGTCGAATCGCATGGTATGATCGCAGGATATAGCGGGAGATACCAGGATATAGCAGGATATAGCAGGATATAAATGAACAAGATTATGAGTGAATCCAGAACCGAGATATCGTCCCTTGGGGAGTTCGGATTGATCGACCGGCTGACGGCGAATATCGAAATAAAGAATGCGTCTACCCTGCTGGGGGTTGGCGACGATGCTGCGGTCATTGATCATTACGGGCGACAGACGGTCATCAGCACAGATCTGTTGATCGAAGGGGTGCATTTTGACCTGGTGTATACTCCGTTGCAGCATTTGGGTTACAAATCGGTGATCGTGAATCTGAGCGATATCTATGCCATGAATGCGATCCCCACGCAGATCACGATGGGGATGGGCATCAGCAACCGGTTCAGTGTAGAGGCGCTCGATGAATTTTACGAAGGGGTTTATGCCGCGTGTGAGGCCTATGGGGTGGATCTGGTTGGCGGGGATACGGTGTCTTCCAAAAAGGGATTTATTATTTCAGTCACGGCGATCGGGGAGGTGGCTCCGGATCGTTACATACGCCGGAGCACGGCGAAGCAAGGCGATCTGCTTTGTTGTACGGGGGATCTTGGCGCCGCTTATCTGGGGTTGATCCTGCTCGAGCGGGAAAAGAAGATCTTTCTCGAGTCACCGGAGGTGAAAGCCGATCTGGAGGGGGAAAAATATGTGATCGGGCGCCTGCTCAAACCGGAGGCCCGGAAGGATATGATCGAGTTCTTCCAACAGGCGGGTCTCCTGCCGACGGCCATGATGGATATCAGCGATGGGCTTAGCTCGGAAATCCTGCATATTTGCCGGCAAAGCGATCTGGGATGTGTTTTATATGAGGAGAAGATCCCGATAGCGGAAGACACCCGAAATGCGGCCTTCAAGTTCGAGCTGGATCCGACTGCCTGTGCGCTCAGCGGGGGGGAAGATTATGAACTGTTGTTTACGATCGCCCAGCAAGACTACGATAAGCTGGTTCTCAATGAGCAGGTAAGTGTGATCGGCTATATGACCGAGCCGGAAAAAGGTAAAAAGATAATTACCAAGGGAGGCAATACGTTTGATATTACGGCGCAGGGGTGGAATGCCTTTGCCTCCAAATGAGCTCTGAATGAATAAATTCGTTACTTTTTTCATCATAGTCTTTTCTTTCGTCCTTTTCTCCTGCGGGGTTTCGCGCAGGGGGTTCCGGCCCGACCGCAAATATTCGCCGGAGGAGCTCCAAAGGGATTACCGCGTATTCCGGGGTACGTTGGAAGCCTGGCATCCGAGCCTGTACTGGTACACGCCGCGTGACAGCATGAATTACTATTTCGATGAAGGGTATGCGGCGCTAAAGGATTCGATGACAGAGCCGCAGTTCAGGACGGTGCTCAGCTATGTCATCGCACAGATCCGTTGCGGCCATACTTCGATCTCCGCATCCAGGGCTTATGCGCGCTATCTGGATACGGCGAAGCTCCGGCAGTTCCCGCTGATCCTGAAATTCTGGGCCGATACGATGGTCGTGGCCGAGAACCTGGACCGGCGCGACAGCGTTCTAAAGCGGGGTACGCTCATCTACAGCATCAATGGCAGGACGGCGCAGCAGTTGACGGACACGATGTTTCCCTATATCGTTACAGACGGGTATAATCTGACGTGCAAATATCAATATCTGAGCTCCGGGTTCCATTTTTCTTCCTGGTACAAGAATCTGTTCGGGTATGACTCGGCATACGATATCCGGTACCGGGACACGGCGGGTATAATGCGGGAAACCTATATCCCGATCTATGATCCCCGTGCCGACACGATGCGAAGAAGTCTGGGGCGGGAGCTCATCGCCGGAACGGGGCAGCAGCACAGGCCCGGTCAGCGGCATCGGGTGAAGCCGCCCGGCCGCCGGATACGAAAGGCGAGGGAGCGTTTATTTGTACGCAGCCTGCAGCTGGACAGTGCAAGTCATTCCGCCTTCCTCAGGCTTAACACGTTCGAGAGCGGCTATCATCTCAAGCATTACATCCGGACAACCTTTCGTACGCTCCGGGAAGCGCAGGTCAGGAACCTCGTGATCGATGTCCGGGTCAATGGCGGCGGGAATGCGATGATCTCGACGGAGCTCACGAGGTATTTGATCAACCGAAGGTTCAAGTTTGCGGATTCGCTGTATACCGTGCGGCTGCACAGCCCGTATGACCGGTATATTCAGCATGGGCTGATCTATGACCTGTTCACCTTTTTCACCAGCAGGCGGCATTCCGACGGATACTACCACTATGGGCATTTTGAGGGCCGCTATTATTCGCCGATGCGGAAAGATCATTTCGATGGGTCCGTCTATATCCTGACGGGGGGATATTCCTTTTCAGCTACCTGCCTGTTCGTCGGGGCGCTCAAGGGGCAGTCCAATATTACGATGGTCGGGGAAGAGACGGGCGGCAGCTATTATGGAAATACGGCCTGGATGATCCCCGACGTGACGCTACCGGTCACGGGTGTTCGCTTCCGGCTCCCGCGCTACCGGCTGGTCGTAGACCGCAACCGGGTAAAGGATGGCCGGGGCATTTTACCGGATGTACCGGCGTTGCCGAGTGTGGAGGCGCTCAGCAAGGGGCTTGACTTCAAAACTGCCAAGGCAAAGGAGCTCATCCGGCTACGGAGCGGATCCGGCAGTTCCCGGTGAGTACGGAGCAGGCCATGAGCTGAAGGCTAAGTTCGACGCGATCGACGGGTTTGCTGATCGAATGGTCCATTCCTTCACGGAGGTATATTTCCTTCAGGTTGGTCCGGCCGGCCATAGTCATGGCGATGAAGATCGGGCGGCGGCTTTCGGCATCGCTCAGCCAGGAAGCCAGAGCGAATTCTGCGTCCGGCATACGGACGTCGACCAATATGACGTCATAAGACTTCCGGGTACTCATTGTCAGCAGTTCGCGGCTGGAAGTCGCCAGTTCGGGCTGGTATCCCAATTCGAGGAGGATGTCTTGTGCGGCGGACCGGGAATCCTGGAAAGGTTCAGCGATCAGGATGCGCAGGGGGTAAGCTTTCGAGAATTTTATTGAGTTTTCCATAGTACGTATTGCAATATTAACGCATAATGGGGGCAGAAGTGAAATGGCGGAGGGATTTTCCGGGCCGAATAAGACAATGCGAACGAATGATTAAATGGAAACTCCTATTCTTCGCCCTCGACGATCACCCCGACCAGGTTCAGCTCGTCGTCCAGCAGGATGAGGTCGGCATTGGCGCCCGGGCGGATGCAGCCTCGTTTATCCTGCTCGCCGAGTACGGCGGCGGGGTAAGTTGATGCCATGCGGAGCGACTCCGGCAGCGGGATGCCGGCATTTTCGACGCCATTGCGGACGGCGGCAAGCATGGTAAGTGATGAGCCCGAAAGGGTGCCGTCGGGCAGGGTATAGCGATCCCCCCTGAAGATGTGGCTATATTCGCCGTATTGAACTTCAGTTACGGCATCCGTGATATAAAAAAGGCGGTCCGCCATGATCTTTTTGCTGATGCGGACCGAGGCAAAGTCCACGTGGACGCCGTCGCACACGATGCTGCTGCGGACGTCGTTGTTGTCATAGATAGCGCCCAGCATTCCCGGCTGGCGCCCCTGGAGCGGCGACATGGCGTTGAAGAGGTGGGTGGCTGCGGGAATCCCCGAATAGAACCCGGCGGTTGCTTCTTCGTATGTCGCGTTGCTATGGCCGGCGGAGACGATGATGCCGTTGCTTATAAGCAGATCGATACAGGCAGGGTCGCAGCATTCGGGAGCGAGGGTCATCATGCGGAAGATGTCCTTTCCTTTATGGAGGAGGAGGCCGATCTCTTCGGGGGTGGGGGTTTTGATGAATTTCCCAAGGTGGGCGCCGCGTTTCGCGGGGTTGATATAAGGTCCTTCGAGGTGAACGCCCAGCAAACCCTTTCCGCCGTTGTTGCGGTATTCGCGGGCGACTTCGAGACCCCGGAGGAATTTGTCGATGGAGTTAGTGGCCAGGGTGATCATGAACTGGGTGCAGCCGCCGGTCAGGCAATATTCATAGGTTGCTTCGAGGGCAGCGGTGGAGAGCTCTGCGGAGAACAGCAGGCCGTTGCCGCCATAGATCTGCAGGTCGATGAAGGCCGGCGCGAGCAGCTGGCCGGGGAGATCGCGGGTCCGATAGTTGGATGGGATCTCGCCCGCCGGGACGATATCTATGATCTTGCCTTCCCGGGTCAGGACGGCTTTGCCGGTTTGAATGTCGTGGCCGGTGAAGATCTCGGGGGCGATGAAAGCGGTAGACATGAGATGGTAATTGAGCAGGATGGGTGGTTAAAGATTTTGTGTGGTCTCAGGGTTCGATATAGAACCGGTCGGCGTCCCGCCAGAAGGGGAATCGCTGCCGGATCGTCGTCAGGTGTTCTTTTCCGAGGGTGAGGGTGAAAACCTCTTCTTTGGGGCCGGCGTGATAGAGGATCTCGCCGAGGGGATCGATGATCATCGAGTCGCCGGAGTGGGCGATGTTATTACCGTCGTCCCCTACCCTGTTAAGGCCAATGACATAGGATTGGTTTTCGATGGCCCGGGCCTGCAGCAGGGTCTTCCAGGCGAGGGCGCGGCGTTCGGGCCAGTTGGCGACGTAGATGATGAGGTCGTATTCGAGGTTGATGGGTTGGGGGGTATTCGGGGGGGATGGGGGTTGCTGGCGGCTCCAGACGGGAAAGCGCAGGTCATAGCAGACGAGGAGCAGCACTTTCCAGCCTTTGACCGATGCGACGAGGCGGTTCCGGCCGGCGGTGTAGTGTTCATCTTCTCCCGCATAGGCAAAGCGATGGCGTTTGTCGTAGCATCCATATTGTCCGGTAGGGAGCATCCAGACGAGGCGGTTGAAGTAGTTGCCGTCTTCTTCGATGATCAGGCTGCCGGTGAGGATGATCTTTTTGCGGGCGGCGACGGACCGCATCCAGTTGATGGCGGGGCCGTCCATTTGTTCGGCGAATGACTCGGGCCGCATGCTGAAGCCGGTAGGGAACATCTCCGGCAGGATGACCAATTCCGTGTGAACGCCGATACCGTCGATCTTATCTTCCAGGCGCCGGAGGTTGGCGGATTTGTCTTCCCACTGGAGGTCGGTCTGGATGGTAGTGACGGTGAGTGTGGACATGGATGCAAAATAAGGATTTTTATCGGGGGTCAGGGCGCGCGGCGCGGGCGATGGGTTAGTCACAGGAAATTAACAATTGATCGGGCGAGGGGGGTGACTGCTCCTAATATCTTGGCTATTACGCAAAAATCAGTAGTTTCGCCACCAAAGACATACTCCATGAAATTTATCGTTTCGTCTTCGGCATTATTGAAACACCTGCAGCAAATCAGTGGGGTGATCAATGCGAATACCGTTCTGCCCATCCTGGAAGACTTTCTTTTCGAGGTGGAAAAGAATAAGCTCACGGTTGTTGCCACCGATCTGGAAACGGTCATGAAAGTTCATTTGGAGATAGAGGCCAAAGATACGGGAAAGGTATGTATCCCGGCCAGGATCCTGATGGATTCGCTGAAGAATATACCTGATCAGCCGTTGACTTTCAATATCGATAAACATTATGCTGTAGAGCTCACCAGTGATAACGGCAAGTACAAGGTCATGGGTGAGAATCCGGATAATTTTCCCAAGGAGCCGGTGGCGGATGAGACGACGTCGTTCACAACCAGTTCGATCGCGCTGGTGACAGCCATCAATAAGACACTTTTTGCGGTCAGCAATGACGATCTGCGGCCGGCGATGACGGGGGTCTTTTTTGAAATGGACAAGAAGGGGTTGCAGTTTGTGGCTACGGATGCGCACCGCCTGGTACGGTACAAGCGCAAGGATGTCAGCTGTCCGAAGAGTGATTCCCTCATTGTTCCGAAGAAGCCGCTCAACCTTTTGAAATCGGCGCTTCCGGCTAATGAGGACGAGATCACGATCAGCTATAACGGCAACCATCTTTTTGTGAATCATGGAACGACGCAGATGAGCTGCCGGCTGATCGATGCCCGGTTCCCCGACTATAAGGTGGTGATCCCCGTGGACAATCCTTACAAGCTGACGGTCAGCCGGAATGATTTTCAGGGCGCGTTACGCCGGGTCAGCATTTTCAGCAATAAGAGCACCAACCAGGTGGTCCTCAACATTCATGGCAGCGAATTACAGCTGACGGCGCAGGATGTCGATTTTTCTTTCGAGGGGAATGAGCGGATGAAATGCCGGTATGACGGGGAAGATCTCGCCATCGCGTTTAACGCCCGGTTCCT
>DATJMG010000221.1:0-2889 GCA_035508835.1 Puia sp.
ACCACTGCATCCGCATCGACCCTGCAAATTATTTTCACCGCCACCGCTGGCTCGGACGGCTGCGCCAATGGGCCGCCTACGAGGCCATCCGGATCCTCTTCTATCTCTTCACCTTCTATTTCAAACAGGAGAAAGAATCCAGACATCGTTAACCCCCGCTCCGCATCCCGCGGCCATCCCTCCGCCTTCCATCCCGCCGCATCCCGCGTCCCGTCACCCTGCACCCCTCAATCCCGCTCGAGTACCCGCGTATCCCCATTCGCCAGCCCCGCAATCACTATATCCGCCATATCAATAAAAAACCCATCCTCCATCACCCCCGTGATCGCGCTCACCTGCGCATGCAGCCCCGCCGGATCAGCGATCAACCCAAACGACGTATCCATAATGTAATGTTGATTATCCGTCAGAAAAGGCGAATCCCCCGCCATCCTCATCCGCGGCACGCCGCCCAGTTCCTGCAACCGCCGAAAAGTGAGCTCCCACCCGAATGGCGCCACCTCGACCGGCAGCGGGAACTTGCCGAGCAGCCGCACCAGCTTGCTCTCATCTACAATAATAATATAGAACCGCGTCGCCGATGCGACGATCTTCTCCCGCAACAAGGCGCCTCCTCCCCCCTTGATCAGATTCAACCCCTCATCCACCTCATCCGCCCCATCGATCGTAATGTCCAGGTGGTCGATCTCCGAAAACGGAACGATCGGGATATTTAACTCCCGCGCGAGGCTCTCCGACTGGATCGAAGTAGCGATAGCCCTCACCGAAAGCCCGTTCCTCACCTGCTCTCCGATCCCCTGGATAGCCCAGTAAGCCGTGGAACCGGTCCCCAACCCGAGCGTCATCCCGCTGCGGATAAAACTGACCGCCTTCGCCGCTGCCAACTTCTTGCCCTGTACTGCCGAATTCTCCATAACTGATTATTAAAGAGGGTATTTTAGCTGGCAATTTATGATTTTTCCAATTTCCCGGCATTTTCCTACTACTCCGGTAGGAAATATATCCCGATTGTCTTAACTTTGCACCGTCATCCATTGTTATAGTCATCATGAAACTGGTAATCGCACATCTGGATTGTTGTTGTTGCTGCTGCTGTTGTAGCCTATCCAGGGTTATTGGGTGGAGGATGACCTCTTGAATGCTGATACGAAACTGCTGACAAGCAATCGACATAGTTGAAGCTCCACCAAAAAGTGGGGCTTTTTTTATTGCAGCTTTTTAACCCGAGTATCGAATATGACAACAACGACCTTCTTTCCTGCCGATCCCATCCTCCTCGCCGCCGTAAGAGCGCTCGAGCCGGAGATCGGTCACACTCCGCTATACCGCTTTACCCGCCTGTTCCGGCGACCGGGGGTCGAGATCTACGGCAAACAGGAATGGCTCCAGCTGTCCGGAAGCGTCAAAGCCCGGGCCGCTTATAATATTATCCGCCACGCGATCGAGAAGGGATATCTGAACGGCGGCCGGACGCTCCTCGACGCCACCAGCGGCAACACCGGGATCGCATACGCCCACATCGCAAAACGCCTCCACATCCCCGTCGCGCTCTGCCTGCCGGAGAACGCTTCCCGGGAACGTAAGGACATCCTCCATTCACTCGGCGTCAACCTGGTCCTCACCTCCCGCTTCGAAGGTACCGACGGCGCACAACAGGTCGCCAAATCCCTGGCCGCCGAAGACCCTGATCGATATTATTACGCCGATCAATATAAGAATGACTACAACTGGCTGGCCCATTACCACGGCACCGCACCCGAGATCTACGCCGAATTGCCCGGCATCACCCACTTCGTCGCCGGATTGGGCACCACCGGAACCTTTGTAGGGACAGGCCGGCGCCTGAAAGAACTGCAACCTTCCATCCGCCTCATCTCCCTGCAGCCGGACAACGCGCTTCACGGCCTCGAAGGGTGGAAACACCTCGAGACCGCTGTAGTCCCCGAGATCTATGACCCCTCCGTGGCAGACGATAACGAAGAGGTCAGCACCGACGAAGCCTATGCCCTTATCAAAGAAACCTGGCAGACCGAAGGACTCCTGCTGAGCCCATCCGCAGCCGCCAATCTTGCGGGCGCCATCCGCACAGGCCGAAAGCTCGACCACGGAACCATCGTCACCGTCCTGCCGGACAACGCAGACAAATACAGTGAGGTCATCAATAAATTATTATAAACACACTCAACACAGCAACATGATCATCATCGAACCGCGGGTCAGACAACTGCTCATCGACGACGCCCTCGATACCTTCCCCGACGAATGCTGCGGATTCCTGTTCGGCCGGGAAGAATGGGATGGAACCCGTCTCGTCATCGACATCCTCGTCGTCGATAACTCCAAAGCCGGGGACAAGACGCGCCGCTTCGAGATCTCGCCCGTTGACTATATGACGGCCGAACAACATGCCCTTGATCACGACTGGACCTTGCTGGGCATCTATCATAGCCACCCCAAACATCCGGCTGTCCCGTCCGAACACGACCGCGTCGCCGCACAACCCTATTTCTCCTATGTGATCATCTCGGTCCCGGACAAAACAGACCGGACATCGATCCAATTTCGCTCCTGGTTGTTAAACGATGACCGGCAATTCGAAGAAGAAAAAATCTCCGATTATAAACTCGTATAAAGAACAACACTCATGGCAACAGTTATCATTCCCACGCCTTTACGCAAATTTACCAACAATACGGCCCGCCTGCAGGTTGGCGCAGGCACGATCCACAGCACCGTCGAAGAGCTGACCCGCAACTTCCCCGACCTGAAAAAGCACCTGCTCGACGAAGGGGGCAATATCCGGTCCTACGTGAATATCTTTATCGGCAACGACGATATCCGCGACCTCCAGCACGGAAAAACACCCGTGAAGGATGACGCCGTGATCAG
>DATJMG010000222.1:0-16625 GCA_035508835.1 Puia sp.
CCGTCATTATTGAGATCCGCGATATCATTGCCCATCGAATACCTCGACTCATGCCCGAACGCCTTGCCGTTCATCTCCTTGAACGTACCATTGCCCTGGTTGACATAATAATAGTCGTTCTCATAGAAATCGTTGCTCACATAGATATCCTCATATCCATCCTGGTTGATATCCGCGACCCCAACCCCCAGCCCGTATCCCATTGGACTGCTGATAATGCCGGCCCCGCGGGTCACATCGGTAAAATGCCCGCCGTCATTGCGAAACAGCTTCCCGCCGCTTACCGGGCTGTATTTCCTCCGTAGCGACGTATCGTTGAAGACGGATGTCGGATACGCGGAATGTTGGAGCACAAAAAGATCAAGATCCCCATCCCCGTCATAGTCGAAGAATACCGCCTGCGTACAATACCCCCGGATATCCAACCCCCATTGCCTGGCGCATTCGGTGAACGTCACCCGCCCATCCTTGTCGGGGTTGGCATTATTAATGAACAGCTGATTCCTCGAATGCCTGAACCACGTATGCGTGGAGTCATCCCAGGATACATGATTGGCGACCTCACATACATAGATATCCAGCCAGCCATCCCCATTGACATCCGCCATCGTAACGCCCGTCGTCCAATCGCCCTCGCCCCCCACCCCCGCCGCGGCCGTAATATCCTGGAACCTGAATTTCCCCTTATTCAGATATAGCTTGTTCCCCCCGGTATTGGCTGCGAAATAAATGTCGGGCAGCCCGTCATTGTTGATATCGCCCACACAAACCCCCGCCCCGTTATAATAATACAGGTAGTCGAGGATATTCAGCGAATCCGTGTCCATATTGTGATTGATGAAGCCGATCCCCGTTTCCCCCGGCGAAAGCCGGACGAACAACGGCTGATCCGAACACGAACCCAGCGACACCGCCATCCAGCCGGCCAGCAGCCCCGCAACGGCAACTCTAAGGTATCCCATCCAGTACCTCCCTGAATAACTGTAAGGAATCGTTGTTTCGGGATACAAGGATCTCTTGTGACCGCCCCGCCCGGACCGTTTTGGCATCCCGTACCTCTCCCCTGACAAACAGCCCGCTCGCCGCGGGCCGGATATAATGAAAATGATGCTGCGCATCACCCAGCAAGGTCACCCCATAGCTCGCATCGTACCGCCCGACCTCCGGCTTCAGCCCATAGAAATTCCCGCCCAGGAACAGATCCTCGATGCCGTCCCCATTGAAGTCCGCTACGACAATAGCGTATACCGGCGACAGCTGCGCCATCACCGGCAGCGTATCCATGGTGAAATTGCCTTTGCCGTCATTATAAAAGATGCAGCTTTGCGTCTGATCAACCGTCAGCTGCTGCGCATGCTCCAGTTGCTCGGGAGTAAAGACCTCATCGATCGTCCGGCCCGCATAGGCGTCATAACGCAGGAATTTTTTCTTCAACCCCGGTATTTGACCGGCCAGATCACCCATCAAATTGAAGGGATACGATTTGCCATCCGTTTTATAATACGCCGCTACACATTCCGTCCGGCCATTGCCATCGAAGTCGTCTACGAACAGCCTGGCCGGGTGGTCCCTGTCAGCCCGTATCTTTGAATTGAGCCCCCGGTTTCCGGCAAGAATATCCGCATGACCGTCACCGTTGACATCTGCCACCGTCAGGCAATTCCACCAACCCGATGAATGCGGCAGCTCCCTGACCTTTTCCAACTGCTGCCCGTTAAACTTGAAGATCGTGATCGGCATCCAGTCCCCCGCTACAATGAGCTCCTTCCGCCCATCGCCGTCAATATCCGCCCATTCCGCAGCCGTGACCATCCCCAGTTCCCTGAGCGCAGGCGCCACCGATGCCGTACGATCGGTGAAATTCCCATGTCCATCGTTCATCAGCAGATACGACCCGGGACTTTTGCCATAGCTGCCGGCAATGCTCCGCCCGCCGATAAAGACATCCTGACCGCCATTCCCATCCACATCATAGACAGCGACACAGGAAGCATTCACCGAAATTGCCGGCCATCCCCGGAGCTTCCGCGTAAAATTCCCTTTCCCGTCGTTGATGTACAGGTGCGGTAATAAATTCAGCGACCCCGCTTGCCGCTCATTACCTCCCGTAGCAACCACAAGGTCCATATCGCCGTCATTGTCGGCATCGAAAAAAGCCGCGCCGATATCTTCGTCATCCTTATCCCGCGCAAATGCCGGCTCGGCCTGCTGCGTGAACCGGCCATCGGGTCCCTGCACGAACAACTTGGCGGTATCGCCCGCCGCACCGCCCATAAAGAAATCCTCCCGGCCATCCCCGTTCACATCCGCAACCGCGAGTTTGGGGCCCTCCGTAGACAGCATCTTGGGGATCAACGGCTCCCGGTCGAAATCAATAAACGCATTTTCCCGGTGCCGCGGGTTCCCGCTGATCGCCGTTCGGCTGATATTGGCAAACAACGCATCCGGCGGCTTGACGGGCAGGTTCAACGGCTCCACCGCATCCGGCTGACGTAAGGTAATGACCCTGTCCGCCGCCAGACTATACAACGTCTGCTTCTTCATATTCGGCCACCAGACCACCAGGCTGTCCACCCTCGCCGTGCTCCCCAGCCCGAAGTTGAGCACCGGCTCGACACTGCTCTCGAACCCTCGCGTGGGCATCTGCTCCAACACCTGCTCCATCCCCCCCGCGTATATCGTCACCCGCGCGCCAAGCCCGAAGGTATTGAGCCCGCTGCCCTGCAGCCGGACCTTGAGATAGTGCGCATGCCGCCGCTCCGAAGTCATGTTGCGATATATATAGGCCACCCCGTTCTCATTGTTCACGACAAGGTCGAGATCCCCGTCTCCATCCAGGTCCCCATAGGCAGCGCCATTGCTGAAGCCGGGAGTAGCAAGCCCGAGCGCCGCCGATTCATTCCTGAACCGCAGGTTCCCCTGATTGACGAACCCATAGCTGGATATAGGCGTGGATGGCATCTGGTCCAGGAATTTCTTGTAATCGAAACCGCCGGTGATCACGAGGTCCCTTTGCTGATCGCTGCCGAAATAGTTCAGGAAATCCTGGTTGGTCAGATCCTTACTGATCCCATTAGACACGTACAGATCTTTCCAGCCGTCATTGTCGAAATCAAAGCTCAACGCCCCCCAGCTCCAGTCCGTCGCTTCCACACCCGCCAGACCCGCAATCTCGCTGAACGTGCCGTCCCCATTGTTCAGCTGCAGACAGTTGGCCATGAACTGGTGATGGAAATCGTTTTGCAGCTTCGCGTTATAAACATTGTAATTCTCGAATTTGGTGGTCGTCTTCAACCGGTAGTCCCCCTCCGGAAGCATATCCGTCGTAAAAATATCCAGGTTGCCGTCATTATTGATATCCGCCATATCCGACCCCATGGAAGCCTCGCTGATATGCCCGGTGGCATCCTCTATCTCCTCCTTGAAGGTGCCGTTACGCTGATTGATATAGAGATAGTCCTTCTCGAAAAAATCATTGGAGACATAGATGTCGTCCCATCCGTCGTTGTTGACATCCCCGACCGTTATCCCAAGGCCGAACCCGATCTCGCTGCCATAGATACCCGCCTGTGCGCTGACATCGGTGAAATGACCGTTATCATTCCTGTACAACCGGTCGCCGCCCCTCACGCTGCGGATCTGCCGCTGGTTGCGGTCATACCCGAAACTCTCGATGGACCGAAAGCTGTTGTTCAAAATAAAACAATCCAGATCCCCGTCATGGTCGTAATCGAAAAATGCGGCATGCGTCCCCAGACCCGGATCGTCGAGACCATATTGATGCGCCTCTTCCTTGAACGTCCCATCCTTCTGATTTATATACAATTCATTGGCCCGGTCATCCCCCTTGATATCCCCGCTGTTGCAGACATAAATATCCAGCCATCCGTCGCCATTGACGTCGGCCATCGTGACGCCTGTATGCCATTTGTGGATGCCGCCGACCCCGGCCTTATCCGTTACATCCTCGAATTTCCAGTTGCCCTTATTGAGATACAGCCGGTTCTTTCCCTGGTTGGACGTGAAAAAGATATCCGGGAGCCCGTCATTGTTGACATCCCCGATGGCGACGCCGCCGCCGTTGTAGAAATTCCGGTACTTGAATATATTGAAGTCCTTCGTATCGACGACCCGATTGACAAAATCGATACCCGTGGAATCTGCCGGCATCAATTGGAAAAGCGGGGGCGGTCCACTTTCTGGCCGGCCGCACCCAAAAGCAAACAACAACAAGGTCCCGGCTACAACAGCTCGTATATCAGCGATCGCTCTCTCCATATACACTCCCGTAAGATAACGAAGACAGGAACAGTCTGCGCTCTGCTCCTGCCGGTTTTTCAAAAATACAGATATTCCATGGGGCTCAATATCCCGGATTTTGCGTCAGTAGAGGGTTTGAGGTCATTTGTATGGTTGGAATGGGGAAGATCTGGTAATGCGAATCGGCATCCTGCAGCTTCTGCGGCGTCCGCGGTGCCGAGAAATACGGCGTGCCGCTCGCCACCTCATAGCGGATCAGGTCCTGCCGCCGCCAGCCTTCCCACGTCAGCTCCCTGGCCCTTTCCGCCAGGAGATAATCCAGCGTGAGGGTGGAGGAGGTGATATCATGACTCGAATTTCCATACGCCCGCTCACGTATCTGGTTGACCAGGTTCAACGCATCCCCGGTATTGGTGCCCGAACGCAATTCCGCCTCGGCCTTCATCAGCATGATATCGCCAAGCCGGAACACAACAATGTCATTGTCCTGGTCGTAAGGGATATTCGGCTCGGGGAAGTATTTGATATTGCGTACCCCCACCAGCAGGAAAGACGGATCAGCGCTGGAATAAACCGGGATATCCGGAGTATAGACGAGGTTGAGCCCGGAAGTCTGATCCGTAAGGATTAACGAAGGATCGCTGGTGGAGACCAGGACATTCTGGTTCGGCGGATAGGTGAACTGCGACGAGAATTGCTGCCCGATCAGGTACTGGCCGGAACGCGAATCCACATACGTGCGGTACGTATTGCCGCCGGAAGTGGTGTAGGTGGAGGTGGTATCGAAATTGGCATAAAAGTCTGCGGTGCTGACAAAGCCGTCCCACGGATTCTGCTGTAACAAAAAGCTCGGGGCATTATTGCCGTGCAGATTTTCCCACGCAATGTCGTTGCCGGATATGAGCCCGTTCTGATAAGGGATCACGAAGATATTTTCAGTGGACGATTCATTGGTCGGCGAAAAATTATCGAAATAATTCGTCTGCAGGCTATAGTTGCCCGAATTTATGATCGAATCGCATTGCGAGATGCAATCCGCCCATCTTGGATTGCCGGTATAGACCTGTGAGTTCAGGTACAGCTTGGCCAGCAGCGCATGCGCAAACCACGTCGTCACCCGGCCGTAGGTGGCATTCGACACCGCAGGGTTGAGATTCGGCAGACACGCCAACACCTCGCTCTCGACAAAATTGTACACCGTCTGCCGGGAACTGTTGACCACGGAATCCGGATTGGTCGTATAATCCGCTACCAGCGGAACATTGCCGTACATATCCATCGCCATATAATAGAAATAAGCGCGCAGCACCCTCAACTCCGCATCGATGGCATCCAGGTTGGCGGGCTTGTCGGACAGGTTGTTCAACACCGACAGGATAAAGTTGATCTGACCGATGCCCGTATATAACTGGCTCCAGGCATTGTTGATATAAGGGTTATTCGCAGTGAACGTATGCTCCCACAACGACTCGTACTGCCCTCCGTCCGCCCAGTTGCCCCCGCGGGTAGGCACGATCATTTCATCCGACGTGCAGGAGTTGATGAACCATACCCCGTACGCACTCCTGTTCGGTAGCGGCTGCAGGGCGCCATAAGCAGGCGCTACCCCCGCCGCAATCTCATCCGGCGTCTGCCAGAAATCGTCGTTGGCCACCGCGCTGTAATTTTTCACGTCCAGCTTCGTGCAGGAGCAAGCCGCGACCAGCACCAGCCAGACATAGTTGATTCGTTTATGGAAAATCGATCGCATGTTTGTTTTTTTATATGGTTTGGCAGTTCGTTTATTTCAGTCCAAAATTGAGCCCGATGGCTACCGACCTGGACCTGGGGTAGTAACCGTCGGCGCCATAGCTCAGATCGATATAGTTCCTGTTTAAATAGGCATCCCCGTTCCTGATCTCCGGATCGAGGCCCTCGTACCTGGTAATCACCCACAGGTTGCTGCCGGTTACGAATACGCGGAAATTCTCGAACCCTTTCATGTTCCTGATCGTATACCCGAGCGTCATATTGTCCAGCCGCAGGAACGAAGCGGGCTCCAGCCATCGATCCGATTGAGCGACACCCTGGATGCCGTTTTTGACGGCCTCCAGCAGCACATTCTTCCCGGGCAGCCTGCTGTTATCATTGAGCACCGCCTCGGTATTGTTGTAGATCTTCTCACCATATACGCCCCGCATAAAGATGTTCAGGTTCCAGTTCTTGTAGGTGAACGTATTGGTAAAGCCATACGTGAACTTCGGCGCGGGGTCGATATAATTCCTCATGGCATCCGTAACACTGTCGGAGATAACGGTCCCGCCCTTTCCATCGGCGAACAATTCCCTTCCATCCGAAGCCCGCACTCCGACTTCGTGCGGCAAGAAGAACACATAAGGCGAATAACCCACCTGCAGATACGTCAGGATCGCGGAGGTGAAATTTCCGCCGCCGTTATAAGTATAATCCGTACCTGCCCCGATATGGTTGGTAGACAGCTTCACCCCGTCGAAATTACCGGAGAGATTGACGATCCTCGTCTGGATAAACGTGATCTGGCCGCTGAGATTCCAGGTAAAGTCTTTCTTCCGGACGATATCTCCGTTCAGCTGGATCTCCACCCCCTTGTTGCTCATCGTTCCCACATTCGCGAGGATCGTGGAGACGAAGAAGGGCGGCGTAGGTACGGAGTAATCGAAGAGGAGCTTGTCGGTTGTATTGTTGTAGACGTTGATATCGCCGTTGAGCCGGAAATTCAGCACTGAAAAGTTAAGCCCCACATTCCTCCCCTTTACCTCTTCCCATTGCAGGTAAGGATTGGGGTTTTGAGCGACGCTGTAGGAGACGGGGTAAGTACCCGACACCGCATCATAATACCTCGAACCGCTGCTTAACGTCAAAAGCGTATTATACGGGGTGATCGCATCCTGATTCCCCGTGACGCCATAACCCGCAGATAGTTTCAGTTCGTTCAACCAGCTGATATCCCTGGCGAAATTTTCCTGGCTGATCCGCCACGCCGCAGATGCCGACGGGAAATCACCCCAACGGTTATCGACACCGAATTTTGAAGAACCGTCACGCCGGAAGCTGGCCGTGAGATAATACCGGGAATCGTAATTGTAGGTCACCCTTCCCAGGAAAGAGATGAGCTTCGTCTCATCCTTATAGGAATTGATCGCATTGAGCTGCGCATTGCCGAACTGCAGCGCATTGGCCCCCAGTTGGTCGATCAGGTAATCCGTTCCTGCCGCACTGAAGTTATCGGTAGTGTAATAGTTGTATTCATATACCCCCGTCGCGGCAAAATTATTCTTCCCCCATGTCGCCGCATAATTCGCATGCAATTCACCCCGCCGCGAATCCGCATCCGATTCGGCCTGGTTCCCCGAGTTCACATTCCCGACCCCCGGCAGCACCGGCTGATAATACTGCGTTTCGGTATTGAAATAGTGGAGATCGCCCGCGGCGCCGATCTTGAACCCCTTGAGCAGTTCATAATTGACCGTGCCATACAGCTGGCTGAACGTCTCCTTGTCGCCATTCGTCTCCAGCGACTGCGCCGCCACGGGATTATAGACGTCCTGGCTGTAATACTGGAAATAGGACCCGTCAGGATTGTATACCGGGTAGGTGGGCGGCGAGTTATTGACCACCTGCCATAGCTGATAATCGATGTATTTCCGCGTGACATGCGTATTGAGGATCCCTATCTGCACGACAAGCCGGTCATTGAGCGCCTTCTGCTCCGCATTTAACCGCACCCCCACCTCGGTCTTGCCGGTATTGATCACGATACCCTGCTGATCGAGATAGGAGACCGAACCACGATAGCTGAAACCGGTATTTGATGTTCCGGAGAGCGACAAGACATGATTTTGCGAGCTGCCCGTCCGCATCATGGCATTCCACCAATCGGTATTCCCTCCCTTGTCAAACGCGCTGAGCGCCGATGACGGGATCACCTCCTTATATTGGGTGGCCGACAGCAGATGCTCGGACTTGGCAATTTTTTCCATGCTCGCCGTGCCCGTATATTCCAGGTGCGGCTTTCCCACTCCGGCGCGTTTGGTGTTGATAATGATCACCCCGTTGGCGCCGCGGGAGCCATAGATCGCAGCAGCGGACGCATCCTTGAGAATATCGTAGGAGGCGATATCTCCCGGCGGGATGTTCTGCAGCTGGTTCGCATTATCCAGCGGCACGCCATCCACGACGATCAATGGCGTCTGGCCGCCGCTCAGTGAAGCCTGCCCGCGGAGCCGGATGATCAGGTCGCCGTTGGGATCGCCATTCGGCTGGGTGATCACAAGCCCCGCAACCTTTCCCTGGATCTGTAAGACAGGGTCCGTTATGACACCCTGGTTGAAATCTTTTTCTGAGATACTGGCCACGGCGCCGGTCACATCTTTTTTGCGCGCCGTTCCATATCCGACCACGACAACGTCGTTGAGGCTGTTCTTATCCTCCTTTGTGAGCTTGACCGAGATCTCCTCCTTTCCATGGATATCCACCTGCTGCGGGGTAAACCCGATATGGCTGATCACCAGGAAGTGCACGCCGGAAGGGACCGTCAACTCAAACGTTCCATCCTCATGGGTCGAGACGCCCGCAGTCCCCGCCGTCACGGAGGCGCCCGCTACCGGCCCCCCGGTCTCATCCGTTATCTTCCCCCTGATCGTCCTGGACTGGGCGATCGCCTGGACATGACACAGGAGCAGGACAAAGAAGAAAAGCAGCAACGTTCCACCTGGCAATAACTTGATTTTTTTCCGGTTCATAAGCAATCATTGTTTGGCAAATAAGTAAGAGGGTTTTAAGGCATTGATCCAATTTTGGTTTTTATAAGTTCAAATGTTCAAACATATAGCTAAGGTAAAAAATTTTGCACACCACCAAATTTTTTTTGACCTTTTTAATCCGGAATTGTATCATCCCACCCCGAACCCATACTATATTATCCCGGACTTGTTTTTTCTTTTCCCGTCCCTCACCACCCCTGCACCACCCCTCCGGATCCATGTTCCGCGCCACCTTCCCCGGATCCATGCCCGCGCCACCCGCCCGGATCCGCGCCCCACTCCCGTCCCGCACCACCCCCCCCCGGATCCGCGCCCCGCACCCGCCCCCCTTCCCCTCACGGCACGTAACCCTCCCACACACCTGCCTTCACCTGCGGCCATGCCACATAATCGAAATTTTCACGGTCCCGCTCCAGCATCGTATAGATCGGCACGCCGGACTCGATATTCAACGCCCGATAATCCCCCGGCACCTTACAAACCAGCTCCGATCGCTCATAACGCGGATTGGCCTGCCAGCTTAACCGGTCTTGTTCATCCAGCACCGGGAACCACGCCAGGCCCCCATGCCTCCTTACCCCATCATACCCGAACGCATATTCGCGATCGCACCACGCGCCGAATACCAGCTGCTTCATGGGATTGGCGCTGATCGTGGCATGCGCCCAACCCGGCGGAACGATGACAACCTGACCCGGCATCGCATACACCGCATAACACCTCCCCGGACTGTCCCCGGCGGTTTCCTGCATATAGATCACCGCTTCCCCATTCCAGATCTCATAGACTTCCGGTGTCGATATGCCGCTGAGCGGTGACGGCAGATGGATATGCCCCTGGCTCCTCACCGGCTCCCTCCCGAGCCTGCCCTTCGCATACACGACTACCCCGAACAGCAGATGCTTCTCCATCAACATTTGCCGGTCCATCTTCCTGCCCGTATCCATCGCAATCGCATACACCGTTTCGGGCCCGCTGCAACCGGGATCCAGCAGACTGCGGCGGATATCATCCAGTTTTCTTCTCTCCCCCACGGGCCCAAAACAATCCCCGGCATAGCCGAATCCCATCGCGGCAAGATCCACACGTATCCCGAACCCGGGGTCAAACTCAAGATCTGACATAAGCTTTTATAGTTGCAATCGTCTTACCCGCCGACGGTCCGCTCGGCCTGATCACATACTCGTCCACACCGGCAGGAATGATAAAGGTTTCCGCATAATGCACAACGAAAGGCTCGAACGCCCGGACAGGACTCTCCACCACCGCTTCTTCACCTTCCACCAGGTTCAGCACATTCACCGTCCCCGCCGTCCGGTGCGTGACCGGCCCGCAGAACCAATGCCGCCTCGTCTCGATGAATTCCCGCTCATGCAGCCCCGTACGCTCTTCCATCCAACCTTCCCCCCGTGCCACGAGACTGATCCGGTTGACCAATTGATCTTTCACCCAGCCTTCCCTCCGGCCCCGGTCGATCACCTTCTGCCCATGCCCGATGTGGATAGGCCTGGGCCGGCCATCGAGCCCCATCCGGCCCCAATCCCACAGCTTGAAAGTAAAAATATAGGGCGTCGCGCTGATCTCCAGTACCATGCTGTTCCGCCCCGAACAGTGGATCGTCCCCGCCGGGATCAGGATATGATCATGTTTCTTCACCGCCCATTTTGCGACATATTTATCCACCTCCACCGCCACCCCCGCTCGGGCCCCCACCCCCGCCGCGGCCTCCAGCTCCGCTACCAGTCCGGCCGCATCGGCCCCCTCCTTCAATCCCAGGTATACACAGGCCCCTTCACCCGCATCCAAAAAATAATAGCTTTCATCCTGCGTATAACACATCCCGAAATGTTCCCGGATATACTCCGTCGTCGGATGGACCTGCAGACTCAGGTTGCCGCCCTCCATGGTATCGAGAAAATCGAACCGTATCGGGAACTCCGGCCCGAACCTCGCCTGCACCGCTTCGCCCAACAATGCCCTGGACTGATAGAAGACAAGGTTGATCGCCGGAGTTTCGAATAACACATCCCCGTAACGGAGCAGCAGGCTATTCTCTTCCGGCACGCAATCGAAACACCACGCATAGTTCGCCGCCGCCCCCAACCCGCAGACCTCCTTCATCCATTGCCCGCCCCACGGCCCCGGGTCGAAAAAAGGTACGACGCGGAACGGCCGCCGCACCGTCTCCCGCAACCCCTGCCGGTAATCATCTCCGCTCACCAGCCGGGGGTCCATCGATGCCGTTGTATCCAGGACATAATCCCACCGCTCCATCCATTGCTGCTTGTGCCTGTCCAGCACCCGCCAGTCCACGAAGAACCCGCGCTTGTATTGCAGCGAAGCCTTTTCTCCCTTATTGACCAGACCAAGATTGCTGACCTCCCCCCGACGATACCGCAATTGCAGCTCCCGTCTCGGCATGTCCGCATAAAGGAACAGATCGCAACGTTCGACAGCCAGCCTCGCACCATAGCCATACACGATCACCGTGCCGCGGCACCCGGCAACAGATGCCCGGATCGCTTCGAGCTTCCCACGCTCCACAAAGTCCGCCAGCACCAACCTCGTCATATAACCGAAAACAGCATCCTCCGTTACATCCGGCCAGGTCATCGTTTCGATCTCGGCAGGCGGCCGGAAGATATCTCCCATCCAAAAAAAATGCGCCGCCGGCAGCACGCTGACGAGACAACGGTACAGTTCCTCCTCATGCACACCCGCATAATAATCGATCACCACGACCTTACTCTTACCGCCGCGACCCTCGCCTTCCCCCGTAAGACCCTCCCCCTCACCAACCCGGCCTATCCGTTCACTCAACACGCGGACGATCTCCTCCCATCCCCGGCGGATACCGGCCCCGCCTCCCATGACCCGGACAAAAGGTTGCTTGTCATAATTTGCCCGGCCGTGTTTGAGGTATTTACGTTGTTCCATAGAATGTTCAGAGAGGTTGCTGTATAAAGTGAACGACACCGAGAATGGCCGCATCATCGCCAAGCGTAGCGCATTCGATCACCGGCTGGCCCCACGGCGTCCAGGCATGTTTTGCCACCCGCTCGCGGATATAGGGGACGATCTCTCCGGCGCTCTGCAAGATCCCGCCGCCTAATAACACCCTTTCCGGATCATAGGCATGAATATAGGAGATCACCGCAGCAGCCCACACCTCCAGGCAGTGCCGCTTGACGTCCCCGGCCACCCGATCGCCTTTCAACGCGGCCCCGAACAGTTCTGCGAAGTCAATTGTCCCGCAGTCGCGCAGGCTGCTCTCCCGGAAATGCGGATGACTGCCAACCAGCGACGGAAGACTCCACGTCGACGCCTCTGCTTCCGCACATCCGACATTCCCGCACGTACAACCCCTGCCCCGATAATCGAGCACAAAATGTCCCCCGAGACAACCCGCCTGGAAATGCTTGCCGCGCAACAGCCTTCCCTGCAGAATGACCGCCGTGCCGATCCCCGTGCCGATCGTCACCATGACCAGGTCATCGGTGCCCCTTCCACCGCCATATTTCCATTCCCCCACCGCGGCCATGCGGGCGTCGTTCTCGATGAAAAAAGGCGCACGCCACCGCCGCTCGTAATAGGCCTTCAGATCCAGCCATACCGCATCATCATATTTTTGATTCGTGGAAAGGACCTTCTTCGCACAAGGGTCCACCAACCCGGGAAAGGCCATCCCGATGCCGGCAAGCGAAGGAATACCCTGCAACAGATCCGCTATCGCTTCATCCAGCATGTCCACGTGCGAAGCAAAGTCCCCGCCCGGCCGGGCCGCCAGGATACGTTTCTTTACCAACCGATCGTTCTCCATAAGGCCGGCCTTGAGCCGCGTACCTCCTATATCGATCCCGATATAATACATGATCATAAGATTTCCTTACCCCAGCACCGGCACCTTCCCGACCTTCCTCACCCTGACCGAAAAGCCGTCGGCAGCAATCGGATCATAATTGTACCCCGCATCCGAAGGCCAGCACGCTCCGAAACGTAACGTCCTGCTCCCCGTATTCACCACCCGGTGCGCCGTATACCCCGGAATATAATGCAGCGTCCCCGGGAACATCCGCTCGGCCCGCGTCTCACGCTGCTTGTCCATTAACAACAATATCCCCTCCCCCTGTATACACCAGTAATACTCGCCCCGATTCTCGATCGCATGGAAATGGCCCTTGGTCATGAAATATTCACTCCCTACAAGGCCGGGGTGAAGATTGGTCAACCCGAAGAACAGCCCGCCTTCCGTGCCCTGCGGGACCGGAATCCAGGAATATACCTCGTAGACCGGTAAGTTCCCGTCCATCTCCTCCGCTGCCGCCCTGTCCGCAAAGAGCCCGGCCAGCTCCGATAACCGCTTGCTTTCATAGACTACATCCTCTCCGTTCAAATGCCCGCTGCTGAAAAAGACCCTGGGTGAGATAACTTGGTCTGATTTCATGTTCAAATGTTCATTTGTTTGAACAAACATAGGGCATATTTATCAGACTTTAAAATTATTGATCCCCCCTTCCCTCTTCCCATGCCCGCGCAGTCACCGGGAACATCGACACCCGAAACCGTGTAACACCATAAGGGACCAGTTCCACAGAAGTCGCCTTACCCCCCCTGACCGGCCCGGCGGGTAAAGGCTGTAGCTCGGTCGGCGCCCAGGGGAACTTCACCGCAGGTACCCGAAGCACGATGGGCGACCGGTCGATCTCCCACTTCCAGCCGCCCCCGATCCCCTTCCTTCGGATAACCACCTCTTTCGTATCCGCCGGGCCGACGTCGAGCGCAAAGTTGGAAGGCACGCCGGGCCGTACGTGATTCGGGTCGATCGCCGGGATCGGCAACGCAAAAAGCAGCGGCCCGTAATAGATGCTCGTATAGGGATTATCGATAGGCTTGTTCGACATGGCGATGGGGCGGTTCCCCGGCCCTTTGAAATAACCTGCATCGGGATAATTCGTCTCCCTGCCTTGCTCGACGCGGACGCGCATGGGGAGCGACACGACGACCTCATCCGCTTTCTTCCACACCCGGCTGATCCGGGCAAAACCCCGGTCGCTGACCTTTAGCGGAACCATCCTGCCATTGACCCGGACCACCGGCGAATCGCACCACGCCGGTATCCGCAGATACAGCGGGAATGCAACAGGCCGGGCCGCATCGACCGACATGGAGATGCGCTCCTGGAATGGATAGGTCGTAACAGACCGGATGCTCACCGCGACATCCCTTACCTCCGTGGTCAATTCGTTGGGTCCGTACAAAGTCGCAGCAAGACCGTCATCCCGGGTGCGCATCCACATGTTCATGATGTAGTCGGGAATGATCCGGTTGGAATTGCCGACACAGCACAGGATGTCCGAGCCATGAGGCGTATACGTGTAGGCAAGAGGGTTATTGGGAATGGGGTCCGAAGGAAAGTACTGGCTGATCCGGTTGGGACTCTGGTAATAGCACATGGTCTTGAAATCCTTGTCGATGGCCCCCGGTCCCGCATTGAAGAAGATCCGTTCGAGCCGGTCGCCGTACTCGCTCCTTCCCGTCAGCCGCATGAGCCAGTTGATCGTCCATGGGCCGGCCGCCACATCACAGGTTTCGATATTCCTTGTAGACCCGATGCCCGCCGCATGCTCCTCCGATGAGATGAGACCCATGGGCAGCAGATTGCTTTTCTCCGCATAGCTTAACGTGTGCTCGGCAGCGCGCAGATATGACCGGTCCCCCGTGACCGTGTATAGGAGGGCCGGTATCCGGATATTCTCATAATAGATGACCCCATGACCGGGCTGAAGACTGTCCTCGTTCCAGAGGTTCACAATATGCCGGATATCCGGCCGCTGCGACAGCCGCAATATATTCTGCCGAACCGCTTCGTCGCCGCTTAGCAGGTAAGTCTCGAGCATGGGGTCGACATTGACGGTGCCGCTGACACCGTCGAACTGGTTGCGTAGCCGGGGCACAGGGAAGTCACGATACACTTTCACCAGCGCCTGCAATATCCGCGGGTCCCTCGTCGCCTGGTAATAGGCCACCAGCGCCCGGCCCATCTGCGAATGGGCCCAGCTGTTGAACTCATTGTTCAGCACATCCTTCGGCCTCCAGTAAATAAAGGTGGCCCCACCCTTGAGTACCCCCTCGACCACCGGGTCCAGCCTGGCCCTGGCCTTATGGATCAGGGCGGAGTCGCCGAGCATATATCCCAATCGCACCAGGCCATCCAACCAATAGGCACACTGCTCCAGCGGCCACCCGGTACCGAAAGAATCCGCTCCCATCGCGCTGTCAAACGTTTCACCCGTCCAGCCCTTCCCAAATGTCTCCTTCACCTCATCCAGGTGACCCGTGATCCCATGCGCCGCCAATTCCGCCCAGTCGCGTAGCCACCCTTCCGGCCGCACACTCCCGATCCTCAACGGAATGAACTCCGGCGGCGCCGCAAGCTCATCCTCGACCTTGTACAAATTCCCCGGCGCCCCCGAATCCAGCCCCCCCGAACCCAGCCCCCCCGAATCCGGCCCCCCCGAATGCCGCACCCCCGAACTCCGCCCCCCGGAACCCAGCCCCCCCGAACTCCGCCCCCCTTCCCCCCCTTTCCGGATCGACAACAACGTACACTCCGCATGCGGCAACTCCACCGTAAACCGATTGTCCACACAAGACCTCTCCTCCCCCCTCCATTCATCATAGACCCGCCAATTGCCGTCCGCGCCCCAACTCCGCGGGATCACCACGGGCAATTTCATAATACTGTCAGTCCCGAACGAAAGCCCCTCCTCCAGGTTTCCCGCCAATATCTTGTACGACCCGTCCTTCAATTGCCAAATGCCGATCGCCACCGGCCGCCCGGCTTCCACCGGTAGCTGCGGACAAGCCGTTCCCTTGAGAAAACGGTTCAGCCATTTATCCACCATCACGTAAGGCGCCTCACTGCCGCCGATCAGATTGAGCAGCGGCAGATTACTCAGGCTCCTGATCTCCGGCGGATCCCATATCAGGACCTTTCGGTTGTTGGACAGGTTCACCGCGAGCGCCGGGCTGACGTCCACATGCCCTTCCTTCTTCGCCGCCGCAGGCAACGCCACGCTGATGGCCTCCACCGCGGTCGTATCGCTAACTGCCCCATCGTACAACAGACTGTCATTGGCATACACCCTGAAAGCCACCGGTAATATCTTGCCCGGCCCCCCGAGGCCCGCCGAACCCCCCAAACCTGCCGGACCTTTCGCTCCCCCCAAGCCCGCATCCAGCCCCGCATGCGCCTCAAACCGGCTGTACCGGCCCGCAGGCAGTTCGTAGATCAATTCACTATGTCCCGTGACCCCGATCCCATCCCCATACACCCTGCCGTCCAACCGCAGCGGCCCATAATCCGCATCCCTTCCCATCTCCGGCGCCATAAAGGACTGTACGGCCGCCGCCGGCTCCATCCGGCTCAACACCACATCCCCCGCCGCCCCACCCGCCGAAATCAACCTCGCCCCGACCCAATCCGCCAGACAAAATATATTCTTCTCACTACCGGTCGTCTCTAACCGTAGTTCCGTTTGACCCCGCACCGGGACCCTGTCCATCACGCTATACACCACCGTC
>DATJMG010000223.1:0-9120 GCA_035508835.1 Puia sp.
GGCGGACAGGGAGGCCACCACTTTGGATGGCTTTTCCGCCTTCTCCATGAAAAGATGATAGCGGGAAATGATGTCTAACTGAGGGCTGGGGCCGCTGGCGGCCAGGGATTTTTTTTCATAGGCGAAGGCTTCCTTGTAGGCGCCGGTTTTGTACAGCAGGTAGGCATAGGTATCTGCGAAAAGCGCATATTCGCCCGTCAGGGATTTCAGGTATTGGGCCCTCGTTTCGGCGACGGGTTTGTCTCTCCCGGAGGCTTCCAGGGCCAGGAGTGTATCCAGGGACGCTTTTGATAAGGAAAGAGCCAGGGAAAGCTGGAGATCTTTTACGCAGGCTTCCCATGCCAGGAAATTGTATTCACCGGCGATGTCATGGGCGCTGGCATCTTTGGGGATCAATGCCATTGCTCCGGACAAATCGCCTGAAGCTATCAGCTGTTTCTGCATGATGCTTTCAAACGCCGGCAGCAGCGACTGCTGCGGTCTTTCATCGGGGTAAGCTTTTTTATATTCGCGGATGATCCCCCACTGTTCGGCCGTGTCTTTGGCGGCAAGGACCCGGTTGTAATAATCAAAACGATTCCATTCACCGTGGGGATATTTCCGGTGGCAGATATTATTTAGTAATCTGGACAAAGGTCTGTTGCCAAGCTGTCTGGCCAAGCCGGCAGCCATGAGGTAATCAGTCTCCACGGCGGTACTGTCCAGGGGGAGGTCAGCCGATAAATTGAGGATTTTCGCGGTGTCTTTTTTTGCCATCAGGTACCAGGACAATTTGGCGCTAAAGGATGAAGGCGGCTCCGGTAAACCTTTCCAATATTGTTCGAACAGCGCGTGGCCTTTAGCCGGGTCCGACGGGATGCCCAGTGACTGGGTTTGATTGAAATAAGTATAGCCCAGTGCGAGGTAGCTTTTTAGAAAGGGCGTGCCGTTGCTGCTGTCCAGCCCGGCTGCCACCGCTGCGGCAAAGGCGTCGGTGTCGGGGCGGACGATGTTGGCTACGACGGCATAAGCGGTGTCGGGAACGGTGGCCGTGGCAGTCCAGTTGTCCCCCGATCTTCCAAAGGCCAGGTCCTGAGCTACGATCCGGTTGAGAGCGTCCAGGCTGTAAAAGCCGCCTGACAGGGTCTTTGTGTGGGCAAAGGCAGGCTTTTCGCTTTTGAAATATATGGTGACCCGGGCGCCACGCTGCGGGAGGGCCGGGACGATCCAGATCGAATCCTGGGCCATAGATGCGGCGGCCGCCATGACGGTGAAACAAAATAGAACAAATTTTTTCATTAGTATAACGTTGGGTGGTATGAAGGTAGTAAAAAGAGGCGGGATGGTACGTCGTTTGCGGCAGGTATTAGAAACAATTTCAATGTTAATGTTAATGAGTCTTCTTATGTATGCAGCTACTTTGACGGTCCAAAGCCCGGCATTCGGGGCTAATACCATGATCCCGGTAAAATATACCTGCGAGGGAGCGAGTGTTAGTCCGGCGCTCCACATTGGGGAATTCCCATCTCAGACCAGATCCCTTGCGATCATTGTGCACGACCCTGATGCGGGCCATCCGGGCGGGTTTACGCATTGGGTGGCCTTTAATATCGATCCGATGCAGGATATCCCGGAGGGTTTTAAGGGCGGGGTGCAGGGTAGGAACGGGGCTGGAAAAACCGGGTATATGGGGCCTTGTCCGCCGACGGGGGTCCATCATTATCATTTCATGGTCTATGCCCTCGACAGGCGGCTCGATCTTGGCGGGTCCGCGGGGAAGGCAGAACTGGAGAAGGCGATGGAGGGTCATATTCTTGCGCAGGGGGACTTGATCGGGTTGTATAAGAAGACGAAGTAGTATCTTCGCCGGATGAAAAAAATACTACGATTTGCGCCGGTGCTTGTGATGCTACCGGTTGCGGGGGTGTTTGCACAGGGGGCGCCTGCGACTTCCAAATATGATGCGCATGAACTTTTTGGGCCTTATTTTTTCACGACCAACGGCAATGAATATCGCAGTGCCAGCGGGCAGCCGGGACCGAAATACTGGCAGAACCGGGCGGACTATGTGATCCGGGCGACGCTGAACGAGCCGGACACGACGATCGAAGGCGAGGTTACGATCAACTATACCAATAACAGTCCCGACAAGCTGGATTTCCTGTGGCTGCAGCTGGATCAGAATCTGTTCCGTCCGGACAGCAGGGGGGCGGCGACGACGCCGGTCACGGGGGATCGTTTCGATGTAAAGGGTTTTTCGAAGGGGGGCTACCATATTGAATCGGTGGCGGTTACTTATGGCGAGAAAACCTATCCGGTTGCGCCGGTCATCACCGATTCCCGGATGCAGGTCCGGTTGGAGACGCCGTTAAAGCCGGATGGCGGCAAGATCAGGGTGAGGGTAAAGTATAGTTTTGCGATCCCGGTCTATGGGGCCGACCGGATGGGGCGGCTGAGTACGAAGAATGGGGTGGTGTATGAACTTGCGCAATGGTATCCGCGCATGTGCGTGTATGACGACATCGATTCCTGGAATACGCTTCCTTATATGGGCCTGGGGGAGTTCTATTGCGAATATGGCAATTTCGACTACTACCTGACGACGCCGGCCGGCATGACGGTGGTTGCTTCGGGGGACCTGCAAAACCCGCAGGATGTATTGACTGCCCGGGAAATCGGGCGGCTGGCGAAGGCGCGTATGAGCGACTCGACCGTGATGATCGTCAAACCTGATGAAGTGGGTCAGGCTTCCACGCGGCCCAAAACAACGGGGATGCTCACGTGGCATTTCAGGATGGATAACACGCGCGACGTATCCTGGGCGGCTTCCAGGGCATTTATCTGGGATGCGGCCAGGGTCAGGCTGCCTTCGGGCCGGCCGGCGATCGCGCAATCCGCCTATCCCGTCGAGTCTGCGGGGCCGGATCGTTATGGCCGCTCCACGGAGTACCTCAAACGCAGCATCGAGATCTATTCGAACCTGTACTTCGAGTATCCCTGGAATTCAGCCGTCAGTGTGGCGGGGGTGGCGCTTGGGATGGAATATCCCGGGATTATCTTCTGTCAATCCAACCTGAGAAAGGGCGGCTTATGGGGGGATATTACGCATGAGATCGGCCATAACTGGTTCCCGATGGTCGTCGGCTCCAATGAGCGGCGTTTTATGTGGATGGATGAAGGCTTCAATACCTTTATAAACGAATTTTCGACCCGCGAGTTCAACCATGGCGAATACTACCGCAATCCACGGCCGGAATTCATGTACCGCTCCTTCGAACGGGACAAGGACCCGCTGATGACGCCGCCTGAAGCCATGAGCCTGCGAGGCTATGGCGCTTATTACACCAAGACCGCTGCCGGGTTGAACCTGCTCCGTGACGTGGTGGTGGATTCCGGCCGATTCGATTATGCTTTTAGGTTATACATCAATCGCTGGGCATTTAAACATCCGCAACCGGATGATTTCTTCCGGACCATGAACAGCGTGATGGGTGAAGATCTCGACTGGTTCTGGAAGGAATGGTTCTTTACGAATGACAAGCTGGACCAGGCTGTCGCGGCTGTGAAGTATGTGGATGGAGATTCGACCAAGGGCGCTCTCATCACGATTGATAATTTGGACAAGATGGCGATGCCGGTGATTGTCAAGATCACGGATGCGTCCGGCGGGTCGCAGGTTGTCAGGCTGCCGGTGGACATCTGGGAGCGCGGGGGCAGCTGGACTTTTAAGTACCCTTCGACGACGAATCTTAAGTCTGTTGAGCTTGACCCCGAGCATGTTTTGCCTGATGCGAATCGGGAGAATAATGTCTGGAAGGGGGAGTAGGGGTTGATGAACATGGTGAGTGGAATAGCCCATGGAAGATCATGAAAACCTTTTATACCATTACCTTCTTCGCGATCCTTATTTGGGGGCTAATTCCCGCGTGTAAGAAAAGCTCCGCGAATGCGACGCTTACCTTTTCGCCGGGTGCGGATACGTTGGGCGGGATGGTGACGCTCAGCGGGATCAACTTCGGAGCGACGCCGAATAGCGATCTGGTCTATTTCGTAGGGGCAAATCCGGCGCAAATCGTCAGTGCTTCCGCTACTCAATTATCGGTTGTTGTCCCGCAGTATGCGGTTGACGGGAAGATCACGGTCGACATCAATGGAACGCTGTATAAGAGTGGTGCGGATTTTATTGTTTCGCCAACTTGTGTTCCGATCGCACAGGGAGTGGGGTATATGGTGATCATTTATGCACGGGGATTTTTCAGCAGCACTCTTGCGGCAAATGTGGTAAAATTCAACGGGACGCCCGCCATGGTGACGGCGGCAAATGCCGATCAATTGACGGTGACGGTTCCGACAGGCGCGACGAGTGGTCCGGTCAGTGTGACGGTTAACGGCCAGACCCTCTCCACGCTGGATAATTTTACGGTGCTGCCGGTTGGTCAGGTTTCTACGCTGGCGGGCAGCGGATCAGCGGGGGCGGTCAATGCGCAAGGCTCTGCTGCCAGCTTTAACCAACCGGAGGGGTTGGCGACGGATGCGAACGGAAATATCTATGTCGCTGATTATGGGAATAACCTGATCCGGCTTGTCACGCCGGCGGGGGTCGTGAGCACGTTTGCGGGCTCTGGGGCGGCGTATAGTCCGGCGACGGACGGGCCGAAGTTGGAGGCGGCGCTTTATGGGCCATCCAGTCTGGTGCTGGCAAGGGACAGCAATACGGTATATTCGACGGATTATGGCGGGAACCGGGTCCGGGAGATCAAGAATGGTTATCTCAGCACGCTGAGCAATAATGGCGGCATCCCATATACGATCTATTTCTTTCCTTCGGGGATTTCCTTAGATGCCATCGGCAATTTATACTTTACGAATCTGGATGGTACTATCGGGGAGATCACTACGGACAGCATCGGGCAGACCTATGCGGGGATGAACATAACACTCAACGAGGGTGGAATGCAGGTGCCCTACAACATGTATAATCCCGTTGCAACGGCGTTCGATCAGGCGGGGAATTTGTATGTTTCAGATCAGGGAGACGGCAAGATCCTGAAGTTCGGTGCGCCGGGTCAGGCCACTCTTTTTGCCGGCGGCAACGAGTATAGCGATTCCAGCGACGGTCCTGGTTTACAGGCGGGCTTCCAGCACCCGGCGGGGATTGCGTTCGATGGGCAGGGGAACCTTTATGTGGCGGATGAAGGAAACAATGAGATCCGGCGAATAGATGTCTATGGGAATGTGAGCACGGTTGCGGGGAATCGCGCGGTTGGCGCGGGTTCGGCGGATGGGAATGGGGCGGGGGCGACGTTTGATCAGCCGTATGGGATCGTTGTCGATAAAAACGGGGTCATTTATGTGAGTGAGGCGGGGGGGAATAAGATCAGGAAGATTGTGTTTTAATCAGGGGGCGGCGGGGTCCGCGGGGACAGCGCGGCCGGCGGGGCCGACGGGGTCAGCGGGGGCAGTCGGGTCGGCGGGGGCGGCGCTGTCGGCGGTGATTGGAAATTTCTGAGAAATTGTATATATTTCAGGAAATGATGAAGCTGCTTATATATCCGGTCATTCTGGCAGGGTCAATGGTCTGTGTGGGTCAGGAATATGGGGTGAAAGACCTGGCGGTTTTGAATTCGCTTCCCGGCAAATTCGAGCATTACTGGAACATTCATAATATGGACTCGATGGGTACGATGTTGACTGAGGACGTCGATTTCATCAATGTGGCCGGTACGTGGTTCCGGGGGAAGGCTGCGACGGTATATGATCACAAGGATTCGCACGCGACGATGTTCAGGACCAGTGTTTTCAAAGTCGATAGCGTGCAAATAAGGTATGTTAAGCCGGATCTGGCGATCCTGCACATCGGGTGGGGGATAATCGGGGACTTCGATCCGGATGGGACGCCTAGAAAGCCGAGGCATGGAATTTTTACTTGGGTGGTCGTCAAAAGAAAGGGGGAGTGGCTCATCCATACGGCCAGTAATGTTAACATCAGAAAGTCGAGTTAACATCAGGCAACCGGTAAAATACAGTATCTTGGGTGGAAACATCTAACCTCTATCATGTACTATCTTTTGTACGGGTTCCTTTATGTGGTGTCACTTCTTCCCATGCGGGTTCTTTACCTGGTGGCGGATGTCATTTACGGGATTGTTTATTACGTCATCGGTTATCGAAGGACGGTGGTTATGGACAATTTGCGGCAGGCTTTCCCGGAAAAAACGGAGGCAGAGCGTGTTCGCATTGCGAAAAAATTCTATCGCAATTTTATCGATTCTTTTATAGAGGTCGTGAAGCTTGTGTCTGCGAGTGATGCGTGGCTGGGGAGGCGTTTCACGGTGGATGTCAGCGCGCTGGATGAATTGTATGCGACGGGCAAGAGCTGTCAGATGCATCTCGGGCATACTTTCAATTGGGAATGGGGGCAGCTGGTGCTCACGCCGCTGACGAAATACCAGATCCTTGTCGTATACATGCCTATCAGCAATAAGGCGCTGGAGAAGCTGTTCTATAGGCTCCGGACGCGGAACGGGAATGTCTTTTTGCCGGCGCCGGAGATGCGGGAGGCTATAGTACCTTATCTTTCTTCCCGGTATGTGTTGGGGCTTGTGGCCGATCAATGTCCGGGGAATATGCAGACATCTTACTGGATCGATTTTCTGGGCAGGGCGACGCCGTTCGCGAGCGGGCCGGAGAAGGGTGCGCGATGCGGGCATTTGCCGGTGGTTTTTGCTTCGATCGATAAACCGCGGCGCGGGCATTATCATGCCACCATGCGACTGGCCTGCATGGATGCGGCGGAGCTGCCGGAGGGCGAGCTAACGCGTGAGTATGTGCGGTATCTGGAATCGGTGATCCATCGGCGTCCGGATATGTGGTTGTGGTCTCACCGGCGGTGGAAACATGCGTGGAAGGAAGAGTATGAACAAAGGAGGATCGACACGGGGGCATTGGGCGGGTTGGATGCACGGGGAGCCGCCGGTCCGATTATTGCATAGGGCAACCATATTTCCGGAAGTTACGTATTCGAGGAAAATGGACTTAAAACTATTGCACTATGCGGATTGCAACACTTAGCTGCGCAGCGACTTTTTTCATTTTGCTGTGCGGTTTGCAAGCCAGGAGCCAGTTGTTCGTGGGTGTGGAAGGGGGGGCGAACATGAATTACCTGACGACGAGCAACTCCAGCGAGCCGTTTACCAATTATGATGGCATGAAAGGTTGGAATATCGGGATCCCGATAGGCTACCGGTTTTTTGATTGGCTGACCCTCCAGACTGCGCCGACTTACATTCAAAAAAATTATGACATCGTCCGAACGGGGTTTTTCACGGGCGTTTACCAGAAGAATTACAATACTTACCTGTCACTGCCGGTGAGCCTCCGGTTTTCGTTCGGTGGCAAAGAGCTACGGGGTTTCGTGGATCTCGGCGGATATGCGGCGTACTGGGCGAGCGGGCGGATCAAGGGTGTCGAGGCGAATATCCTGAACGAGGACGATACGGCTTATGAAACGGTCAACCCCACCGGCATCCTGGGCGAGAACTATGGCTACAGTTACAATCAGAGTTATACGTTCAACAGCACCAAAGACAACCGGCTCGAGTTGGGGCTGATCGGCGGGCTTGGGGTCAGTTACGAATTTCGCCAGACCTATACCTTCTATGTGGAGGGCCGGTATTTCAGGGCGATGACCGATCAGGAAAAGCACTATGAGATCAGCCAGGCGCCCCGGTACAATGATAATTTCGGGGTAATACTCGGCGCCACTGTCGAGGTAAAAAAGATTGTATCCACCCTATTTAAAAAACATTCCCGGTCATGAAAAAAGCAATTTTGGTGTGGGCAATGGGAGCGGTCATTCTGCTGGCCGGCTGCAGGAAGACGATCAGTTCGACCCCGGAGGCTACCTCTTATCCCGGTGACAATTATCCCGATATCTTCCAATCTTTCTGGAACGGCATGAACACGAACTACGTATTCTGGGGCATCGATACGACCAACTGGGACAACATGTATACGGTATATAAGCCGAAATTCGATCAACTGACGATCTTTGACAGCGCCCATGAAGCGCTGGCGGAGCAGTATTTCCAGCAAATGACCCAGGGGTTGATCGACTCGCATTACACGCTGGAGTTCATGCTGACGGGTAATGGTTTCAGTCCTTCCGAATACCGCAAGCTCCAGACGGATCCCAACTATTTTACGGACAGTGCGTTTCCGGCTGCCGTTCTGGACTCACTGATACCCGCCAAGTATATCGATCGGTCGTCGCTCCATATAGGAACCGATACGGTGGATCTGGAAGGGAGCAGCGAACCGTTCACGGCTGTCAGCGGTACGATCAATGGGAATATCCTTTATTTATATTTTAGTGCTTTTGCGTTCTCCCAGGCCGGCGCCAACACGACGCCGGTGTTTGACTATTTCTTCACCACGCTCCGCAGCGGCATACCTGCGCTGAAGGGGATCATCATCGATCTGCGGGGCAATGGCGGCGGCGAGGTCAGTGATCTGGATGTGCTGGTCGGGCAGCTGACGACGGCTCAGTATACGTTCGGGTATACGAGGTATAAGAATGGTGTTAACCGCCTCGATTATACGCCGTGGGCGCCGGCCGTCGTAAAACCCTGGGTAGGGGGGTCGGTCAATGTGACGGAGCCTGTTGTCGTGCTGGCGGACCATCTTTCCGTGAGCATGTCGGAGATCACGACTATGGCCATTAAGAACCTGCCGAACGGGAATGGGAAGTTTATCGGGACCCGGACCTGGGGTGCTAACGGTCCGCTGGCTTCTTCCGTCTATTTCGACGGCGGGCAGTTCACGATCGGAAGTGCGGCCTTTGGCCCCAGCGGTTATATGTTCGTTTATACGAGCTCCTCCATGTTCAAGTATATTAATGGCGATATCTATGAAGGGGTAGGGGTACCGCCGGATATCTATGCCCGGGAGACCAATGCGGCTTATCTGGCGGGGGATGATCTGGTGGTGGATGCCGCGTTAAAATATATCGGTCAGTAAGCGGGGGTTTGCGCTGCTGGTGAGGGCGCGACTACTTTTGCTTCTTTTCTTCGGCCTGGCGGGCGGCGAGCAGGTAGATCAGGGTTGCGGTTCCATCCATAGTCGGTTCGTTGGTGCTGTAGT
>DATJMG010000224.1:0-7588 GCA_035508835.1 Puia sp.
CCTGGATTTTCCCACCTCCGAGACTTTTATTCAGGAGAATTACCTGCAGCTGTCCTTTTCCGAAAAGGAGTTGAAGGCGAAAAAGACGGGGGTGTTGAGTACGATGTTCCCCAAGTCCTGGCTGAATCCTGGCTTGATACCGGAACATAGCCGGCCCGAAGAGGAGCACCCCGGACTGGAACGGCATCACCAGCTGCTCAGCTGTCCGGTGCTGGTGCTCCTGCTGTACAACCCGTCGCGGCGGGCGCCGGCGTCGGAAGGCGATTTCCTCGGGATAATGAGCCTGGGCTGCGTGCTGGAAAACATGTGGCTCATGGCAGCGTCGTTGGGCATCGGTTTCCATGTCGTCAGCGCGTTGAGCAGTGAGAAGGTGGAGAAAGAGCTAAAGAAAATGTTGCGAATTCCCGATGAGCTGCGCATCGCCATTTCCTTTCGCCTGGGGTATCCCATGGCCTCGCCTGCCTATCTGCGGGTACGGCGGGATATCAATGATTTCGTTCATTTCAACAGCTTTCAACATAAGCCGGCGCTGACGGCATTAACTTGATCCTGTCCAACCGCGTCCTCCCCCGATCGCCACCGCATCCGGTCATGACCAACATCAACCCTGCGGTTAACGACGGACATTGGATCGGAGGAACCCGCCATCCTACCTTTGAATGGCAACTATTTTATTCATTCTCAAAAGCAATTCATATGCGCACAGATGCAGACATCAAAAAGGACGTGATGGCTCAGCTACAATGGGAGCCCTATTTGAATACCGCCGCGATCGGCGTAGCCGTCAAAGACGGCGTAGTTACCCTCAGCGGACAGGTCGATACCTACGGCCGGAAGCTGGCGGCAGAAGCGGCAGTGAAAAAGATCCTCGGCGTCAGAGCGGTGGCCGAAGAGATCAAAGTTGGCATTTCTCCGGTAGATCAGCGTACCGATACCGAGATCGCACAGGCCGTAGCCACGGCTTTGCAATGGCATTCCGCCGTGCAGGAGAATAAGATCAGGATCAAGGTGGAAGACGGCGTGGTAACGCTGGATGGCGAGGTGGAATGGAATTTCCAGCGACAGGCAGCGGTCGATACGATCAAAAGCCTCTATGGCGTACGCCGGGTCAATAATTATATAATCGTCACGCCGGGGATCGTGCCGGGAGACCTCCGCAAGAAGATCAAAGATTCGATTGCCCGCAACGCAACCCTGGATGCGGAGAAGATCCTGGTGGAAGTAGCCGGCAATAAGGTCATTCTGCGGGGAACGGTGAGGAGCTTCGCCGAACTGGAAGACGCCGAAAATGCCGCTTGGGCCGCGCCCGGAATAACTAACGTAGAGAATAAACTTTTGGTGGAAGAACCGGAGCTTGCCTACTAGAGAGAAAGACAGGTATAAGCAGGAAGGCCGCCGAAAGGCGGCCCTTTTTTTTTCAACAGTTGACAAATGTCAGTCCGTACCCTGACGGGAGTCCAATGATCGGGCAGCACGTCCCGGTATCTTTGACAAAAGCACAACCGGAACACCATAAATCAACCCATGTTATGCGAACAGACCTGGAAATACAGAAGGATATTCTCACCCAGCTGCAGTGCGAACCCTTTGTGAATGCCGCGGAGATCGGCGTAGCAGTGAAGAATGGCATTGTCATGCTCAGCGGCGAGGCAGCCAATATCGCCGAAAAGCAGGCAGCCGGGGAAGCCGCCTGGAAAGCGGAAGGCGTCCGCGCCCTGGTCCTGAGCATCCGCACTGGCCCGTCGCCGGCCGGAAGACCGGCAGACCGGGAACTGGCAGAAGCCGTCGCCGCGGAACTGGAGTGGCATAAAGCAATGCACGACCGCCTGATCCGGATCAAGGTGGAAGCGGGTGTCGTTACGCTGGAGGGAGAAGTGAACTACCGGTTCCAGCAGGAGGCTGCGGTCGACGCCATACGCAAGCTGATAAGCGAGAACCGCATCGAGAACCGGATTACGATCCGGCCGCCGCTCAGCTCGGAAGAAGCCGGGAAGCTGCTGAGGGAAGCGTTGGCGATCTATCCCTGGATCGAGAAGGACCTCATCACGGTGGAGATGAACGGCGAAACGGTGATCCTGACGGGCGCGGTCTATTCGGCGGCCGAGCGCACCCAGGTGGAATCGGTTTCGCGGGTGATCCCGGGAGCTTCCAGAGTGGACAACCGCCTCACGCTCATCAAGGAACAACAACCCCAAAAAATATAACCGATATGGAATACCTGCATATCACAAGCCCCGAATTCAGGGAATTGAGCCCCATCCCGATCAAATATACGCGGAGCGGCGCCAATATCAATCCGCCGCTCGATCTTGACCGCATACCCGGCTCGGCCAGAAGCCTCGTGATCCTGATGGAGGACCCCGACGCCCGGGAACGGCTGCATTGGATGGCCTGGAATATACCCGTGGTCCGGCATATCGGGGAGAGACGGCCAATGGAATGCGAGGGAAAGAACGATTTCGGTCAAAGCGGTTATACCGGACCGTTCCTGCCCTTCGGCGTGCACCGTTACCAGTTCAAGGTATATGCGCTGGACATCGAACTGGACCTCCCTGCAGGCTCGTCGCTCGATGCGCTGACCAGGGCCATGAGCGGTCATATCCTTGGCTCGGGTGAGCTGAACGGCATATTCACCGGAACAAGAGTGCTAAAAGCCCGTGCATCATGAAATTCGCAGTTAAGGTATTCCTGCTCTTTAGCGCGGAGTGGGAGCCTCGGCCGTGCCCGGAAAAGGAAGCAATCCATGAGTAACGAAAAAAGATCCCGGGCACCTTCGGCGTGGTGGCTGATCGGCATCATCATACTGGTCACGATCCTGCCTTACGTCTGCCGGAGCATTTCACCTACCAGCCCCAAACCCATCGGCTGGAATGAATTCGAGCAGCAGATGCTGGACCGGCATGCAGTCGACAGCCTCGACGTAGTCAATAATGAATATGCGGATGTATACATCCGGCAACAATTTGCGGATTCGCCGTACTTCAGGAATATGACCCATCCGGTAGCCGGCAAGCCGATGGAGCCCGGCCCGCATTATCGTGTCAATATCGGATCGGTGGAAATGCTGGAGAAGAAATTGGATGAAGCCCAAAAAGATCTTCCCGCAACACAACGCATCAAACTCAATTTCACCCGGCAACACTCTTCAGTGATCGACCTCTTGGGCTGGCTCGTGCCGATGGTTGTCCTCGTCCTTATCTTCTCGCGGATCATGCGCAGTTCCGGAGCCGGCGGCATGGGCGGCGGCCTGTCACCCTTCAATTTCGGGCATTCGACAGCCACGCGCCAGACCGATGCCAACCATAGCACGATCACCTTCCGTGACGTGGCGGGCATGACCGAAGCCAAACAGGAGGTGATGGAGATCGTCGACTTTCTGAAAGCGCCGGACCGGTATACCAAACTCGGCGCCAAGATCCCACGGGGCGTTATCATTGTAGGACCGCCGGGAACAGGCAAGACACTGCTGGCAAAGGCAGTGGCAGGTGAGGCTAAAGTGCCGTTCCTCAGCCTGTCGGGCTCGGAGTTCGTCGAAATGTTCGTCGGGGTGGGAGCATCGCGGGTGCGTGACCTGTTCCGTCAGGCAAAGGAGGCCGCGCCCTGCATCATCTTCATCGACGAGATCGATGCGGTGGGCAGGTCAAGGAGCCGCGGCGCATTTTTCGCAGGCGCAAATGACGAACGCGAGAGCACGCTCAACCAGCTGCTGACAGAGGTGGATGGGTTCGGGACCAACAGCGGGGTGATCGTACTGGCGGCTACTAACCGGGCGGATATGCTCGACCCGGCCTTGCTGCGGCCGGGACGATTCGACCGGCATGTTTACCTGGAGCTGCCCGATCCCCTTGAACGTGAAGCTATATTCGACGTCCATCTGCGGCCGTTGAAACTCGCGGATTCAGGTGTCGATTCGGCTGCGCTCGCGGCGCAAACACCGGGCTTCTCGGGCGCCGATATCGCCAATATCTGTAACGAAGCCGCACTGTTTGCGGCAAGGCGGAAAAGCGAAGTCGTGGAAAATCAGGATTTCCTCGAGGCGATCGACCGCGTGATTGCCGGCGGCCTGGAGAAAAAACACAAGATCATCTCGCCGGAAGAAAAGAAGGTCATCGCCTATCACGAGGCCGGCCATGCAGTAGTAAGCTGGTACCTGACGAAGGTCGACCCGCTGATCAAGGTGTCGGTGATCCCGCGGGGCAAGTCACTCGGGGCAGCGTGGTACTTGCCGGAAGAGCGACAGATCCGGACCGCCGCGGCGTTCACCGAGATGATCTGCGCTTCGCTGGGCGGCCGGGCCGCGGAAGAGCTGATCTTCGGCGAGCTTTCCTCGGGCGCCCTCGATGATCTCGAAAAAGTCACCCGGCAGGCCTATAGCATGGTTGCTTATTATGGGTTCGACCCGAAGATCGGGCCGGTGAGCTTTTATGATGCAACCGGCAACCAGGAATCGACGTTTCAAAAACCTTACAGCGAAGCTACCGGCCGGATGATCGATGACGAAGTGCGGCTGCTGGTTACCAGTGCCTACCGGCAAACGATGGAATTGTTGCAGCAACACCGGATACAACTGGAAACGCTGGCCACGATGCTGCTGCAAAAGGAAGTGGTATACAAGGAAGATCTGGAGAAAATCCTGGGAAAACGCCTGGCGCCCAATACCCCCTCAGGTGTGGGCGATGAAGACAGGCATCTTGTGGTCGTGAAGAACATGCTTTGAAAAGCTTTCCCGCGCCATGTACGAAAAGGATGAGCGGCCGAAGGAACCGCTGACGAGCAGTACATTCTTCTTCTCGCCGATCCAGTCGGCAAAATACCGGGCGGCTTTGAAATGCAGCCGCGCAAGGTTCAGGCTCGGGAAATGATGGCGGGTGTACTCCTCCAATAAGGCTTTGTCAGGCATCTCCGTCGAATTATCCTCCTTGACATAGACGATCTCGGTGGGCAGATCCGTGTAGCCGGGGAAGAGATAAGCGAGCTGCTTGATCGCATGCAGGCTGTCGCGGCTGCCATCATAGGCTATGAAGAGATGCTCAGGCTCGGAATAATTCTCGGGGACGATCATGACCGGGCATTCAGCCGCATGAAGCGCCTCGCGCAGGAACAGATTCGGTTGCGAAGGATCGACCTCTCCGTAGAACTGCTCGGCACTCAGGACGACCAGATCGGAAAACCGCGATTCCCGGGCAAATAAATGACTGTCCCAGCTTTCGTCGTTGGGATGGACCTCGAATTTCAAATGGCTGTCGCAGCATTTGCGTGCAAAGACGGCCTTGTTGGCCTGTAATTCCTCCAACTCCCGCTCACGCAGCCGGACATAAGGCGCGGCAACAGGGATCTGGCTGACTACATTAAACGTCTCATAATCGATGGTTCTGAAGAAAAGCCCGGTGACGCTGACCTTGCCTTCATCCGGAAGCGACTGAAGGAACCGAAAGGCGCCCTGTGGGAATGCCTTGCCGGCGCCGACAAATAATATGCGTTTCATATCAAAGCTATTTTTAAAGTTGTTCGAATGCCATGAAGATAGTCGGGCCTCCTGGCGGGAAACCTGACTTGCCGCCGGATCGAAAATGATCCTGGTCAGGAAATAACCCGTCGCGACTCAGCCCGGATTCGCACCCGGATCATGATTTCCGGCGGCCAGGGTAAGTAGCTTAGCCAAAACAAAGCGTCATGAGAACGATCGTAGTTCCCGTCAACTTCAGCCCGGCATCCTCTAATGCGGCCCGCTACGCGGCCGACCTGGCCGTTGCAACCGGAAGCCGGTTGAACCTGATCCATGTGCTGCAACCGCCCATCACCGCGCTCGAATATCCGATACCGGACAGCGCCTTCGAGATGCTGCGCGACTCAGCCGTATCCCGATTGAAGGACCTGGCTGCCGAATTGCATAAACGCACCGCCGGGCGGGTACCCATCGAGAAAGATATGGAAACAGGCGGCGTGGACTACAAGCTGCGGAAATACTGCGAACAGCTGCATCCCTTCCTGGTCGTCATGGGTTCGGCCGGGCAACCGTTCGAACGGTTCCTGTCCGGTAGTCCGACCCTGCAAGCCTTGCGGCGCCTCCCATACCCGACGCTGGTGATCCCGGAAGGGGTTCAATTCGAACAGCCGGAACGGATCGTCCTCGCGTGCGACCTCGAAGACATGAGCTCCGGAATGGCCGGAGCACTCAATTTCCTTCGCGAACTGAAGGACCTGTTCGCTGCCCGCTTCGATGTGGTCAATGTGACACCACCGGCCGGGGAAGGACACGGGAAAGTAGTCCATATCCTGGAGGCCTGGCGGGAAAGGTTGAAGGATATCTATCCCGATCTCCACTATGTCCATACGGATAAGGTGTCCAAAGGCATCAGCCAATACCTGAAAGATCATCCCGCCGACTGGCTTGTCGTTTTTCCGAAAAAGCATTCTTTCTATGAGCTGCACAGCAGTCAGGCTAAAAAGATCGTCCTCCACAGCCTTATTCCGGTAATGAGTATTCATGATTAGCAAAACAAAATATATGAAATCTATAATCGTCCCGGTTAATTTCTCTCCCTGCGCGTTCAATGCCGCCCGCTATGCCGCCGGCCTGGCCATGGCGACCGGATCCGAGCTGCACCTGCTGCATGTCATCCAGATCCCTCTTGCCTCGACGGAAATGGTGATGAATGAGTACCTGTATGACCAGATGGCCGATGCCGCCGAAAGCAGTTTGCAGGAAATAAAAACAGCTGTCCTGGAGCAAACGACCGGGCAGGTAGCAGTAACCACGCACCTTCAGACAGGTTCCGTTGCCGCCAAAGTGGAGGAATGGTATGGCGCTCTTAAAGCGGACCTGATCGTGCTGGGTCTGACGAGGCCGACAATGGAAAAATTCCTGGCCGGCAGCGCGGTAGACTCTGTCCTTCATTTGCGGCATCCGCTGCTGGTGGTGCCCGAACATGCGGAATATCAACCCTTCCACCGCATCGTACTGGCGTGTGACGCAAATGATGTGCAAGGCGGTATCCGGCATTCTCTGCCCTTATTACAAGAGTTGCAGGAACGTTTCGGCGCCGCGGTCGAGGTTATAACGGTCGATACGGGCAAGGTGATAAGCGATGAGGCTTGCTGCTATCCTCCCGAAGGCGCCGATTCCCTGTCGGTATTACATCCGTCGCGCCGCTATCTTCATCAGCAAAATGTCGAAGAAGGTCTGGAAGAGTATCTCCATAACGATCCCGCAGAGCTTGCAGTAGTCTTCCCCAAACGACATTCGATGCTGGAATTCCATCAGAGTCACTCGCGCCGGTTGGCCAGGCATGCCGCAACGCCCGTCCTCAGCCTGCCGGAATAAATTCAGCCGGCTTTACAGTCTGGCAGAAAGACGCGGGTCGCGGTACCGGGCGGTCATATTTCCGGTGGAGGGTGGTTGAAGTCACGGGTTTTAGCCCGAATGTAGAGGTCGGCCTGCAGGGATGGGATGATGGCCGTCAGGCGAAAGAATGATTGCCGTCACCGTCCGGGAATTTGATTTCGAATAATTTTCAACCATGAGAATACTCATTTGGTTAACGGTATCGCTGTATGCCGGGGTGAGCTTTGGCCAGGCGAAGGGAAC
>DATJMG010000225.1:0-6159 GCA_035508835.1 Puia sp.
CCTCAGGTTATTTTGGGCTATTTGAAGCCGATGCGTTCCCTTTCTTCCCAGGTCTCTTCAGCCTCTTTTTTGGCTAAAAGTAATTCAATGACCTTGTAAATCTTGCTCAATTGCTCGTCATGATCCCGGATCGTTCGACGAGAAATCTGCTTAGTTTGACAGCACTCACATTGCGGGGACCGGCAATATCCCCGATGGAGGTGCCGTAGTACCCTGATTTGCATCCGCCTCAGTCTGATGATCCGGCTCGATCTTCGGCGCCAGCAGCTTGTAGAGCACGGGAGTGACCACGCGGGTGAGCAGGGTCGAGCTTAGGAGCCCGCCAATGATGACGAGCGCCAGGGGTGTATAGAGCGGATTATTCTCGGCGATCAGGGGGATCAACCCGCCGATAGCGGTTAGCGTGGTGAGGATGATGGGCACAAAACGGGTCTCTCCGGCTTCCTGGATGGCCTCATCAAGACCCATCCCGCCTTTGCGCAACTGGTCGGTATAGTCGACGAGCAGGATAGAATTCTTGACCTCGATCCCCACCAGGGCAATGATGCCGATGACCGCCACAAACGATAACGTGTTCCCGCTTACCAGCAGGATGAGTACAGCGCCGATGATCCCGAGCGGCACAACGGACAATACGATCAGCACACCCCTGAAGGTTTTGAATTCAAGGATGAGGATCCCCAGGATGCCAAAAACCGTAATCAAAATGATCGATCCCAGGCCGCCAAAACTCTCTTTCTTACTCTCTACCTCCCCGGCCGCCATATAGGTGGCCCCTTTGGGGAAACTCATCCTGTCGAGTTGTTTGAGGATGCCATCGGTGACGCGGGTAGTGTTATAACCGTTACGTACAAATGCTGTTACCGTGGTATACCGGTCCTTGTCGTAGTGGTTGATGCCGGGCGGCGAGCTCTGGAACTGAATGGTAGCCAGCTCACTCAGGGGAACGGAGGTACCATTGTATGAATTGACATATATTTTATTGAGTGCATCCGGGGTTTGATGCGGGCCATGGGGCAGGCATACCGTGATATCATAGTCATTGTCCTTATCATTATCCTTGCGGAAGATCCCGACATTCAGCCCGGTAACGGCCAGGCGGACGGTACGGTCGATCTCGTCTGTCGGGACGCCCAGGATCCCGGCCTTTTCCCTGTTGACATTCACTTTGATATCGGTGATCAGGGTAGTCAGCTCGTTATTGACATAGATGGTCCCTTCGGTCTTTTTCAGCAGGTCCTCCACCCGGAAGGCTAAACTGCGTAAGGTGTCCAGGTCCTCCGAAAAGAGCCGGATGGCGATCGGCGCTTCTATCGGCGGTCCCTGCTCGAAGTCTTTAACCTCGATCTTTGCGCCGGGATAGGCGGAGAAGCAGGAGCGTAGCGAATCGATCAGCTGCCTTTTCCTTTCGGACGGGGTCTCGTTCAGCTGGACGAAGATCTGGGCATAGTTGCTGACCTCATTCTGCGGGATCACATTATAATAGATGCGGGGATTTCCGCGGCCTACGTTAGTGGCGTAGTTCTTCAGATCGGGGAGGTGATCGATATGCCTTTCCACCCAGCGGGCAGTCGAGTCCGTGGCAGCGATGCTGGTGCCGAGCGGGGTCGTGATATTGATGAGGAACATCGGCTTTTCAGAAGCCGGGAAGACACTGAATCCCACGCGGGGGATGAGCAGCAGGCAGCCGATAAAGATCCCGAAGGCCACCAGCAGGGTCAACGCGGGCCGGGCGATGGCGCCATGAAGCAGCCGCCGGTAGGAACCATTGATCAACCGGCGCAGCCCGCGAAGGAAAAAATTACCTTCGGGATGTTCATGCCCGCTGAGAATGCGGCTGGAAAGGAAAGGGACGATCGTCAGCGATACGAATAGTGAAGCAAGGACAGTCGTCACAACGGCGGCCGGCAGGCTGCGGATGAAGTCCCCTGCGGCCTCGGGCAGGAACATCAACGGCAGGAAGGCAAATATCAAGGTCGCCGTGCAGCCGAGCACAGCCAGCCCGATCTGTCGGGTAGCCGCGATAGCGGCTTCTTTCCGCGAATAACCCATTCGCAGGTAACGTTCTATGTTCTCCACGACTACGATACTGTCGTCAACAAGCAGTCCCAATGCCACTACCATCCCGACGATACTGAGCTGGTTGATGGTGATATGGAAAAGGTTGAGCAGGAATAACCCGATGAGTAACGAGAGGGGTATGGAAACCATGACCACGATCGATGCCCGCGGCCCGAGGGGCAACAGCGTGATCAGCACCAGCAGGATGGCGATACCGAAGTCCCGCGCGAAATGACCAAGCCGGGTGCGGACGCTTTCAGCGTTATCAAAACTTTTGACGTAGGTAATATCCGGCGGGAGCTCCGATCTGAATTTGTCAAGGACAGGATCCATCTCTTTTTCCACATCAAAGACATTGGTGCCGGATTTGCGGCTGGCCGTCACAAATACACAGCGCTTCCCGTTGAGGCGGCCGATATAGCTTTGTTCCTCGTAATTAAAGTCAACATCGGCAATATCTTTCACGTAAATGATCTTCCCGGCCACGCTGCTGACGACGGTGTTGCGGATCTCGTCGATCGTCTTGTAGTCACCTGTCGTTTTGATATTGAATTTCCGGGAACCCATATCGATGCTGCCGCCGGGAATATTGACGTTTTCCCCCTGGATGGACTGCAGGACGGTATTCAGCGCGATCTTGTCGAGGGCCAGCTTCTCCAGATCGAGCGCGATGCGGACCTGCTGCCGGGGGAAAGCCCAGTTGTCGACATTCTTCAGCGTTTTGATCTTCTCCAGCCGATCCTTTAGCTTCCGGCTCCATTCCTGCAGATCCTTATACGGCGCGGTCTCGCTGACCAGGGCCACCTGGAGGATATTGACATCGGAAGGCGTAAAGCGCTGGACATCGATCGGGAGGATGTCCCGGGGCAACTCGCCGCGGACGGCGTCGATCTCGCGGATGACATCCTGGTATTTCTTGTCCGGGTCCGTCTCGTATTTGAATTCGATCTGGATCACAGCCAACCCGTCATCGATGGTGGAGCGGATACGCTTGATGTCATCCATGGCATTGAAACGCTTTTCCATCGGGTTGACGACAAGCTCCTCCATGTCTTTGGGGCTGGTGCCGGGATAAATGACGATGGCTGCGAAAGAGGGCGCTTCGGTATCCGGGTCTTCCCCGCGGGGCATGGTGAACAGCGAGTTGAGGCCGACCGCTGCCAGCATGATGAAGACGATCAGCGTGAACTGGTAGTTGCGGACGGCAAATTCGGTGAGTCCGCGACGCCTGCGGGGAGCGCCGGGGCCAGTGGTGACGGGCGTTATATTGATTGGGTTCGACATAGCGGAGTTTTTAGCGGTTAATGGTTTGCACTTTTACAATACTATGTTCCGTCAGATACCCTACCCCGTCAGCGACTACCGACTTGACACTATCGAGGCCGCTGCTGACGGCGATCAGGTCATCCTGGAAGAATGCGATCCGGACGGGGATCTTCCTGACGGTGCGGTTGTCTGCATTGACCGTATAGACATAACCGCCCGATCCTTCGCCTTCGGTCAGCGCTGAAGCGGGGATCAGCGAATAGACCCTGCCGGCCGGCGGCTGGATCCGGAGGCTGCAAAACAGACCCGGTGCAAACTTATGACCCGCCGGTTCTACGGTAACTTCCACGGCATATGTACCATTGGCCGGGTCAGCGGCTTCCGCCACTTTGGTGATCACCCCGGAGAAGGGATGCCCGGGATAGGCATCAATGGTGACGGCAGCCTTATCGCCCCGGCGCAAAACGGCCCAGTCTTTGTCCGATACGCCAAAGCGCACGACCCAATCCTTGTTGCCGGTCCCGTTGAATACCAGCACAGGGGTCCCGGCCGCGAGATATTCACCTTCGTTACCGATCTTTTGCAGGATGGTGCCGTCGCAGGAAGCCCTGATCCGGGCATATTGGCGATTGAAGCGCGCAATACGCAGGGCTTCGCCGGCAACAGTCAGTTGAGTGCGGCTGTTCTGCAGCTGTTCCAGTGAAGCTACCGTATCGCGATACAGATTGCTCAGCCGGTTTTCGTCCCGCTGCGCCTTCCCGACGTTGACTGCCGCCTGTTGCACCTGGGCATCGATCTCGGTCAGGTCAAGGGTTGCGAGGAGCTGACCCGTGGATACGTGGTCGCCTTCCTTTACAAAGATCCGCGAGACAATACCCCCGATCTTGAAGGACAGCCGGGCTTCGTCATTGGTTGCCATCAGCCCGGCGTATTGCAGCACGCGGCTCTGGCGGCTAAGGACAACCGGTTGCAGCCGGACGGGAATGGCGTCTTCCAAAGTGGCGGACCCGGCGATGGGTACAGGCTGCTTTGGCGTAACGGCAGCCTGATTGTCGCTGCACGCGACCAGGGAAATTGCCAGGACAGCAGCGAGGATGGATCGGGTGAACAGTAGCGTATTCATATGATGTGTTATTTCTGGTTATCGATGGGGAATGCGGCGGTTACCCGTTCGAGGTCGGCGGCGCGGTTCAGCAAGGCAAGCCGGCCAAGGGAATAGCGAAGCTCGGCGTTGGTCATCTGGTTGCGGGAATCGATCAGCTCGATCTGGAGCGCCTGGCCTTCATTAAAGCGTCGTTCTGCAAGCCGATAGGTCTCACGGGCGCTGCCCACCTCATCGGCCAGTGCCTGAAGGGCTTCAAGGGCCGAGTTATAGTTGTTGATCGCGGTGACCTGTTCAAGGTCCAGCTGATCGGTCAGCTGCCGGTATTGTTCGTGTACCGATTGGATATCGATGATAGCCTGCCGGATCTTGTATTTATTATCGCTTGCTTTGAACAGGGGCCAGACCAGGTTGACGCCGGCCAGTTGATAGAACTGGGAGCTGGAAAAATGGATGCCATAGCCCTGGAATCCGATATCATAGAAAGCATTCAGCTTTGGAACGAGATAGGCGCGGTCCCATTTCAGGTTGGATTCGAGGATGCGCTGATAGCTGGTGAGCCGGGCAAATTCTTCACGCCGGCCGGAGGAAAGTGCGCCGGCCGGAAGCGGGCTGGCTAATGGATCGGAGGATGAGCCCCCCGTACCGGAAGGGGATGAACCTCCCGCCCCGGAAGGCGATGAGAAAGGCGATGAGATGTCCATAAGCGCGGGATCGATGGTGATCGGATGATCGAGCGGGCGGTTGAGCAGGAAATTGAACCAGGCAGCGGCATTGCGGACAATATTCCGGGCCTCGATGAGGGAAGATTCCGCTTCACTGACCTGGGCCCGGGCGCGAAGTACGATCTCTCGCGTAGCCATCTGGTTCGCCACAAATTTCTCGCTGACTCTCTGGTTCTCTTCCGCCAGCCGAAGGGAATTCTCGTAGACTTCCGCTGCCTTACCTGCCTGTAGATATTGATAGTAAGCCTGACGGACCGAGCGGATCAGGTCGCGGCTATAGATGTCGCGGTTGGCGCGGCTGCCGTTGATCTGTTCGGTGCTGACTTCCCGGTTGTGCCGGAGGTCTGTGTTGAGGATCGGCAAGGAGACCTCCATTTTGGTGTCCTGGAAGTTATTGGGCAGGAATTGAACGGTTTGGTTGGCGACCTGGGGGAATTTATTGGAGGCGGTGAGTTGATTGAGGGTGGAATAAACGTTATTGAGCAGGTCGCCGACGGGAATGCCAATGCTTCGGCCGCCATCGGCCAGGGTATATTCGGAGCTGGCCGTCGCCTGCGGGAAGAAAAGGCTTTTGGCGCGTCGAAGGTCAAGCCGGGCTTTTTGCAGGTCAAAATTGCGCTGGTGAAGGGCCAGGTTGCTGTCGAGCGCCAGACGGAGATAACCGTCGAGTATGCCGGATGTCGGAGAGGGTATGCCGGAAGGTGGAGCCGGGATTTGCGCCGCCAGGGGCTGGAAAAGGATCAGTCCGGCCAGCAGGAGCGGAAAAAGGTTTTTTGGCATAACGTTCTGTTTATGTGTTAAGTAAATAATATTAACAACGTTCAGTCAAGGATCAAAAAAAATGCCCCGCTAAGATTGGGCATGGCAAGGTGGATCAGCGCTCGTTTCCGGTATCCTCGATATTATTCACCAGCCAGTTCAGTGACGCCTTCATCACCGGCATCAACATTTCCTGCTGCGGCACAAACTTCTCCAACCGCTCGCGGATGGCCAGGGAGACAAGCC
>DATJMG010000226.1:0-15169 GCA_035508835.1 Puia sp.
TCATCAGGTGTATCTTTAAATTTACTCTAAACGCAAAATATCGCAAAATATTGGATGTGCCGGTGGATGGGGGGCGGTGATTTCGGGGATGGTTTGGGGATGGTGGCGGGGATGATTTGGGGATGGCGATTTTAATCTTAGCGGTGTTGGGTCGTGGAGTCCGTCGGGGGGGTCTTATTGGCTGCGTGGTGTAACTGTCTTCTCAGCTGCAGTTCCTGTTTCCATTGGGCGTAGGCTACTTGTTGGTCGGTGGTCAACAGGGCGTAGATCTTGCCGTCGGCATCCCGGGTGATGTTACGGCGGGCCTGGTTGTCGGTCTTTTTGTCGGGGGAGGGGTTGGTGCGGAGGCTATCGAGAGCAACGTTCAGGTTTAGCAGGATCATGCGGAGCCTGATGACCTGGTTCTGGTTGAGGTTGAGTTTTTTCTGGAGCACGTTGAGCTGACGGGCGGCCCTTTGGGTCGGGGATGCGGCTTGTTTTGCGGGGGCGGCGGTATAGCCGGGGTCTGTAGTGGAGTCGGCGGTTTGGGTATGACCGCAGTGCATGATCCCGATGAGGAGGGCCAGCAGGAGGAGGGTTTGTTTCATTGCAGACAAATATACGTTAACCCCTGAGACTGAATTGCGGGCACAAGGTTTAATGGATAGTTAAAAAGCTTTTTGGATTAAACCTTTTTAGATAAACCGAATCTATATCCCGGGTGTTCAGCGCCCGCCGGGATATGAAAACAGTCTTCAAATTATTGGGAATTATCGTGGTACTTGCGGGCGGGTGGGTGACCTTGCAATCATTCAATGGAACGAAGCGGCCGGCGTATCGATTTCCCTGGCGGCGGGCGGGGTTGACGGAACGGCAGGCCGCTGCCCACCTCTTGAGCCGGTTTACTTATGGAGCCATGCCGGGTCAGGTTGATGCGGTCGTACATCAGGGATTGGAGAATTGGTGGGCGGAACAACTGGCGGCTGATCTGCCGGATGATTCGCTGGCTGCGATGCTTCAGTCTTATGACGCTTTGGATTTGACCAATGAGCAGGTCGTCAACCTGTATCCCAGGGTAGGCCAGGTGGCGAGGATGGCGATACGGGACGGGGTGGTCAATAAGGACTCGATCAAAACGGATCGGAAGGAATACCGGGAGATGATCCGGGCGTATATGGCGGAAAAAGGGTACAAGCCGGAGCAGGATTTGTTCCGGCAATTTATTTGTCAGAATATCCTGCGGGCTGCCTATTCGAATAATCAGCTGCAGGAGGTCATGACGGATTTCTGGTTCAATCATTTCAATGTGTCGATCACCAAGAATGATTGTGCCGAGTTCATTCCGGCGTATGAGCGGGATGTGATAAGGCCGAATGCTTTGGGGAAGTTTGGGGATTTGTTGTTGAAGACGGCGAAGTCGCCGGCGATGCTTTTTTACCTGGACAATTTTAGTAGTTCGGCGGCGGTGGATAATTCGGCGGTGGCGGGGGAGGGGGCAGGCGCGGGTGGGGCGGATAGTGTGGTGGCAGCTCGGGTGCGGCAGGCCCGGAGGTCGAGGGGGTTGAATGAGAATTATGCGCGGGAGGTGATGGAGCTGCATACGCTGGGTGTGGAGGGCGGGTATACGCAAGAGGATGTGACGCAGGCGGCGCGGGTGCTCACGGGCTGGACGGTGTACCCGATGAATGAGAATGCGCAGCGGTTGATCAGCCGGTTCGATCCGGATCAGCTGGCGCGGCGGGGGTTCGTGCATGAGGGCGATTTCCTGTTCAATGCGAACCGGCATGATAAGGGCGAAAAAACGGTACTCGGGCATGTTTTTCCAGCCGGCGGCGGTTACGAGGAGGGAGAGGAACTGTTGGAAATGCTGGCGCATCATCCTTCCACGGCGCGGTTCATTTGCCGCAAGATCGCGGTCCGGTTCGTAAGCGATGATCCGCCGCAGAGTCTCATCGATAAGATGGCGAAAACTTTTCTTGCGAAGGATGGCGATATCCGGCAGGTGCTTATCACGATGGTGACTGCGCCGGAGTTCTGGGCCCCGGCCGCGATCCGGGAAAAGACAAAATCGCCGTTCGAGCTGGCGATCGGGGCGGTGCGGAGCCTGCATGCAGAAATCGATCAGCCGTATCCGTTATATACCTGGATCACAAGGATGGGCGAGAAAAAATATTATTACCAGGCGCCGACCGGTTTCCCGGATAGGGGAACCTATTGGATCAATGCCGGCAGTCTTTTGAACCGGATGAATTTCGGGTTGGCGCTGGCGGAGGGGCAGATAGCCGGGGTCAAGGTGGAGAAGGCGGATAGTGCGGAAGCGGTGGGGGTGGCGATCGGGTCGCCCGAAAATCAGCTGCGGTAGGGGGGACGTCGGCAGGGAGGCGGCAATAAAATTTGTAAAATCTGCGATCATGATCATATCGAGAAGAGGTTTTTTGAAGAGCGGGGGAATTGCGTTGTTCGGGGTCGGGTTGATGGGGGGTATTCCATCCTTCATGGCCGAGGCGGCGGCGGGTGAGAAAGTCTACCGGCCCTATAAGCGCAAGCGGGTGCTGGTTTGCATCTTTCAGCGCGGGGCGATGGATGGGTTAATGGCGGTAACACCTTTTGGGGATACATATCTGAGGGCGGCAAGGCCGAATTTGTTTGTTGGGGAGGGCCTTGTCGATCTGGATGGAAGGTGGGGGATGCATCCGGGGCTCAAGGCGTTCGAGCCGCTGTTCCGGGAGGGGAGGCTGGGTATTGTGCATGGGATCGGTTCGCCGAATAATACGCGGTCGCACTTCGATGCGCAGGACTATATGGAATCAGGGACCCCTTTCAACAAGGGTACGGCAAGCGGGTGGCTGAACCGGGCGGTGGGGTTGTTGGGACACGATGCGCTCACCCCTTTCGCGGCTGTCAGCCTGACATCGGCGTTACCCCGGTCTTTGTATGGCGACAATCCTTCGCTGGCGATCGGCAATCTCCAGGATTTTGCCATCCAGCTCAGGGGGAATCCGGCCGTGGCTGCGGCGGCGGCCCGGAGTTTCGAGGCTTCGTATGACCATGCGGGGCCGGGGTTGCTGCAGGAGACGGGGAAGGAGAGTTTCGAAGCCATGAAGATGTTACAACAGGCGGATCTGCGTCATTATCAGCCGGTTGATGGGGCTGTGTATCCCAATTCGCCGCTCGGGGGGTCGATGCGGCAGATTGCCCAGCTGATCAAGATGGATGTGGGTCTCGAGGTGGCTTTTACCGAATGCGGCGGATGGGACACGCATTTCAATCAGGGGACGGATAACGGCGTGTTTGCGCGGAGTGTGACCGATCTGGCAAACAGTATGGCAGCTTTTTGGAAGGATGTGGAGGGGTACCAGGATGACGTCGTGGTGATGACGATGACGGAGTTTGGCCGGACGGTGCATCAAAACGGGACTGGTGGCACGGATCACGGGCGGGCTTCGTGCAATTTTATCCTGGGGAATGAGGTCGATGGCGGAAAGGTGTATGGGGAGGTGAAGGAGCTGGCTGTGGAAAACCTGGAAGACGGGAGGGATCTGCCGGTGACGACGGATTTCAGGAGCGTATTCAGTGCGGTGGCGGATGCGCATTTGCAGCTATCGGATGACCGGGTGCTTTTCCCGGACTGGAGCGGGTCTAAAATGGGGGTAATGAAGGGGATGCAGGGGTGAAAGGGGAGGGTGAGGGATAGCAGGGGGTCGGGGGTCATGCGGGCGAGGGCGAGGTGTAGCAGGGGGCCGGGGGTCGTGCGAGCGAGGTGTAGCAGGGGGCCGGAGGTCGTGCGAGCGAGGCATGGTGTTTGCGGGGGATTGGGTATGGAAAACGATCATACGAGCCAGATCGGGGATGACATGGATTATACCTCCACGCTTCCTTTTGTAAAAGCCTTTATGACAGCGTTGGCTGTGGGTATTTCGGACACGGTTCTTTGTCTGGCCTACAATTTGTTGTGGCGGGATGAAGGCACGACCCGGTTCTTTTCTTCGGATATTATCAGTGTGTCTTCCCTGATCTTCGGTGTCAATATTCTTTTTATTATTATCGGCCTCGTTTATTTTGGTTTTCTCCAGGCCAAGGCGACGGGAGAGGTCATATTCAGCGTGATTTTCGCGGCGCTGACGGTGATCGGGGTGATTGTGGCGACTCATATCCAACGTTCTCCGCTTCCGGGACAAAATTCGCGGTTTCATGTTTTATTAGTGGGTGTCATATTGATCTGCGGAATCAGTGCGTCTGTCGGCATCCCGCTGCTCTATCACAGCCGGAAGTTCAACCAACATATTTTGTGAGAGGGTTGCCGCCGGATGGGTGGTTTGCGGCCGGATGAGTTGCAGCCGGACGGGTGGTTTGCGGCCGGATCGGGTTGCGGGCATGGGATTGCAGCCGGATCGGGTTGCGGGCATGAGGCCGGGTCAGGGTTGGCGCTGTTGTTCGTAGTGGGATTTGCGCATTTCATCTTCATCGTCCATCTCGGGTCCTTTTTCTATTTTTCGCCAGTCGATGGTGCGGTTGTATTTCTTCATGGCCAGTTGGGCGTCGAAAACCTCCGGGGAAGGGAAGACGAGGTTATAGGGCCGGTAGTCGGGTTTGTCGGTGAAGAAATCCTGGAGGAGTGTCGCGGTGGCGTCGTATTGATTGACGTAGGGGACGTTGAGGATCGTATAGATCGTCTTCAGGATCGCGCCGAAGTTGGCGTGAACATGCGAGGTATAGCCATGTTTGACATAGGGACCGGCCATCAGGAGAAGGCTGCGATGAGCATCGATGTGATCGACGCCGCCCTGGGGGTCATCCTCCGTAATGATCACCAGCATGTGTTTCCAGTAGGGTGTCCGGGAGAGGAAGTGCAGGATCCGGCCCACTGCGATGTCGTTATCCGCTACATAGGAGTGAATGAAGGGGTAGCCGTCGGCGGGGCGGGGGCGGGCGGTATGGTCGTTGGGGACCTGCATGGTAATGAGGCGCGGCATTTTGGTCTTGCCGTGGAGCCACATTTTGGTGAATTCGGATTCGAACTGATCCATGCGGAACTGGTCCGGGATATTGGTGTTGAAGCCGGCGTAGTTGTGGCTGGTCCGGGGCCAGAGGGCTTTTTGCATGGGTACCATGACGGCGTGGGACGATCCTGTGGCGGTGTCCATCCATGCTTCGCGGACATGGGCGGTCTCGTTGGCTTCGCCGAAGTTATAGAACGAGACATGGCTGCGGTCGAGGGCTTCCCAGAGGCCGCCGCGTTCGGCATAGTCTTCGGGGTCCATGCTTCCGGTCGAGCCGGGGAATCTGCGGCCTGAGGCCTTCGAGAATAATTTTGCGGTCTTACTGGTGTTGGAATTCGCTTCGACCCATTCGTTGGGGATCACGCCCAGCATCCAGTGATGGCCATGGATCGAGGCATCGCTATCGCAGTAATAGTTATCCGAGAAGGCGAATTGGGTTGCCACCTTGATGTGATTGGGAGCAACATTCATGTGGCGCCAGGTCTTGTCCTTCGCGATGATATTCACGTCGAGGCCGAAGCGGGCGAGGGTCGGGTCGCCCTTGCCGGAGGTCAGCTGGCCCAACACTTCATCATATGACCGATTCTCCTTTGTAATGTAGACGATATACCAGATCGGGCTTTTGCGGATGTTGAGGGCCGGTGGCAGCGGGTTACGGCCATCATCGGTGATGGTCCGCTGCACAAACGTGTTATTGATCGCCTGGCTGGTGTAGGCGGCCAGCCGATCGCTCCCGGGGGTAGGGATCTTTTGGAAGGTGCCCAGCTGGATGTCACCGATATAGGTACCCTGCGGCGGGCGGACGAATCCACGTCCTCCGTTGGGGCCCGCCCCATAGCCGCGGCAGGAAATCACATACAAAGATCGTTCGTCCGCGCTCAGCCGGACCCTTGAAGGGCCCCAGCCGGTAGGGATCAAACCTTTGGTAATGCCGCTTTCGGCGTCGATGACGGCAACGGCGTTGAAGCCCAGGAGAGCTACATACAGGGTCCGTTCGTCCTTGCTAAGGGTCAGGCCGAAGGGCAGGAGACCGCGGTAATGATCGATCAGGCTATCGACGTGGATCTGGATGGTGGATACGATCCGGTGCTGATGGTAGTCGATCACGGAAATATTGTCATTTGTAGCATTGGTGACGTAGGCATAGCGGCTTCCGACGGCGATCGAATTGGGGCTTGCGCCGCCCGTGACTTCGGCTCCTTCGACCATCTGGCCGATCTGGAAGCCGGGTTTGTAGCGGTCGATCACGTGGTTGGTCGCGAGGTCGATGGAATAGACAGACATTGCTTCGGGGGCCAGCGGATCGCCGACGCCCGGGATCTTCCTGCCATGCCACATGTAGCCTTCCCTTGACTCCCTGGTGTCGTTACCGTAGGGATGGAAGGGGATCAGCATTTTGTCAAAATTGAGGCGCGTCAGGTCCGGCAGCAGCGGATAGTCATACATGCCCACGTTCGCGACAAAGGCTGTGCGGTGGTCGGGGCTCAGTGCGAGGCCAAAGGGCTGTCGTCCGGTCGGGATGGAGGCGGTGATCTTGCGGGTATCCAGGTCAATCCGGACCAGGCGGAAATTTCCGCGGTCCAGGACCAGCAGCTCGTTCGCATCTGCATTGTAGAGAAGGTCGGAGGTGAAACTGTCCTGGTAGCTTGTGGTGTCCGGGGCCGCCGCGCCGGTGGCCTGGACTTGACCATTGAGCGAGATGGAGTCGGTCCGTTGAAGGGTGGTGATATTGTAGGCGATCACAGAACCGTCGTCGCCGCCGCTAAGCCAGACTGTCTTCGAATCGCCGGCGAAGGTTACGCCCAGAAATGAGCCATGCTTCAGGGGTGAGCGAATCGTTCCGTCGTAGCTCGGGACGCGGGTAGCGGTGAGGGTATTGTTGTCGATGATCGTGAACACGCCGTTGTGCAGAGTGACGACTTTGGTGCCGTCGGGGGAGATCGCCATGCCAAACGGGTCATGGGTGATCCTTATGGTCGCGCCTGCGGGGGTGATCAGGCGGCCACTGGCCAGGACGCTGGCGCCGGCGGTGTCGATATGGGCGTATTCGTTTATTCCGGGAACGGTAAGAATGGAATATTGGCGCTGAGCTTGTAAAGACAAGTGGAAAAGGAGCAAGGGCGGCAGCAGAAAACCTTTGTTGTTCATGCGGGCAAGTTTACGACTAATCTATTCCCATGGAAACGCCGGAGGTGTTATCTTTAGGTTATGATGAGGCCTTTTTTCGTATTAGTTATTTTTGTTGTGTCCTGGCTGGTGTTTGGCGGTTGCAAGAAGGGCGGGGGTGGCGGGCAAAAGCCGGCTGATACGGCTGCGACGCCGAAGGATACGCCGATCTATAAAGGTGCGGATGTGAGCTGGCTGACGCAGATGGAAGACTCCGGGTTTAAGTTCTATGATTCAGCCGGGACGGCGATGGATTGCATGCAATTGTTAAAGAGCCTGGATATCGGTGTTATCCGGCTGCGGGTGTGGGTGAATCCGGCCACGAAATACAACAGTACAGCCGATGTAGTGGCGAAGGCGGTGCGGGCGAAGGCTCTCGGGCTCCGGGTGATGATCGATTTCCATTACAGTGACACGTGGGCCGATCCGGGGCATCAGGCGACACCTGCCGCGTGGAGCGGGCTGGCTTTTCCTGCGTTGGCGGATACGCTGTATAGTTATACGGCATCGGTACTGGATACGCTCCGGGCGGCTGGAGTGGTGCCGAGTTGGGTGCAAGTCGGGAATGAGGTGGACAACGGAATGTGCTGGCCGGCCGGGGAGGCGGATTCGAACATGGCGAATTTTGCTGCGCTGGTCAAGTCGGGGTATCAGGCGGTCAAGTCGGTCAGTGACTCCATCAAGGTCATCGTGCATTTGTCGAACGGGTATGACAGTCTGCATTTTCAATGGTTGTTCGATGGGCTAAAGGCGAATGGCGCGCAATGGGATATTATCGGCATGTCGTTGTATCCTTCGGCCGGGACCTGGCAGACGTATAATGCGGAGTGTTTTGCCAATATGAACGACATGGTAGCGCGGTATGGGACGCCGGTGATGATCTGTGAGGTGGGGATGCCGGAAAATGAGGCCGGTACCTGTAACTGGTTTATTACGGACCTGATCCATAAGGTCAGGGCGGTGAATGGGGGCAACGGGTTAGGGGTGTTGTATTGGGAGCCGGAGAGCTATGCGCCATTCCTGGCGTATGGGTTGGATGCGTTCGATGATACGGGTAAGCCGACGGTGGCGATGGATGCTTTTGAAAACTAATTTTTCAGATGAGGATAATTCTTTTATGGTGCTGTTGTCTCGGCGCCCTGGCAGCGGCGGCCCAGCGTCAGCATCGCTTACTGGATGACGGCTGGCGGTTTCACCTCGGGAATGCTGCTGATCCGGCGAAGGATTTCAATTACAGTCTTGTGACTATTTTTTCCAAGACGGGCAACGCGGAGGGGACGGCGATTGCGCCGGATTTTGACGATCGGGACTGGCGGGTCGTTGCGTTGCCGCATGACTGGGCGGTGGAATTGCCTTTTGAGCGGTCGCCGGACTTCGATGTCATGAGTCATGGCTATAAGCCCGTCGGGGGGCATTATCCGGCTACGAGTATCGGGTGGTACCGCAAGCGGTTTCTGGTATCGGCGGCGGATTCCGGGCAGCGGTTTGTCTTGCAGTTCGATGGCATCTTCCGGGATTCCAAAGTCTGGATAAACGGATTCTATTGCTGTGGGAATGCCAGCGGGTATAGCGGGTTCTCGGTCGATGTGACTGATTTTATCCGGTATGGCAAGGAGAATGTGCTGGTTGTGCGGGTCGATGCGACGCAGTATGAGGGATGGTTTTATGAGGGAGCGGGGATCTACCGGCATGTCTGGTTGAATCAATATAACCCGGTGCATATTGCGGAGGATGGGTTGTTCGTGCATTCGACGGTTCGCGGCGGGGGTGTTAAGGGAGGGGGTGCGGGAAAGGGTATGGGGGAAGGGCGGGCGACGAATGGGTCCATGGCCGAGGTGACGGTGGAGACGACGGTTGTCAATGAGAAGGCGCAGGCGGCGGGGGCGGAGGTTGCGGCGTTTGTGACGGATCGGGGTGGCAAGGTTATCGGGCGGGGTCTGGCGCAAATGGTCAGGTTAGGGCCGGGAGAGAGCAGGGCGGTAGTGGAGAAAATCATGGTGTCCGATCCGGTCTTGTGGTCGCCGGATCAACCTTATTTATATCGTGCCGGGGCGGTGGTCCGATCGGGGGGCAAGGTCGTGGATGAGGAGAAGATACGGGTGGGGATACGGACGATCCGGGTCGATTCCACGGGGTTATATGTCAATGGCCGGTATACAAAGGTCAAAGGGCTTTGTAATCACCAGGATCATGCGGGAGTGGGGTCCGCGTTGCCGGATTACCTGCAATATTACCGGGCGAGGCTGTTGAAACAGATGGGGGCCAATGCGGTCAGGACAACACACAATCCGCCGACGCCCGAGTGGCTGGATGCCTGTGACAGCCTGGGCTTACTGGTGCTGGACGAGAACCGGCTGTTGAACAGCGGGCCGGAATACCTCGACCAGTTCCGCCGGTTGATCTTCAGGGATCGCAGCCGGGCGTCGGTCTTTATGTGGAGTTTGGGTAACGAGGAGGGATATGTGCAGACGCGGCCTGTCGGGCGGGAGATTGCGCTGACGATGATCAGGAAATTGAAGGAGTGGGACCCGACGCGGACCTGTACGTATGCAGCGGATGTGGCCAATGTCTACCAGGGGATCAACCAGGTCATTCCGGTGCGGGGGTTTAATTACCGGATAAAGGGGGTCGATCCTTATCATAAGGATCATCCGGGGCAGCCGATCCTGGGAACGGAGATGGGGAGTACGGTTACGACGAGGGGGATCTATGAGAAGGATACGGTAAGGTGTTATGTGCCGGACGAGGATGTCACGGCGCCGTGGTGGGCCAATACGGCCGAGCAGTGGTGGTCGCTCGCGGCGGACCGGCCGTGGTGGATGGGCGGCTTTGTATGGACGGGGTTTGATTACCGGGGCGAGCCTACTCCTTATCAGTGGCCGAATATCAGCAGTCATTTCGGGGTGATGGATGTTTGCGGGTTCCCCAAAAATATCTATTATTATTACCAGTCCTGGTGGACGGATGACGATGTCCTGCATATCTCACCGCACTGGAACTGGAAGGGCAAGGAAGGGAAGCCGATACAGGTTTGGGTAAATTCCAATGCGGACCAGGTTGAATTGTTCCTGAACGGAAAGAGTTTGGGGACGAAGGACATGCCGCGCAACAGTCATCTCGAGTGGACGGTGCCGTACGAGCCCGGCAAGCTCGAGGCGGTGGCGACGAAAAGGGGAAAGCAGTTCTCTGCCTCCGTCGAGACCACGGGTGATCCGTATGAGGTGGTGGTAACGCCTTATAAAACGACCATTCTGGCGGATGGCAGGGATGCGACGGTCCTTAACATCAGTGTGGCGGACCGGCAGGGCCGGGAGGTACCGGATGCAGGGAATGCGATCCGCTTCAGGGCGGCGGGTGATTTGCACATCATCGGCGTCGGCAATGGGGACCCGAGCAGTCATGAGGCCGATAAGGGTGAGGACAGTGTGGCCGAGCGGCATTTGTTCAACGGGCATGCGCAGGTGATCGTGCAGGGCGGTGTGAAGCCGGGGATGTATCATTTCACGGCGTCGGCGGATGGGTTACAGCAGGGGGCGACGGATATTACGACGATTGTGCCGGGGGTGCCGCACTCGGTATTGGGGTGGGAGCCGGCGGGTATGCATTCGGGCGCGGCGGCGGCGAAGGCATGGAAGGTCCGGCCGGTTGGGAAGATGTTGGGGGCGGATATCTCCTTCCTGCCGGAGCTCGAGAGTCGGGGGGCGAAATTCTCGGATGATAAAGGGCAGCGGGATGCGATCGAGATATTGAAGGACCATGGTTTCAACTATGTCCGGCTGCGGATCTTCAACAATCCCGCGCGGGACAGCGGGTATTCGCCGGGGAAAGGTTTTTGCGATCTGACGCATACGGTCCGGATGGCAAAGCGGGTGAAGGCATTGGGGATGGGCTTCCTGCTGGATTTCCACTACAGCGATTATTGGGCGGACCCGGGCAAGCAATTCAAGCCGGCGGCGTGGCGCGGCGAGGATTTCCGGGGCCTGGAGCAGTCTGTATACGACTATACGAAGATGGTGATGGATTCCCTCAAGGCCGCGGGGGCGCTCCCGGATATGGTACAGGTCGGCAATGAGATCAATCATGGGATGATCTGGCCGGAGGGAAGTATCCGGCATCCGGACAGTCTCGCCGCGCTGATCTATGCGGGTATCCGCGGGGTGAAGGCGGTCGATCCGGGTTGTCCGATCATGCTGCATATAGCGTTGGGCGGGCAGAACGATGAATCGCATTTCTTTTTGGACAATATGCTCGAGCGGCAGGTACCTTTTGATGTGATCGGGTTGTCGTATTATCCGAGATGGCATGGGACGCTGGCCGATCTGAGGTACAATGTAGATGACCTGGCCCGGCAGTATGGGAAGGATATCATAGTGGTGGAGTATACGCAGCGCAAGCAGGAGGTGAATGATATCGCCTTTTCGGTTCCCGGCGGTCTCGGGAAGGGGACTTGTATCTGGGAGCCGTTGAATACGTGGGAGCGGATCTTTGATAAGGATGGGAAGGCAAATTCCTATCTTTACCTGTATGATCGGATCAGTAAGGAGTTTGTGAGGAAGTGACCGGATATAATATACCTAAACCAGTATTGCTTATGAACAGGAGAAATTTTATCAGGAACTCTTCGATTACGGGTTTGTCATTGACGGCGGTTGTGGCTGCGGGTTGCGGATCGCGGAGCGGGTCCGGGGGGCCTGATTCGGGTTCGGTGGCTGCGCCCGTGGAGGGTCCCGGTGCGGCGGTTGCGGGGCCGGCTGAATTTGCCTTGAATGAGGCCACGATCGATGGTTTGCAGCAGAAGATGCAGCAGGGCATTTATACTTCGAGGTCAATCACCGAAATGTATTTGAAGCGGATCGACCAGATCGACAAGGCGGGGCCGGGGCTGCATGCGGTCATCGAGGTCAATCCGGATGCCCTGGCGATTGCCGATCTACTGGACAAGGAAAGAAAGGCGGGAACGGTGCGGGGGCCGATGCATGGGATACCGGTATTGGTGAAAGACAATATCGATACGGGGGACAAGATGATGACGACGGCCGGATCGTTGGCATTGGTGGGGCATCGGGCGGCGCAGGATGCGTTTATCATTGCTCAGCTCAGGAAGGCGGGGGCGGTATTGTTGGGCAAAACGAATTTGAGCGAGTGGGCGAATTTCAGGTCGACGAGGAGTACAAGCGGCTGGAGCAGCCGGGGGCGGCAGACCAAATGTCCGTATATCCTTGATCGTAACCCGTCGGGCTCCAGTGCCGGATCGGGTTCGGGGGCTTCCGCGAATCTCTGCACGGTGGCGATCGGGACGGAGACAGATGGGTCGGTGGTGTCGCCGTCTTCAGTGAACGGGCTGGTGGGGATCAAGCCGACGGTCGGGTTATTGTCGCGGAGCGGCATCATTCCGATCTCTGCGACGCAGGATACGGCGGGACCGATGGCCAGGACGGTGCGGGATGCCGCGATCCTGTTGGGGGCGCTGACGGGGGTGGATGAGAAAGACGCGGCAACTAAAGGGAGTGCGGGGCATGTTCCGGGTGATTATACGAAATTCCTGGATTTGAGGGGATTGAGCGGGAAGCGGATCGGGATCGAAAAATCCTATCTGAAGGGACATGAAGGGGTGGTAGCTTTATACAATGCGGCGATCGCCACGTTGAAGGGGCAGGGCGCGACGGTGGTGGAGGTAGAATTAATGAAAGATATCAACCCGTTGGGGAAGGATGAGTTTATTGTATTGCAATACGAGTTTAAGGATGGGTTAAATAAGTATTTGGCGGCGGCGAGCGCTGCGGCGGGTGGAGCCGGCGGGGGGCTGCCGAAGAGTCTGGCGGATGTTATCGCGTTCAACAAGCAGCATGCCGATACGGCGATGCCTTATTTTCAGCAGGAGACGCTGGAGAGCAGTCAGGCGATGGGCGGGTTGGACAGCAAGCAATACCAGGCCGCGTTGAGACGGAGCACAAGTTCGCGGGGTTATATCGATCGCCTGATGAAGGAGCATCAATTGGATGCGATCTGTTCGCCTACTAACGGGCCGGCATGTTGTATCGACCTGATCAATGGGGATTATGACACGGGATTTTCTTTTTCATCGCCGGCGGCGATGGCGGGGTATCCGCATATTACCGTGCCGATGGGGGTGGTTCATGGGCTGCCGGTGGGATTTTCATTTATTGCCGGGGCGTATAATGAGCCGGTGTTGTTGGGGATGGCCTATTGTTATGAGCAGGCGACGATGAAAAGGGTCGGGCCGTCTTTCGTGGCGGATGTGTTGTCGTGAGAGGGGGGTGGGGGTGGTGAAATAAGCCGGCCCGGGGCCGGCTTTGAAAGGTTAGAATTTATCAGGAAGGTTAGAATTTGTAGGAAAGGCCGATGCCGAGGATATCGACGCCGTAGCCCAGTTCGCCGAAGACGCCGAGGTTACCGGCGAAGTAATAGCGGGCGCCTGCGAATATGGAAATACCCAGGCCGCTGTTGTAGCTGCCGACATTGGAGTTGTAGGCGTTTCCCTGGTTGTCGCTATAGCTGTAGTTCAGGTTGTCGTAGGCGATCATTACTCCCGCGTAGAGGTCGAGATTTTCCACGTTAAGGCCGGTGAAGTGGTAAGCGCCGCGGACGCCGAAAATGGAATAGGTCCATTTTTCGTTGACAACAAGGCCGGCGTTTGCGTAGTCATCTTTGAATGTTTTGAAGCCGACGTAGCCGCCCAGGCTGATGACGCCGGGGCCTGCTTCCCAGATGCCGCGCTCGTAGCTGGCGCTGAATCCGGGGCTTTGGGTGCCGTACGTATAGTCATTGGCGAGGGCACTACCGAGACCGATGCCGGCGCTAACGACGTTTGTACCGGCTTCGAATGCCTGGGCATGAACGCGGACTGCTGAGAAAAAGGAGATGATCACGAGTGCAATGCTAAAAAATACTGATTTTTTCATGTACACAGGTTTTGATTATTATATTAAGGTTTACGCACAATTTGCGAGACAGGGGCAGCATAAATGTGCTATGAAGGCAGGTTGGCGCGAAGATACGTTATTTTTTGAATTAACTTAGATCAGGGATAAAAACCGACACTATATGAATGATCACCAAAACGAATATGCGTCGCGGATCGCGGCATATCTTGAAAACCGACTCTCGCCGGAAGAGAGGGAAGCATTCAAGAGGCAGCTGAGTGAGAATGATGAGCTTCGGCTACAGTATGTGGATGCCTTGATGAACAGGGCAGGAAATGGGCCGGGTATTGGGGCGGTGGTGAAGGGAGCGACGGAACCGATGGCGGAAGAGGTTCGGGAAGTCGAGCCGTGGACGGAACCGGCGGCTGAGCCAGTGCCGGAACCGGGGGCTGAGGCAATGCCGGAACCGATTGCTGAGGTAATGCCGGAACCGGGGGCAGAGGTCGAGCCGGAACGGGTTGCTGAGATCGAGCCGGAACCGGTGGCTGAAGTCGAGCCGGCGGTTAAGGAAGCATCCGAACCGGATGCGGTTGCCGGGGAGTTGCCAGCGACGGAAGTTGTGGAGGAGGGCGAGCATAGCGAATACCGGGGAGCCTACAAGACGTTGGGTGAGCAGGGGGCGAGGGAAGCCTGGGAGGCGGGATGGCCGGGCGGTAAGAAGAAAGCGAGTGGCGGGTTTCTGGGAAGTGGATGGATCGTCGGGATAACGGTGTTGTTGCTGATCGTTGCGGGGGTGGTCATGTATATGATGAGCAGGCATCAGGACTTGTGGGATAAGACCGTTGCGACGATTACGGGGGATAGTGCGAAGGGGGGTAACAAGCTGGCGGCGGCGCCGGTGAGCGGGGTAGATTCGGCAAAGGATGCCGGACATGGGGGTGCGGGCTCGGGCGGGGTGGCGGGTGCAGGTGGAGCGGCGGGTGCAGGCGTGGATGCACGACAAGCCGTATCGCAAGCGCTTCGAGTTTGTGCCGCTCAGCCAGATTTCGCCTGATCTGCAGCACGCGGTGATTGCGGCCGAGGATGCGCGGTTCTATCAACACCATGGGTTCGACTGGCACGAGATCCAGATTGCCGCGG
>DATJMG010000227.1:0-4601 GCA_035508835.1 Puia sp.
CGATGCGATCGTCGTATCGACGCAGCATGATGACTTCGATACGGAGGCCAAGATGGCCGCCAGGATCAAGAAAGACATCATCGAGATCCTTATCCCCCGCGTCAAGGCAAAATATAAAAAGTACTCGCACCTTTTCAATGATAAGATCAAGTATCACATCAACCCCACCGGGAAGTTCGTGATCGGCGGTCCCCATGGCGACACGGGGTTGACCGGCCGGAAGATCATTGTAGATACGTATGGCGGGAAGGGCGCACACGGCGGCGGCGCCTTCAGCGGCAAGGATCCATCCAAAGTAGACCGCTCGGCTGCCTATGCTACCCGGCATATCGCCAAGAACCTGGTTGCTGCCGGCGTGGCGGACGAGGTGCTTGTGCAGGTCTCCTATGCTATCGGCGTGGCTCAGCCTACGAGCATTAACGTCAATACCTACGGTACGGCCAAGGTGAAGCTTACCGACGGGCAGATCGCCGAGGTGGTCATGGAACTTTTCGATATGCGGCCTTATTTTATCGAGAACCGCCTGAAACTGCGCAATCCGATCTATAGCGAGACGGCGGCCTACGGTCATATGGGGCGTCAGCCGCAGGTCGTAGAGAAGGTCTTTGTCTCCCCCGACGGCAAACAGGTAAAAAAGAACGTCGAGCTGTTCACCTGGGAGAAACTGGACTATGTTCCGAAGGTGAAGAAGGCATTCAATCTGAAATAAATGAGCGATTACTGAAATAAATGAGCGATTATCGACAGAGGCCGGCAGAAATGTCGGCCTCTTTGTATTTTTGTGATATGAGCGAATATCGCAATCCCTGGAAAATATTGGCGGAACGGGTGATCTACGATAATCCCTGGATCGGGTTGACGGAGTATGAAGTGATCAACCCGGGCGGCGGTAAGGGTATCTATGGGAAGGTCCGGTTCAAGAGCCTGGCCATCGGGATCCTGCCGCTGGACGATCAGGGCAATACCTGGCTGGTAGGCCAATACCGGTTCCCGTTGGAAGCCTACAGCTGGGAGATCCCGGAAGGCGGCGGTGACCCGGTCGTACCACCGGTAGAATCCGCGCAGCGGGAATTGTTGGAGGAGACCGGGCTGGTGGCGAGGAATTGGACGGAGCTTATGGAAATGCACCTTTCCAATTCCGTTACGGATGAACAGGCCTTTATCTTTGTCGCACGCGGGCTGGAGCAGCGGGAGGCCATGCCGGAAGAGACGGAGCAGCTGCTCATTCGCCGGCTGCCCTTTGAGGAAGCCTACCGGATGGTAGAACGCGGCGAGATCACAGATGCAATGTCGGTCGCGGCTATTCAAAAGGTCAAATTAATGTTGTTGCAGGGACAATTGTCATTTGCATGAGAAAAAGCCAAAATCATCTGATCATCGGGCGTCAGCCGCTGATTGAAACCATTCGATCGGGTCATCCTGTCGATAAAATATTATTGCAGCGCAATACTGCCGGTGAGACCATCGCCGAGATCAGGCAGCTGGCGCGGGAACATCATATCCCGGTGCAGGTCGTTCCCGTGGAGAAGCTGGCGTCGCTGACGCGGGCGAACCATCAGGGGGTGGTGGCCTTTGCAGGCCTGGTATCCTATATGGACTTACAGCAGGTGATCGATCATACCGTGGGGGCGGGGAGCGTGCCGCTGTTCGTCATGCTGGATGGGATCACCGATGTGCGGAATATCGGCGCAATTGCCCGGTCGGCACTGTGCTGCGGCGCCCAGGCCGTCATCATACCCGACAAGGGGACAGGGGCGCTCAATGAGGAGGCGATGAAATCGTCCGCGGGCGCCCTGGAGCGGATCCAGGTCTGTCGCGTAGAGAGCTTACTGAAGGCGATCGACATCCTTCATCTCAACGGGATCAAGGTGTTCACAAGCGAAATGAAAGCAACACAACGGGTCTTTGAACTGTCGCTGGCCGATCCTTGTTGTATTGTCATGGGCAGCGAAGATAAAGGGGTTCAGCCTTATATCCGGAAGGCGGCGGATGAGCATTTCACGATCCCCATGGCGGGGGATTTCGATTCATTCAACGTTTCCGTCGCAGCCGGCATTATTTTATACGAAGCAATGAAACATCGGGTGCCATGAGTGAGCTAAAAGGCAGGCAGGATCGCGGGGTCGGGGCGATCACGCTTGTCGAATGTCCGCGGGACGCCATGCAAGGCTGGCCGCATCTTATTCCGACGGAACGGAAGATCGAATATCTGAATGCGCTGCTCCGCGTGGGATTCGACACGCTCGATTTCGGGAGCTATGTTTCGGCGAAGGCGATCCCGCAGATGGCGGATACGGTGGAGGTGCTGAAAGGGCTGAAGCTGGAGGGCGTCCGGACAAAGCTGCTGGCGATCGTCGCCAATTTTCGCGGCGCGGAGGAAGCGGCCGGACAGGAATCCATCCGGTACCTGGGATTTCCTTTTTCCGTCAGCGAGACCTTTCAATTACGTAATACCAATAAGACGATAGCGGGATCTATGGGGACTGTGGAGGAAATGCAGGAGCTGTGCGCGGCGCGTCAGAAGGAGCTGGTCGTTTATCTGTCGATGGGTTTCGGCAATCCGTATGGCGATCCCTGGAACGAGGAGATCGTTTATGAGTGGGCGGCAGCGCTCGCAAAGCTGGAAGTAAAGACGATATCCGTGGCTGATACGGTCGGCGTGGCGACGCCCGAGCACATTTTCTCGATCGTTGATTTTCTCGTCCGGCAATTGCCGGGCGTGACCATCGGCGTTCACCTGCACTCGACCCATCACAATCGAAAAGCCAAGGTCGATGCTGCGCTGGAGGCAGGCTGCCGCCGGTTTGACGGGGCGCTCAAAGGGATCGGCGGGTGTCCGATGGCCGGTAACGAACTGGTGGGGAATATGGATACGGAATGGATGATCGCGCATTTCCGGGAAAAGCATTTGTTGCCGCACTTGAATGAAGAGGCATTGCGCGAGGCGGGGCGGATGGCTACAGAACTTTTTGTCGCATAATGGAATTTCAGCTACCAATCACGATCCCATCGCTGCTACACCCCATCCGGTATGGGGACCGGATCCTTTTGACCGGGTCCTGCTTTACCGAGCATATCGGCGGTGCGCTCAGGGACTGGAAGTTCGACACCTTATTAAATCCCAATGGTATCCTCTTCGACGCGGCGAGTGTCGCAACGAGCCTTGTTTCTTACGTCCAGCCGCGGGTTTACCGTGAGGACGACCTGGTTTATTTCAATGAATTGTGGCAGAGCTGGCAGCACCATGGAAGTTACTCGCGCATGGACAAGCAAGCATGTTTGCAGGAGATCAATGCTTCGCAGCAGCGGGCGCATGTCTTTCTCCGGGAGGCGGACTGGTTGATCATTACTTTGGGAACCGCATTCTCCTACCGGCTCGCGGATGGCGGCGGAGCAGTAGCCAATTGTCACCGCGCGCCGGGCCAAACCTTTCGCAAGCACCTGATGACGATCGGGGAGATCGTGGCCGGGCTGGACGAGTGCCTCCATCAGCTGTTCTACTTCAACCCCGGTCTGCGGGTGATCTTTACGGTAAGCCCGGTAAGACATATCCGGGATGGGGTTACCGATAACAACCGTAGTAAAGCCCGGCTCATCGAATCGGTACATCACCTGGCCGGGAAGTTCGACCGGCTGTACTATTTTCCGGCGTATGAGCTGGTCATCGACGTGCTGCGGGATTACCGCTGGTACGATATCGATATGGTCCATCCCAACTATGGCGCGACACAGTTTGTGCTGGAGCACTTTACGGCGTGGGCGCTCGATGCGGATTCAAGGCTGCTGCTGGAAAAGGTCAGGGAGCTGGTCACTGCGCGAAGACACCGGCCTATACATCCCGGGACGGAGGCCCATTCGCGGTTCCTGAGCGCGCATCACGCAAGGGCGGCGGAGCTGGCGCGGCAGCATCCTTTTCTTGACCTCAGCGAGGAACTGGAATATTTCTCAGCCGGGGAGTAGTGCGGCGCCACTGCTCGCGGCCACTGCTCGCGGCTACTGCTCCCGTTTGAGGTAAAACTCTCCGTCGGTTATGACATTGGATTCGGAGAAGTCGCCGCTGTTGTAGACCGTGCCGGAAAAGGTACCCTTTAGATCGGTGCTGGTCAATTCCGTGATGGTTAGCCGGGAATTGGCTACCATGCCCGCGATGGGGATATTCCCGCCGGCGTCGGCAAACTCACCTGCCGAAAGGTAGCCTGCTCCGGTCGAGTCATACCAGAACACCGTCGATTGCGGAACCGGCTCACCACCCGTTTCCGTCGCTTTTGCAGGATCGTTATAGGGAGTATTCGCGGCGATGGCATTGTCGCTATAGACGATGATCGTGATCGCGTCCTTCGTCCCGGCGTTGACATTCGAATAGGCGACGAGGGTGGCGGAATATAATCCGTCCGAGCCGCTGTAGGATAGTTCGGCGATAGGCTGGCTATCGTACTCGACGGAAATACCATTCAGCTTGAACTTCACATAATAACTGCCGCTATTCCCCGAGCCGCTGCTGTTGGAGCCGCCGCTTTTCTTGCAGCGCGATAATGTAAAAGCGACCAGGGTCAGGGCTGCAAGAGAGGCCAGTCTGATAAAGGAAGATCTGTTCATGACGG
>DATJMG010000228.1:0-3673 GCA_035508835.1 Puia sp.
GATGACGCGGGCGCGGCTGATGGCCGGTGAAAAGGTGCTGATCACGGGTGTCGGGGGCGGTGTAGCCTTATTTGCGCTGCAATTCGCGGTAGCGGCCGGAGCGGAGGTCGTGGTGACCTCAGGAAATGTGGAGAAGCTGGATAAGGCAATGGCCATGGGTGCGATGGGTGGCGCGAATTACCGGGAGGCCGGATGGACGGAGCGATTAAAGTCGCTGGCGGGAGCTTACGACGTGATCATCGATGGGGCGGCAGGGGATGGGCTGAATGACCTTTTGGAGCTGGCGGCGCCGGGCGGGAGGATCGTGTTGTATGGGGCGACGAAAGGGAATCCGGCGCAAGTGGTGGCGCGAAGGGTCTTTTGGAAGCAGCTGAATGTTCTGGGCTCAACGATGGGGAGCCCGGAGGATTTTGAGGGGATGGTAGGTTTCGTCCGGCGGCATGGGCTGCGACCGGTGGTGGATCAGGTGTTTGGGCTGGAGCAGGGGGAGGCGGCCTTCCGGTGGATGGATGAGGGGAAGCAGTTCGGGAAGATCGTGGTGCGGATTGGGCGCGGATGAGGTGGGGATGAGGGTGCGCAAGCGCGATGCGGCACCGGTTGCGGTGGGGTCAGGACTTCCGCTTTGCGGTAAATTTCCCGTTGGGCTGGATGGAGGTCAGGCTGACGATCTTCCCTTTATCGTCGGTATCAAAGCGAATAGTGAAGCCGGTCAGGGTCTTGATAGAGAAGCTATTTCCACCGATGTAGGCCAATTCGTATTCGGGCTGGCCGGGTACGAAGAGATATAATTTATCCCCCTTAATATAGACTTTGGCGACAACCGCTTCGCTAAAGGCATAGTCGCCGACGTATTGCTGCAGCTGCGCTGGAGTGATGTTTGCCGTCTTTGGCGTGCGGGTAAAAATGATCGGTTTGGCGAGGGCGGCCTCGAGGTTAATGGCCACATTGGTGATAGTTCCGGCGGCGTCCATATTAAACTGGAGGCGGAGGTTTTCACCCTGGGCGTCACTGGTGTCGATCCCTTCCCTGGGGTCCTTGTCAAAGGGCTCGAAAACGTCATAGTGATAATGTTTCAACCACCAGGTATGGAGGGGAAAGCCCGCGAAGAGCGAATCCTCCTTCGCGGTGATCTCAAAGCTGCCATAGCCGGGGTTGGTATAGACGCCGGTATAGTCGTTGAGCTGGTGAGTAGCCGGGGCGTTGGCGATGCGATCGGATTGTTTGGAAGCGAGGGCCTTTTTGGCGTCGGCATTGGCCTTATCGGTTATACCTTTCAGATAGGTGTTCCAATCTTTATAGGGCAAATGCAGGAGGCGGTCGGCGATGAGGTTGCGGACGATGCCGGGGACGGCGGAACCATTCTGGTTGGAGAGTACGATGATCCCGATGCTGTCACTGGGAAAGAAGCAGGTACTGGCGGAGAAGCCGTCGATATTCCCGCCATGCTCTACGCGGTAGTGGCCTCGATAGGAGGATAGCATCCAGCCGAATCCATAGCTCGAGAAGTAGACATCCGGGGTCTCCTTCGTGGGAAGGCCACCGCCCATGACCATCTGCGCGGTGATGGCCTGGTTGACATAGTTGGCGGGGATGATCTCCTTGCCATGGAACTTCCCGCCGTGGATCCAGGTTTTTACCCACTGCGACATATCGAGGACGTTACTGTTGATGGCGCCGGCGGGTGCAAGCGCGCTGATGAGATAGTAGTCGAGCTTTTTGATGATGCTGTCGTTCTTCAGGCCATAGCCCAGGGCAGCATCGGGGGCTTTTGCGAGGTCGATGACGGAGAAGTCGGATTCGGTCATGCCGAGAGGCTTAAAAATGCGGTCGGTGACGTTCTGTTCCCACGATTTCCCCGTGAGGTGTTCTGCTACGACGCCCTGGGCGGCGAACATAAAGTTGTTGTATTGCCATTTTTCCCGGATGCCGGCAGTGGGCTCCATATATTGGATCTTGAGGATCATCGAGTCGCGGGTGCTGCTGCCGAACAGGTACCAGGACAGGTCATGGCGGGGCAGGCCGGTGCGGTGGCACATCATGTCACGCAGGGTGATCATGTCGTTCATCGCCGGCGTATAGAATTTGAGCTCGGGGAGATAGTCGCGGACGGGTTTGTCGATATCCAGTTTGCCGTCATGTTCGAGCATGCCGATAAGCGATGCGGTGAACGCCTTGGTGCAGGAGCCGATGGCGAACAGGGTATGGGGGGTCACGGGCGCACGGGTTTCGATATTCTTATAGCCGAAGCCCCTGGCATAGATGACGGAGTCTTTGTCCACAACGGCGACGGCAAATCCGGCGGCATGCCAGTTCTTCAGGACGCGGGCAAAGGCTGTGTCGAGACCGGAGAAGGGGTTTTCGTTTTTCCGGTGTTTTTGTGCGAGGAGGGTTACCGGAACGAGCAAGCTCATGCTGAGAATGGCTAGCAACCTTTTCATAATATGTTAGTTTACGCGCGTTACACTTTTATCGCGGCGATACCGGGCAATTCCTTCCCTTCGAAATATTCGAGCAAAGCGCCGCCGCCGGTGGAAACATAGCTGACCTTGTCGGCATAGCCGAATTGGTTGACGGCCGCCACGGAGTCACCGCCGCCCACGAGGGAGAAGGCTCCGTTTTGGGTCGCTTCGGCGATCGCCTTTGCGATCCCGCGGGTGCCATGCTGGAATTTCGGCATTTCAAATACCCCCATCGGGCCGTTCCAGAGGATCGTCTTTGAATGATGGATCACATTGGTGAATTGTTCGCAGGCGTTCTCACCGATATCGAGGCCCATCCAGCCATCGGGGATGTTGTTGCTGGGTGCGGTCGAGTCGTTGGCATTGGCGTCGAACTTGTCGGCGATAATGGAGTCGGAGGGCAGGTGGATGCGGACGCCTTTGGCTTCAGCCTTCGAAAGCAGCTCTTTTGCGGTCTCCAGGCGATCGTCCTCACAGAGGGAGTTGCCGATCTTTCCGCCGGTGGCTTTGAAGAAGGTATAGGCCATTCCGCCGCCGATGATGATATCGGTCGCGCGTTCGAGGAGGTTTTCGAGGATGAGGATCTTGTCGGAGACTTTGGCGCCACCGATGATGGCGGTGAAGGGGTTTTGTGCCTGATGGAGGACCCGTTCGGCGCTGGCGACCTCGCTTTCCATGAGCAGGCCGAACATGCGTTTGTCTTTGGGGAAGAATTGGGCAATGACCGCGGTGGAGGCGTGGGCGCGGTGGGCGGTGCCGAAGGCGTCGTTGACGTAGACGTCGCCGAGTTTCGCTAATCTTTCGGCGAAGGCCTGATCGCCTTTTTCTTCCTGTTTGTAAAATCGCAGGTTTTCGAGGAGGACTACCTGACCGTTGTGGGCTTTTGCAATGGCCTTTTCCGCCGGTGAGCCGATGCAGTCTTCCGCAAAGATGACGGGGGTCTTCAACAGTTTCCGCAAATGAGGCACGAGATGGTTCAGCGAGTACTTTTCGGTGGGCCCGTCCTTGGGCCGGCCGAGGTGGCTCATCAGGATGGCTTTGCCGCCGTCGTCGAGGATCTTCCTGATCGTAGGGATGGCAGCGCGGATCCGGGTATCGTCGGTAATGTTGTATTTGTCATCGAGCGGGACATTGAAGTCTACTCTGACAAGGGCTCTTTCATTGGCGAAGTTGTGCTGGCTGAACTGGCTCATAAGATGATTAAAGTGTGGCGG
>DATJMG010000229.1:0-5537 GCA_035508835.1 Puia sp.
AGTTTTTGCGTATTCGCCCACGACCCCCAGCAAAACATGGTAACAATGCAGCAGATCACCGCCGCCGGATAATTATTGATGATAAACATAGTCTCGACTTTCCCGATTACCGACTACCTCACCCGCACGATCGCCGTATCCGTGCTCAAAAACGGGATCTTATACCCGCCGGAATCCATCAACATCCGCGGAAAATCCCGCTTCAACCCATCCCAGTCCCCCCGCCCTACTTTCGTTTGATATAAATACAGCTCCGCTAACTTCGGCGCCCCCCTCAACCGGACCACCTCGCCCGCTCCTACCGCCGTCCCCGTCAGATTCAGATACTTCAAATTGACCAGCCCCCGGAGCTCCCCCAGATTCGCCCCCGTGATCGCCGTATGATCCAGCCACAACCGCACGAGCCGCGGACAAGCCGCGGCCGCCGTCACCAGTTGATCACCACCCCGCACCCAACTGAACCTGAGCGAAACCAGCTGCTCCTTCAACATGGGGATCGCCTTCAACCCATCCGGTCCCAGCGTATCGGAAACACAATCCACTTCGAGATAATTACTCCCCTCCGCCACCGGCAGGACCAGCGCCCCGGCCGCCCGCAACCGCCGCACCGCATCCACCGGCGCCGCAACCACCGGCCCCATCGGCAGATCACTATCCGCCACATTCATCACCGCCGCATCGCCGACCGGCCCCGCCGTCCCCATATGGAAAGCCTGCCAAACCGCCGCCATCCCCGTATCGACCGGCAACCGGCCCACCGGCTTATCGAACGAAGCCCCGTTGTCGATCCACCATCTCAGCAGCCTGATCTCCATCGGCGTCAGTTGCCCCTTCTCCCTGGGCGCCATATGATGCTCATCATCCACCGGCAACAAGATCCGCTTGATCAGCAGGCTCGCCGCCGCCTGACCCGCAACGATGACCCGCCCGTCCTTCCCGCCGCGAAGGATCCGCTCGGGCCCGTCCAGCCGAAGCCCGCCCTTTACCCGGCTGGCCGAATGACACCCATAGCAATTGTCATGCAACACCGGCTGCACCATATCGCTGTATACCACCGCCGACCTGATATCCGCTATCGGCCGTAACGTCGGCCGCGATGCCTCAGTCCCCGGGTCCGCCGTCAAAAAACCCGGCCCGTGCGTAAGCGATCCGCCCCAATGCCCGGTCAGGACAAGCAGCACCACGACGGCCCCCATCAACACCGCCTCCCACCGCCGATCCGTACCCGCTGCCCTCCGCTGCCCGGCCGGCCGCCGCCGCAATACAAAATACAACCCCGCCGATACCACGGTGAGCGAAATGGCCAGCCACTGATGCACCACCACCAGGCCGGGGTCATAATCACCCGATTGCGACAGGAGCCATCCCGTACAACAGGACAATACGGCAAAACCGACCCCGATCAGCAGACTCAGGTCCGCCGCAGGCTTGAGCCCTGCATGGCGTTCCCGCAAACTCAACAGTTCCAGGAAGACCCCCAGCAAAAGAATGCCGATAGGAAGATGAACAAGAAGCGGATGCAGCCGCCCGATCAGAGTAAGGACCGCAGCCATCAGGCGTATCTTTTCCTAAGGATTTGAAGCATGTATGCATTGATCCCCCATTGATCCGCTACCGGGTTATGACTGTAAGGAAGCGTCGGCATATAATCCGGGGGGCCGAACTCGGTCAGTATCGTCATCACTTCCCCCGCCTGCCTCTTCCGCCGGAGGACCGTATCCCACCACCCGAAATGCGCCTCCACCGCCGACTGCCACTCCGGCGCCCGCGGATCACTGACCTGCGGCCCCTCCGGATGACCGATCCGCGCATGGATATGTTCCGTCCGTTCGAGCGCCAGCGCCACCGTCTGCGGCTGGTCGGCGAGCAAACTCTCGCTGACATTACACCAGTGACTGACATCAAAGGTCAACCGAAGTTCCGGAATGGACTCCATATAATGCCGGGCCACCGGCGCCGCGAAAAGCATCCGCGACCGGTGCGTCTCATGCATGATCTTCACCCCCGTCTCCCGCGTGAGCGCCGTGGTAAGATCGATAAAAGGTTTATTCTCCTCGAATGAAAAATAGTCCCGGCCGGAATGACAGTTGATATATAAGGGCCGCTGAACGGTATTTCGAGCCGCCCCCTCTACCATCTTCTTAAAGTGCCCGAGATGCTCCCTGGGCTCACTCTCCGACCCCGCACAGAGAAAACCGACCTCCAGTCCATACTTCTTTAGCATCCCGAACACGGCCTCCTGGCGCGCCGGATCCAGCGACCACCAGATCTCGATGCCGTCATATCCCGCGGCCTTGACCTTCGCGCCATACTCATCCAGCGTCCCCGGAAAGCCCCAATCCGTAGCTAATATCTTTAACTGAAACCCCTCACGCACATTCGGCGCCACTAACGGCTGTGCATAGGCATCCAGATCCAATAACAGACCCGTAGCTGCCAGCGTCGTCCCGGCAATAAATTGCTTTCGATTGATCATGCGATTATTTCTTTGATGACATTTCCTTTCACATCCGTCAGCCGGAATGGCCGGCCCTGAAAATCATAGGTGAAGCGGGTATGGTCAAAACCAAGCTGGTTCAGGATCGTCGCCTGCACATCGAACGTATCGACCTTGCCTGACACCGCGCTGTAGCCGATCTCATCCGTCTCCCCGTGAACATATCCTTTCCTGATCCCGCCGCCCGCCATCCAGATCGTGAACGCATCCGTATGATGGTCCCTGCCCTTGAACGGATTGGGCTTGCCTTCCCGGTTCTCCATCATGGGCGTCCGCCCGAACTCCCCGCCCCAGATGACCAGTGTCTCATCCAGCAACCCCCGCTGCTTCAGGTCCAGGATCAGCGCCGTCATGGCCCTGTCTACCTGCCGGCATTTATTGATAAAGCCTACGTCGATCGCCAGACTGGCATCCGTACCATGACTGTCCCAGCCCCAGTCGAAGATCTGTACGAAACGTACCCCCTTCTCCACCAACTTGCGGGCGAGCAGGATATTGTTCGCCAGAGTGGCCTGCCCCGGCCTGGTCCCATAAAGTTCATGGATATACGCCGGCTCATTCGCAATGCTCATAACCTCGGGAACCGAGATCTGCATCCGGTACGCCATCTCATACTGCGAGATCCGGCTGAGGATCTCCGGATCATGATATTCGTCGAATTCCTGCTGATTGACGGCATTGATCGCATCGATGGAAGCCTTCCGCAACCCGCGGTCCATCCCCGCCGGATCATTCAGGAACAACACGGGATCACCCTCGCTGCGGCACTGGACGCCCTGATAGACACTCGGCAGGAACCCACTGCCCCAGACGCTCTTACCCGCATCCGGGAACTTCCCGCCGCTCGTCAGCACGACAAATCCGGGCAGGTCCTGGTTTTCCGTCCCGAGACCATACGTGACCCAGCTCCCGAGACTGGGCCGCCCCAGCCGCGGAAAACCCGTATGTACCAACAGCTGCGCCGGAGCATGGTTGAACTGGTCGGTCGTCACCGCCTTGAGAAAACATACCTCATCCACAATAGTCGAAAAATGCGGCAGGTTCTCGCTTACCCACGCCCTGCTCTCGCCCCATTGCCCGAACCGGGCCTGCGGTCCAAGCATCTTGGGCACCCCCCGGATAAAGGCAAACCGCTTCCCCGCCAACAACGACTCCGGACAATCCTGCCCGTCCATCTTCATCAGTTCCGGTTTATAATCGAACAACTCCAGCTGCGACGGCGCCCCCGCCATATGCAGATAGATGATACTCTTCGCCTTCCCCGGAAAGGGCGGGAGCTTGGGCTCGAGGGGATGCGCCGGATCAAAAACAATTTTCGAAGCAGCACCCCTCCTCCCGTGACAACCCAGCAAGGTACCCAGCGCAAGACCCCCCAACCCCATAGCGCTCTCCTTCAGAAAATGCCGCCGGGTATAAAAATGCAGCCGCGCCAGCCGCTCCGCCTCCTCATAATTGATTGTGCCCATAATTAATTCTCCCCATAATTAATTTTTTGTGATCACTTCATCCAAATTCAGCAACGCATTGCACACGACGACCATTGCCGCCGCCTTCGCATCACCGACACCCTCAACGCCCAATATCTTCCCCGCATCCTCCGGCGTTGCCTCGAACCGCGCTACCGACTCCTGGTACAACCCCATCAGCACCGACAATTTCCCCGGTGCAATCTCCTTATACAACATCCGCCTGTATCCCGCCGCAATCTCCCGCCCTGGCCCGCCACCCACCACACTATCCAGCCGCCGGGCAAAATGCCTCGCCATATCCAGATATACCGTATCATTCAACGTAACCAGGGCCTGCAACGGCGTATTGGTCAGAATGCGCCGCGCTGTACAGACCTCCCGCGACGTCGCATCGAACGAGATCATCGCCGGATATGACGCCGTCCGCTTCCAATACGTATAGAGCGCCCGCCGGTACTGCTCGCCACCCTTGCTCGCCACCCACTGCGCGCCATTCCACGGCGACATCCAGATCCCCTTGGGCTGATACGGGAACACACTCGGCCCATACATCTCCGGCGACAGCTGCCCGCAGATACACAGGTCCTGGTCCCGTACCTCCTCGGCACTCAACCGTACCCGCTCCCCGCGCGAATACAACCGGTCGAACGGGTCAGCTTTCAGGGACGCCTCACTGACCCGCGAATCCTCCCGGTATGTGGCGCTCATGACGATCTCCTTCAACAGCCGCTTCAGGCTCCAGGCATCCGTATTCATATATTGCCACGCCAGGTAGTCGAGCAACGCCCGATGCGTCGGCGGACTGCCCTGCGTCCCCAGGTCTTCAACGGTCTCGGCGATACCGGTGCCGAACAATTGCTCCCAGACCCGGTTGACCATCGTTCTCGATACAAGCGGATTCTGCTTGCTCGTCATCCACATCGCCAGCCCAAGCCGGTTGGCCGGCGCACCCCTCGGCATACACCCGCTAAGCGCCGCCGGAACCCCCGGCGTGACAACCGCACCCTTGACCAGCCAATTCCCGCGCTCGAAAACATTCGATACCCGATGCATATCCGGCGGATTATCCATCATCACCGGCGTCGTGGGCACCTTCTCGGTCAAAAGCCTCCAGAACTCCGCCTTCTCCTCCCTGTAACCGGGCCGACCCTCGCCGGGGAACTGGCGGGTGAAACAGAACCAGTCGAACACCAAACCGCTTTGATACGGCTTGCGCAGCCCCGGATTGACATAGGTGATATAAAGGTCATGGACACCCTTTTCCATCTTCACCGGCACCGCTGCTATCTTCCAATCGCCCGTCGAATCCACCCTGGTCCCCGCAATGACCGGTCCCCGAACACTATCCAGATGTATCGCCCACGACCCGCCCGGCGCCTCTGTCCTCCACCGGAAGATCAGCCAGTCGTCAACCCCCTTCAGATCGACCGCCCGCAGCCGCGCCGACGCATGATTCCGTAACACCAGCCACTTCGTATCCTCCAGTTCGCTATTCACGAACTGGTCCGCGGTGAGCGAATTGATAGCCGGCTGCCACGTACGCAACAACTTCCGCACCGCCACCGCCCGCT
>DATJMG010000230.1:0-5608 GCA_035508835.1 Puia sp.
AATATGATGTCTTCTCCGGCGGATTGCAATACTCCAGCTTCGGGAACAATAACCACGGTTCCTATCAGCAGATCGAAACGGACTATGCGCCGCCCGCAACCGCGCCGGCAGATGTGATCAGCAGCCTGGTAGGCAACAATAGCCGGTTCCGCGCCCGTTCCCTCGACTGGAACGCGCGTTACAAGCGCACTTTTTCCCTGGAAGACCGGGAGCTTGATCTTTCTCTCGACGGCACCTATGGCCGGAACACGGCTTCCTATGGTCAACTGCAAAGCCTCCCCGACGGCGATTCAGCCTATGCCGGGTCCATCGGGAACAGTTCGGGTTATGACAACGAGACCAATATCCGGCTGGACTACACGGAACCCTTTGGCGATAAGGTCCGACTGGAGACCGGCGGGCGCGTCCAACTGCGGCGGATCACGAGCAATTCACCCGTCTATTCATATGACGATTCCACCGATCTCTATCCATACAATCCGTCGCAATCCGACTCACTCGTCTATGAACGTCATGTTTATGCGGGGTACGCATCCTTGAGCTTTCCCGCTTTTCATTTCCTGGATGTCAAGGCCGGCCTGCGATTCGAACGGACAACGACCGCCGCCTCATTTTCCGAGGTACCCGATACCTATATCCCGGCCTATAACAGCTGGGTGCCTTCTGTCATTCTGTCCCACAGCTTTCCGCACGATCAGACCCTCAAGCTGAGTTTTGCGCGGCGGCTCCAACGTCCCGGCTACCGGGATCTCAACCCTTACACGAACGCCAGCGATCCCAAAAACCTCACGCGCGGGAACCCCTTGCTCCAACCGGAAGACGCTTACCATTTCGAGTTGGGATACGCCAAGTCTTTCGATGAAGGCAGCGCCCTGAACATCGTCGCCTTTTATCATCGCTCCGATCATGATATCCAGCCATTCATTCAATATTACAGCAGCTTCACCCTGGGAGATTCGGTTTATACCGACGTTTCCGTGAGCACGCCGATGAATATCGGTTCGGAGAATAACTATGGGTTCAATATTTATGGATCGGTGCCGCTTGGGAAAAAGCTGAATCTCCGATCGAATATTACGGTGTTTGACCGCTATATCGTGACCGGGTCTCTCGGCGGTCCACCGGTCAACAGCTTCAACTACCGCGTCAACCTCAATGCCGCCTATCAGCTCAGCCCGACTTTTATCGCTGAATTTTTCGGCAATTTCCGTTCTGCCCGCAACGAGATCCAGGGCCGGTATCCTTCTTTCACGACCTATAGCGTCGCCATGCGGAAACAGTTCTGGAAGAAAAAGGGCAGCATCGCCTTGACGATTACCAACCCCATCGGCAAATATGTCAACCAGGAATTGGCGGTGACCGGCACCAATTTTACGTTGAACAGCCTTCGGCAGATCCCCTATCGGTCTGTCGGCATCAACTTCACCTGGAAGTTCGGTAAACTGGAATTCAAGAAAGAGAAGGAGGAACAACAACCGGAGATCCCCACGACCCCGGACCCTGCACAATAATTCCTATTTTTGGGCCATGATCCTGCGCTTCTTCGCCCGGCACAAGCACGTCATTCTCTACGGCGCTGCCCTCGCGCTATTGCTATTCCTCCTCAAATGGCTGGAGTGGCGGTATATGATTATGGACCGGGCTATCGAGCTCTACAGCGGCGCCATCGCAGTCGTCTTCACCGGGCTCGGGATCTGGCTGGCGATCAAACTGGCACGCCCAGGAACGCAGACCATCGTCGTGGAAAGGGAGGTATTTATAAAGCCAGGTTCGATCGATGCAAAAGAGCTGGCCCGACTGGGCCTGAGCGTCCGCGAGCTCGAAGTGCTGCAGTTGATGGCCGAAGGACTGAGCAACCAGGAGATTGCCGCCAGGCTTTTCGTTTCCCTCAATACGGTCAAGACCCATGCCGCCAACATTTTCACAAAGCTCGACGTCCGGCGGCGGACCCAGGCTATCGACAAGGCCAAAAAACTGAATATCATCATGTAGGAACTATCCTTCTAAAGGAGGATTTTTTGCCCGCTGCCTCAAAATCACCCGAAAGTATGACCCGAATGAAAAGGCGATCACGCACTTTTGGTGCAACAAAATTTTTTTTATGAGAAGGAATATCCTTGTTTTCGGTTCGATCTCCGGGATCATTGTCGGAACACTAATGGCGCTCAGCTTGTTTTGGGCAAACCAGGGTCATGAGATCAGGGAAGGCATGGTCCTGGGTTACGCTTCGATGATCCTTGCCCTTTCCCTGATCTACGTCGGAGTCCGGAATTTCCGCGACAAATACAACGACGGGGTGATCAGCTTCGGCAAAGCCCTAAGGCTTGCCCTCGGCATAACGCTTATCGCCTCCACGATCTATGTAGCGGTGTGGCTGGTCGAGTTTTATGCCTTCATCCCTGACTTTATGGATAAGTATACGGCTGCCCATATCCAGCAGGTCAAATCCGGTGAATTGAGCCAGGCCGCCTTGCAGAAACAGGTTGCGGAAATGGAGAGCATGAGGGACACCTATGACCGCAATCCGCTGGTGGTGATACTTTACACCTACCTGGAGATCGTACCGGTAGGGATCATTATTTCGCTGTTAACGGCCCTGCTGCTCAAACGGAAAGACCGGCCGGAGATCCATCACTTTTCCAGTTAGTCCACTCTTCGCGTTCCCGGATCAGCCCTGCTTCATCGAGACCGCTAAATTAGTCTTTAGCAAGCGCCACGATATCCTTCACTTCGAGGACGTTTTTCGGTGCGCCCAGACTTGCCGCTTTGATCATGGCAATGCCTACCTCTTTGATCGTGCAGACCCCCGCCGGAAAAAGCGCCCGGCTGACCGGATATAGCCAACCGACATATTTGTAATAAGGGTTGACGTTACGCTGCCCCGGTGTCGGTTTCATAAAACCGGGCCGGAACATATAGGCGCGTTTGAATAGTTTGATCAGGGCATTTTCCGTGGCGCCCTTGACGCGAGCCCAGGCCATGCGGCCCTTTTCAGTGCTGTCCGTACCGGCGCCGGTGACGTAACAAAACGCTGCGTCCGGACTTTGCCGGGCCAGCGTCTGCGCAAAATTCAGCGTAAGGTCGTAGGTGAGATGCCGGTATACCTCTTTCTTCATCCCGACTGACGATACCCCCAGGCAGAAGAAGCAGGCGTTGTAGCCTGCCAGCTGCGGTTCGACCGGCGTCAGATTGAAAAAATCGCCATGGATGATTTCCTGCAACTTGGGATGCGACCGGCCGACAGGCCGGCGGTTGATGACCAGGATCTTTTCTACATCCGGGTGATCCAGGCATGTGAGGAGGACGCCTTCTCCAACCATGCCCGTAGAGCCTGTAATGATGACACTGAGTTTCATGGAAACCGTTTTAACATTTTTGCCTCTTTTGGCGATCTCGATATTCCCGTTGTCCGATCGGTGCAAATTGGCGATTATGTTTTAAATAACGAAAATGTCTCAAAATAACCCCTTCAATGTCGCATTCGCCCCTTATGGCGGTGATCCGGCTTTCTTATATTGGTCAGGCTAAATTTTTTCTATGTATAAGTACATCCTTTCACTAGTCATTCTTTTACCCGCATTGAGCCCGGCTCAAGCGCCTGCCGGCTGGCGGCTTGACAAAATGCCGGCCGACCTGGAGACCCGGCTGGCGCTGAGCGCCCTGCCTTCACATCTCCGCGCCGCAGCTACCGTTTATCTCCTGGACCCGGCCAAAGGTCTTTATGTGGCCCGCCAGGGTTCCAACGGCTTTATCTGTTTTGTTTCCCGCACCGAGTGGGAGTGGGGTGAGTTCCGGAAGGATCTTTTTGCGCCCATGGGTTTTGACGCCGCAGGAGCCCGGACTACTTTTGTCGGCTACCGGGATGTAGCAGCCATGCGGGCGTCGGGGAAGTTCACTCCGCAGCAGATCAGGGACAGCGTCATTTCACGGATCCGGCGTGGGATCTACAAAGCGCCGGCCCGGTCGGGGATCTGCTATATGCTGGCGCCCATTATGCGGGTATATACGGGTAATCCGGGCGATGAACATGTGATGACGATGAGCATGCCGCATTATATGTTCTATGCCCAGTATATAAAAGATGCCGATATCGGAACCGACCCCAATTCCCAGTCGGGACCGTGGCTGGTAAATTCTGGTAATAGTGTTTTGGGCGCGGGCAAAGGGCCTTATGGATATATCATCGTTCCTGCCAGGGAGTCGGTCGCCACCGAAATTGTCCAATCCAACAAAGACCTCCTCCGGCGCCTCGCGGCCTGGAGCCCATATTTCAAATTGGATGCGGGCATGCAGCACTAAGCCTGCAAAGCCCGCCATTTTTGAATCCTCGTCAATGATCCGGTGTAGCCGCGACATGATAGGTGGTGTCGCCGCTGGAGTCGCTGCCGGTGGCATTTTCCGGGTTGCGTAATTGCTCCCGGTAGTTTTTCTTATGCGCCGCCGCCCGCATCCAGTGGATCGTCACGGGGTTGATGACAATGATAATCAAGACGATCAGGAACCAGTTCTGCCGGAGAAAAGTGAATTCGCCGGCTTTAAGCGCTTCTTCGGGGCTTCTGGCTATATTCCTGCGCCGGATGCGGGCGGTAATCGCTACTATGGCGCCCACCACGAGAAAAAGTAAAACGAACGCAAAGAATATCAATGCATCTATGATCATGGGTTACACTTTGAGAATGATGCTGAAATATTTGTGCCATGGGTCTTGCCATAACCCATCGAATGCGCATGGAATACCTAAGAAATTTATAACCAATTATTTGTAAGTTCCTTTATATTTGGCCAAAGAACCACAGCATATGAATTCCTGGAATTTGAAAGGCAGGCGGGCGCTGGTAACGGGCGGCTCCAAAGGGATCGGGAAAGCGATCGTGAACGAATTTCTGGAACTTGGCGCCGAAGTGTTATTTACCGCCCGTCACGCCGCCGACGTAGCCGCAGTGGAACAGGAACTGCTGCAAATGGGGCACCCTGTTCACGGTGTGGTTGCGGATGTGGCGGTGGAGCAGGACCGGAAGAAACTACTGGAATGGATCGGCCGCCAATGGGGGTTCCTCGATGTGCTGGTTAATAATGCCGGGATGAACATTCGCAAGCGGGCAGCAGACTACACGGAGGAAGAATACCGAAAGGTGCTGGAGATCGATCTCATTGGCGCTTTTGAACTTTGCCGCGCTTTCCAGCCCTTTTTGCAGAAAGGCCATAATGCTTCGGTTATCAATATAGCCTCCGTAGCCGGCTCCTTCGATCTGTATACCGGAGCCCCATATGGGATGGCCAAAGCGGGACTCATCCAGCTTACCCGTCACCTTGCCGTAGAATGGGGGCGTTACCCCATCCGGGTGAATACGGTTTCCCCGTGGTTCACAGCGACACCGCTGGTGGAAGGAATCCTTGGAGAACCACGACATTCCGAGGCCATTACCTCAAAAACGCCGCTGCGCCGTGTGGCCCAACCTTCAGAAGTCGCCGCCGCCGTAGCCTTCCTCGCCATGGATAAATCGTCCTACATCACAGGTCACAACCTCAGCGTAGACGGCGGCGCGACGAGCGGGCTGCTGTGAGCGATTACCCGGTAAAGCATCCGGACTGTAAGGCGACCCCGGAA
>DATJMG010000231.1:0-6824 GCA_035508835.1 Puia sp.
ACCCGGGCAGGGGTATTAAGTTCAACCGCGTCGCCGCGGGAGCAGCGGGTGATGAGCAAAGCATTTGCGAAGGCGTTCCCGTTCCGCATTCTCGTCGCGGAGGACAATGTGATCAACCGGCAGCTGATCGTGCATATCCTGGGCAACCTGGGGTATGAGGCGGATTGTGCGGAAAATGGTCTGGAGGCGGTGGAAGCGGCGGCGGGTCGGGGGGGCGCGGGTTCGGTTGGGGGTGGGGGGTATGACCTGATCCTGATGGATGTGCAGATGCCGGAGATGGATGGGCTCGAGGCGACGAAGGTGATCCGGGGGCAGGGGTATCGGCAGCCGGTGGTGATTGCGCTCACGGCCAATGCGATGCGGGGGGACCGGGAGCAGTGTCTGGCGGCGGGGATGGATGATTATATCTGCAAGCCGGTGCGGTTGGATGAGCTCATGCAATTGTTGGAGAGGTGGTCGGTGGGGAGAAAAAAGGTTGTTTAGATCCTGCGATGCAGCGAGGAATCCCGGATGATCAGCTCCGAGCGAATGATGATGGTGTCGGTGGAACGGGCGGAAGAGAGGCCGGTAAGGTGGTCGAGAAGGCAGCGGGCGGCTTGTTCCCCGACTTCTTCACCGGGGTAGTTGATGGTAGTCAGCTTGGGTTGGATGATCCGGGAGATCGCGTCATTATTAAAGCCTACGATGGCGATGTCTTCGGGGATGCGCAGGCCGCCTTCTTTGAGTGTCTGGAGGAACAAGGCGGCAAAAAAATCATTGGTGATAAAGGCCCCGTCCGGGCGGTTCTTCATGGTGAGGACCTGGCGGGCGGTCCGGATGGCGGCGCTTTCGCTCAGGTCGTTGACGATGAGCAGGTTGGCGTCAAACGGCAGGCCATAGTCGGCCAGCGCCTGTTTGTAGCCTTTCAATCTGCCGGCATAGACATTCCGTCCGAGGTTGGCGGTAATATGGACGATCCGGCGGCAGCCTTGGGCTGCGAGGTGGGATGTAGCCTCATAGCCTGCTTTTACGTTATCGATTATTACGCGGGTCCCGTAGGCGAATTCTTCCACGCGGTCGAAAAAGACGATCGGAATGCCTTTTTGCACAAAAGGGTCAAAATGATCCATGTCGCGGGTATCGAAGGCGAGCGACGCGATCAGGCCGTCGACGCGTTTGTGAAAGAGGTTATGGGCGTTGGCGGCTTCTTTCCGGTAAGTCTCCGAGGAGTGGCCGATGATCAGATCGTAGCCCGCTTCCGTGGCGACCTTTTCGATCCCGGCGAGGACGGAGCTGATGAATTGGCTCTTCAGTTCATGGACGATGATGCCGATGGTATTGGTTTTTTGCATCCGCAGGTTACTGGCGAAGCTATTGGAGCGGTAACCCATTTCCTTTGCGGTGTCCATGATCCGTTTGCGGGTCTTGATATTGATGGCGGGGTGGTCTTTCAGCCCCCGGCTTACGGTAGCCGGTGAAAGGCCAAGTTGTTTTGCAATATCATAGATGGTTATATCCTTTTTTCCTGTCATGCGATGTAAAAGTAAGGGCGCGGGGCGTAAAATAAGAATTTTAATATTTATCCTGCAATCGGTTACAATATAGCCAAAACGGTCCTATATTTACTCCATGTTGTTATTAGGCATTGATTTGGGCACTTCTTCGATCAAGGTGTCCATAGTGGATGCGACCACAGCTAACGTGCTTGTTTCCGCAACTTTTCCGGCGGCGGAGGTGCCGATCACGGTCCGGCGTGCAGGTTGGGCGGAGCAGTCCCCGGAGCTCTGGTGGGAGAACGTACGGCAGGCTGTCCTCAAGGCGCATTCGTCAGGCGGGTATGATCCGAAAGATATTGCGGCGATCGGGATTGCCTATCAGATGCATGGATTGGTGGTGGTCGACAAGGAACGGCGGGTATTGAGGGACAGCATTATCTGGTGTGACAGCCGGGCGGTGTCGTATGGGGAGCAGGCGTTTGAGGGGATCGGGGAGGGGAGGTGTTTGGAGCGGCTGCTGAATTCCCCCGGCAATTTTACCGCGGCCAAGCTCGCGTGGGTCAAGGATAAGGAACCTGCGATCTATGAGCGGATCTTTCGGGTGATGTTACCGGGAGATTATATTTCCATGCGGTTGACGGGGGAGGAGACGACTACTGTTTCGGCGCTCTCCGAAGGAATCTGGTGGGATTTTGTGACGGACGGGCTATCGGAGGATGTGTTTTCCTTTTTTGGTTTTGACCGGGTGATGATCCCTGTGGTGAAACCGGTATTCGCAACGCATGGCTTCGTGCGGGCGGATGTAGCGGGTGCGCTGGGGTTAAAGCCGGGCATTCCGGTTACTTACAAGGCAGGGGATCAGCCAAATAATGCGTTATCGTTAAATGTAATGGAGCCCGGCGAGGTAGCGGCGACGGCGGGGACGTCGGGAGTGATCTATGGGGTGAGCGATCGGCTGGGGTATGATAAGGGGTCGAGGGTGAATAGTTTTGCGCATGTGAATTATATCGCGGGGGGAGCAGGGGGCGGTGGTTCGGCGGCGGGGGGCGGAGGTTCGGTGCCGGGGGGCAGTGTTTCGGCGGCGGGGGTGCGGCAGATCGGGGCGGGGGTGCGGCGGATCGGGGTGTTATTGTGCATCAATGGTGCGGGGATCATGAACCGGTGGGTCCGGGATCTGATCGGGAGCGGGGATTATGCTGCGTTGAATGCCGCGGCTGCTGCGATCGGGCCGGGGAGTGCGGGGTTGACGGTCTTGCCTTTCGGGAATGGCGCGGAGCGCATATTCAGGAACAGCATCATCGGGGCGCAGTTGCTGGATATCGACCTGAATCTTCATGGGCCGGCGCATGTCTATCGGGCCAGTCAGGAAGGGATTGCGTTTGCGTTCCGATATGGGTTGGATATCATGCGGGAGAATGGGATGAGCCCGTCGGTCATCAGGGCGGGGAAGGCCAATATGTTTCTCAGTCCGGTGTTCAGGGAAGCATTTGTGAATGCGACCGGGGTGCCGGTGGAGTTGTATAATTCCGATGGTAGTGTCGGGGCTGCGTTGGGCGCCGGGATCGGGGCCGGGATCTTCCCGGACGGGAAGGCGGCGTTTGCGGGGTTGAAGCCGCTCGAGTGGATTGAGCCGGCGAGGGGGTCGAACTATGAGGAGTTGTATTTGAGGTGGAAGGAGAAGTTGAGCAAATTCTTATAATAAAAAATATACTTAAAATGCCAGTTATTACGGGACAGAAAGAATTTTTCAAGGGGGTGGGCCAGATCAAATACGAGGGGCCGGGGTCGGGCAATCCGTTGGCCTATCGCTGGTATGATGCCAACAAGTTGGTTGGCGGCAAAACGATGAAGGATCACCTGCGGTTTGCGGTAGCCTATTGGCATTCGTTTGTGGGCAATGGGTCCGATCCTTTTGGCGAGCCGACCCATCTTTATCCGTGGAATGGGAAGGCGGATGCGGTTGGCCGGGCGAAGGACAAGATGGATGCGGCTTTTGAGTTCATTACGAAGCTGGACCTGCCTTATTATTGCTTCCACGACGTCGATGTTGTCGATTATACGAACGACATTGCGGACAATGAGAAGCGGCTGCAAACGCTGACGGCTTATGCTTTGGAAAAGCAGAAGGCCAGCGGGGTCAAGTTGTTGTGGGGTACGGCCAACCTGTTCTCGCACCGGCGATACATGAACGGGGCGGCCACGAACCCTGACTTCCGGGTGTTGACGCATGCTGCTGCGCAGGTAAAGGCCGCGTTGGATGCGACTATCGCGCTGGGCGGCGAGAACTATGTGTTCTGGGGCGGGCGGGAAGGTTATATGAGTCTGCTGAACACGAACATGAAACGGGAGCAGGAGCATCTGGCGCGCTTTCTTCAAACGGCCAGGGACTATGCGCGCAAGCAGGGTTTCAAGGGCACCTTCTTTATCGAGCCCAAACCATGCGAACCGACCAAACATCAATATGACTATGACTGTGCAACGGTGATCGGATTCCTGCGGCAATACAATCTCATCGGGGATTTCAAGTTGAATGTCGAGGTCAACCATGCCACGCTTGCGGGTCATACGTTTACGCATGAGATCCAGGTCGCGGCGGATGCGGGACTGTTGGGGTCGATGGATGCCAACCGGGGCGACTATCAGAACGGCTGGGACACGGATCAGTTCCCGACGAATATAAACGAGCTGGTGGAGGCCATGCTGATCATCCTCGAGGCCGGTGGGTTCAAGGGCGGCGGGATCAACTTCGATGCGAAGCGGCGGCGTAATTCTACCGATCCGGAGGACCTCTTCCATGCGCATATCGGGGGTGTCGATACGTTTGCGCGGGCGCTGGTGGTGGCGGATACGATCCTTTCGAAATCGGAGTATAAGAAGTTGCGGGCGGACCGGTATGCGTCGTATGACAGTGGGGAGGGTGCGGCGTACGAGAAGGGCGGGCTGACGCTGGAAAAGCTGAGGGATCTGGCTGTCGCGCATGGTGAGCCTGCAGTGATCAGCGGGCGGCAGGAGTATATGGAGAATCTGATCAATCGGTATATCTAAACGGCGCCGGCTGGCGCACACAAATGCTTGTGATATGGTAATGATCGACACATCGGCCGGTTCGGCCACAACCTCCTATACTAAAGTAAACCAGGTTTATCTCACCCTGCTGACGTTGGTTGCGGCTCTGGGCGGGCTGCTTTTCGGGTATGATACGGCGGTAGTGAATGGGGCAGAGAAGTCGCTGACGGCCCTCTATATCACGCCGATCACGGACGCTGCCCGCGGGGACTATGCGGCGGCGATGATCACGCAGTATAAAAGCCTGCTGATCGTGGTGTTGTTTATTGTGCTGCTGGTGATCAGCGGGCAGATCCTCAAGTTATGGGGGGCTGCGAAAGGGGGGGTGGTCAGTATGGTTTTGCTCGCGGCGCTCGCGATCTGGGCGGTGTCGTTCGTGGGGCATCCGGTTCCGACCGCGGCCGCAGACTTGCAGGATACGGCCAATGCGATCAAGGGGTTCGTGATTGCCAGCGCGCTGATCGGCTGTGTGATCGGCGGGGCGACGGCGGGTTTCCTGTCGAAATCGATCGGGCGGAAGAACGGGCTGATCCTTTCGGCGGTCTGTTTCTTCGTGTCGGCGATCGGCGCGTGGCGGCCGGAGAGCTTCAATTTCTTCGGGACGCTGGATGTATACTCTTTCGTGATCTACCGCATCATCGGGGGGATCGGGGTGGGGATTGCGTCGATGATCTCGCCGATGTATATTGCGGAGATCGCGCCGGCGCGGGTGCGGGGCAAGCTGGTGTCGTTCAACCAGCTCGCGATCATCTCGGGTATGTTGATCATTTATTTCGTCAATTATTTTATTGCCCGGCAAGGAGATGAGCAATGGCTGATCACGGAGGGGTGGCGATGGATGTTTTTCTCCGGGGTGATCCCGGCGGGGCTGTTCTTTGCGCTGCTGTTCTTTGTACCGGAGACGCCGCGGTATCTGGCCATGAAGGGCCGTGACGATAAGGCATTGAGGGTGTTAGAGAAGATTGCCGGGCATTCGCAGGCCGAGGCGACGCTTGCCGAGATCAAAGGGACATTGCATGAGAAGAATGCGCCCTGGCTGTCATACGGGTTCTTTTTGATCTTTATCGGGATCATGCTGTCGGTCTTTCAGCAATTCGTGGGGATCAATGCGGTGTTGTATTATGCTGCGAATATCTTCCGGAATATGGGGGCATCGACGGACAGTTCGCTGCTGCAGACGATCATTGTGGGGATCGTGAACGGAGTGTTTACGGTAGTGGCGATCGTGACTGTAGACAAATTCGGGCGGAAGCCCCTGATGATCATCGGGTCGATCGGGATGGCGGTCAGCATGCTGGCGCTGGGCTTTGCCTTCTATTCGGGTAACGTGGGTCTTCTCGCGCTGATCTTTATGCTGACGTACACGGCGGCTTTTGCGATGAGCTGGGGCCCGGTCTGCTGGGTCCTGCTGGCCGAGATCTTCCCCAACAGCATCCGGGGTGCGTTGTCGATCGCGGTGGCGGCGCAATGGATCGCCAACTGGGTGGTCTCGCTTACCTTCCCCATGATGAATGACAATAGCTGGCTGACGGGCAAGTTCCATCATGGATTCTCCTATTGGATATACGGCGTCATGGGGATCCTGTCCGCGGTCTTTATGTGGAAGCTGGTTCCCGAGACCAAGGGCAAGACGCTGGAGCAGATCGAGGGCTTATGGAAGAAGCCGGCTACCAAATAACTACTCTTAAACTATCGGGGCGGTACATTTTATCGCCGGGTTTAACGCCAAAGGCCTCATAGAATTCGGGGATATTGGCCAAGGGTCCGTTGACTCGTTCTTTGGCAGGGGCGTGGACGTCGGTCATCAGTTGCGAGGCCAGCGCTTCCTTACGTTCCTGGTAGAGCCAGCCATAGGCGTAGCCGAGGAAATAACGTTGGAGGGGCGTGAATCCGCCGATCTTTTCTCCTTTTGCATAAGCGGCCGTCTTTTTGAATGCATCCAGGCCGATCACGAGGCCGCCGAGGTCTGCGATATTTTCGCCCTGGGTGGCGTCGCCGTTGACGTGGAGGGTATCTACGGGATTAAATTCGTTGAACTGACGGATGATCAGGGCGGCGTGTTGGACGAAGTGGGCGCTGTCAGCGGGCTGCCACCATTCGTGGAGGTTTCCGTCGGCGTCGTACTGGCGGCCTTCGTCGTCAAAGCCATGGGTCATCTCGTGGCCGATCGTCGAAGCGGCCGCGTAGCCATAAACGAAAGCATCATCGAGCTCGTCGTCTTTCTTACCCGGGACCGCAAACTGGCCGGCGGGGAGGACGATCTCGTTATTGCTCGGGTTGTAG
>DATJMG010000232.1:0-3173 GCA_035508835.1 Puia sp.
CGCCGGGCTACGCTCATGTGCTGGATATAGGCAGCGGTACGGGCCTGCTTATGCTCATGCTGGCCCAGAAACATAAAGGTGAGATCCTGGGCATAGAGATCGACCTCGATGCCTTCCGTCAACTAAAGGAAAATATCGGCAACAGCCCCTGGCGGCAACTGCTCAAAGCCTACCCCGGCGACGTTCGCTCGTTTTCTTTTCCCGCCAAATTCGATTTCATCATCAGCAATCCCCCGTTCTTTGAGAACGATCTCCCTGCAACATCGGAAGCCGCCAACCTGGCCCGGCACAGTAAGGAACTGACCCTTGCGGAACTGCTGCAGGCTATTGACGCAAATCTGTCCTATAAGGGCTCATTTGGCGTCCTCCTGCCCTATCACCGCACCACATGGTTTGAAGAGCAGGCCTCCACCCGATACGGGTTCACCCTCCGGGAGAAATTGCTGGTCAGACAAACTCCGCGGCACGACTTCTTTCGCAGCATCCTCCATTTCTCCCGCCGGCCGGACAGATTCATCCCGATGACCGAACTCACCATCTGGGACAACGCCGGCGCCTATACGGAAGACTTTATTGACTTGCTGAAAGATTACTACCTCCATTTCCCCTCGCGTATTCAGCCAGATACCGATATGGCGCCGTAAGCTCTCCGCCTCTTACGATCGTCGCACGCTCGATGATCACCGACCCGCCCCGCAACAGGTCATTCAACACATGCTTGATCAATTGTTCCCCGAAATACCTGGAAGCATCCCTGGGGAGCTCATTGGGAAGGTTTCCGACCGCCATCACATCGACAGAACCCGGTAGATAAGGCGGGGTCCGAAGCCTGGTCTTCCGGTCTACGCCATACACGGGATCGGCCATGGCGGAATCGCCCAGGTTACACGGTACCGAACCCTCCCGGTCATCGGTGATGTCGGCGATCGTCCGGATAGTGAAGTCGTCTCCCTCCAGGTCGTGCCACTCGAATAACCGCGGCATATTCCGGTCCCAATATATCCCATTGATGAGGATGTCGGCCGTCGCAGCAAAAGGAAGAAATTTACACCGGTAGTTCTGCGGATTCCTATGAAAATCGTCCCGGTGATATTCACCCGTACGCGCATCCGCATAAAGCCCGGCCCCCTTTAATTGAGTGAAGACCGGATAGTGAAAGTTCCGCTCCAGGAATTCATCCGGCTCGACCTCGACGATCTCCAGCAGGTTCATGACCTCCAGCGCACCGTGCGCCACGCGGCCCGAACCCGTCAGCACCACTTTGATAACCGGCAGCTTCAGCCCGAAATAAGTATGGATCAGCTCGCGAAAACTTTGCTGCCGGTATACCCGACCCAGCGCGTACCGGCCCGTACGCAGCCCATAAGCCATAATGCCATTGTGCGCGCCGACTACCCCCGCAAAAAACCCGAACCCCAGGATGCGCTGCCCGTCGTCATGCTCCAGGCATTCGTAGTCGATCAGCGTGATCTGCCGCTCCACGATGGCCCGGAACATCCCCTGATTGTACGGCTGCATCTTTTTCGTATGGGAAAAGAAGAGATAGGTCTTCCCCGGCAACAAATCCCTGACCGGCACTTCCTTAATACCCAGCAGGATATCGCAATCCCCCATCTCCTCGCGGACCTCCACGCCCGCTGAATGATACTCCTTATCCGAATAACACCGGTCCGGCGATGCCTGCACCAGCACCCTGACCCCCGGTACATTCTTGTGGATCCATTTACAATGAGCGGGCGTCAACGCCACACGGTTATCTGCCGGTACCTTGCCTTCACGCAATAAGCCTATCGTTATCATCCATTTCTGATTTAGCCATTCGCCCCCTGATTAGTCATTCGACCCTATCTGACCACTCGCCCCCGTCTGACCACTCACCGCCCATATGACGACTCGTCCCCCGTCTGACCATTCACCCCCCAATCTGACGATCGGGACCGCGCTAAAGGTAGAAATTTTATCCCTTTTTGGCCGGGCCGCGCCGATTCCGTAATATTGCGTCCCGATTTTTCCGCGCCTTCCGGCCCCGGAATTCGGCATTGCCCAGATGGCGGAACTGGTAGACGCGTCAGACTCAAAATCTGGTTTTCGCAAGAAAGTGCAGGTTCGATTCCTGTTCTGGGCACCAAACAGGACAAATCAAAAACTTCTTTGGTTTGTCCTGTTTCTTTTTGGCTGAAACCTTTATCCAGCGTGTATATTAGCTCGACGGCCTCATTGACCCTCGTGGTTCGATATTGGAAACCGTCAAAAGTGAGTTTTTCGGGGTAAATCGAACCAATGATAACACGCTTCCGCTTTACGTCACCTTCCTTATAGAGTTCGTCCAGGTGGGCCAGATTCGAAACGGCCTTTTCCAACATAGGCTCTATGTTCGTAGACAGGCTGGAAACCTCGATTAACCGGGCTTCGAGTATTTCGATCTTTTTCTCATTTTCCCGCTTGATCTCCCGAAAGTCGTGGGCGTCTATTTCTTCTTTCAACAGCAGTTTCCTTCCTTTGGAAATATCCATGTTAGCCATGTCAATCTGATCTGTCAGGGCCTTCATGTCATCCCGCTGGCTTTTGGTCCTGATCTTATAGGCGGTATTGAGAACACGGGCGTAGGCTTGTTCCATGCCGGGCCGGGGAATATATTTCCGTAGCTCCCGGCAAAAAAGGTCATTCGCATTTTGTGCCTTAAAACGCGCACCGCAGGAGGAAACGCAGTGATAATAGAAATACTCACCGCCGTTGCCTTTGGACGCGCTACCCGTCAAAAGCTTGCCGCACCTCGGGCAAAGGAGATAGCCGCGAAGCTGCAAAATATCCTGAGCACCGAGCTTCGTCCGGAAGTTCTTCTTTTTGCCGTCCAGGTAGTCTTGCGCATCGTAGAACAATGCTTCGGAAATTATCGGCTCATGCAATCCGGGTACATGCCGGGCCGCTTCCTCTTTATAGGGGCCGATGTAGATCTTCCCACAATACACTGGATTGCGCAAGCTAACCCAAAAGTTCGATCTTGCGACCTTGATCCCTTTTAGCTGCGCCTCCTTGAAAATCTGCTCTACCGTATATTGACCGGTGACCAGCGATTTGAATACCCATTGCATAATACCGGCTTCCGGCTCTTTTGGCGCGATATACTTTTTGCCGTCTTCGGTAATTTTATTGGCATAACCCAGCGGGGCTTG
>DATJMG010000233.1:0-13425 GCA_035508835.1 Puia sp.
CAGGGCATGGCCTTCCAGACCTACAAAGGATCGACCACCGAAGGTTCCGCGTCCAGCCCTTCCTTCGACGAAAATTTCGGCAACCCCACCGGCAACAACAACAATACATTCAACACTACTCAATGCGTCGTCAGCAACTACCAGTTCAGCGCCATCTATATGTTGCAACAAACACTGGTAGCCGGCAAGTACACGTTCACCGTCGGCGGCGATGACGGCTTCCGGTTCAGCATCGACGGCGGGAATACCTGGGTGATCAACGAATGGCAGGATCAGTCCTATACAACGGCTACCTATACCACCACGCTGACCGCCGGGACCTACAACACGGTGCTCGAATATTACCAGAACGGCGGCTATGACCGCGTCACTTATACCAATACCTTCGTGACGCTCCCCGTCACCCTAAGCACCTGGTCCGCCGCCCTGCAGCCGAACAACAACGCACTGTTGACCTGGTCGACTTCCAACGCCGTCAATTTCGACCATTTCGTTATCGAGCGTAGTACCGACGAAGAGGATTTTGAAGACGTCGCCACCGTCAACGCCAAACCGGACAGCCTTAACCTCCAGCAATACAGCTATACCGATCAGTTCAGCTATAACGGTGATGTATATTATCGGTTGAAGATGGTAGATCGCGACGGCTTTGCAAGCTATTCCAGTATCGTCGAATTACCCATGCAGCAGTCGACAGGCGGCATCCGGATCTATCCTACCATGGTCGAGAATGGCCAGATCACCGTCGATGCGCCGGCCTCCATCAACCAGGCACGTCTCGAAGTCTATGATATGAACGGCCGCAGGATCCTCGCGCAGGACTGGCCCGCCCTCCAGGGTCGCCAGCAGATATCACTCGCCGGCAACGGTCATCTCGCCTCCGGCGACTACATCGTCCGCCTCACGGACAACCAAAACGTAATCGCCAAACAAATCATTATTGTAAAATAAACTAAAATAAACATTCACGCCGCCCCTTCCCTTCTCACTTCTTCTTTGCCATCATCGTTTGCGGCAGCCAGTACACGAAGTTCACCGCGAAGCTGCGGGTATAGATCGTGACGAAATCGGGCTGCGCCGAGACATCGAGCAACCCGTAATCGAACTTCGCCGTCAGCATCATATCCGGCTTGAGCTGATAACCCGCCAGCAGATCCAGTCCAAGGTCCAGCCGATGCGCATCATTCGTCTCCGCGGACCCGAAATCGATCTTCCACGTATAGCCCTGCTGTGTATACTTTCCCGAAAGCCCATACGCAAACCAGGGGCCCGCCCCGAATATCCACTTCTTGTTCGCAAGATCCGGGTGATACACCAGGTCGACCGGCAAATTGAAATAGCTGACCCGGATGAACGTATTGTCATCGAAGATATCCGCATTCGACGTCTCCCGCTGGAAACTCAACGCCGGCCGGACAGACCAGCGGGGATTCGTGAGCGGAATATCCGCCAGTACCCCCAGCGCAAAGCCCACGCCCGGATCTCCATGGATCACCACACCTGTCTCGCGGGCAATCCCGCCGGACAAACTCAAGCCCCCCTGGACACCCCAGTGGACATCCTGCGAAAGACAGGCTGACACGGAGCCCGCCATCAATAAAGTCACAAGTAATTGTTTCATCGAAAAAGTTTTTGAAATGTCACCGATTATTTGAAATGTCCCCGATTATGCCCGTGAAATGTCTCCGATTATGTCCGTTTGAACGCGCCGACGATGTGGTGTAATGAATATCCCACGTTCAGGCTGATCGAGCGGTTGTACGATTGGTATTCTGAAGGAGTGGGAGATTTGTCCGCCAGGCCAGGTCCGTAACCAGGGCCTTCCAAATAACCTTGCGCACGCCCGGCGGAGCAGAACGACAAGAGGACGATCAGCACAAAGAGCAGGGAACAACAGTTCATCTTCAGCATTCGAAATAGGAGCACCCTCATAAACTTCAGCTTTTAGGGCCTAAATTTCAAGCGTTAATCCCAACCGGGAAATAGTTACTCCTAACTAATTTTCACCCCAGCCTGATTTTCACACCAACCCATGCTCCTTGGCAAAATTGACAAGCCCGACCGGCGTAGAAATATCGAGCTTCCGGCAGATATTACGGCGATGCGCATTCACCGTGAACTCACTGACATAAAGCTGCTCCCCGATCTCCTTTGTCGTGTAACCCTGCGCGATCTTCCGGATGATCTCCACCTCCCGCGGTGTGATCTGATATTTTTTCATGAAATCGTCTGCAAAAGCAGGATCCTCCGACTCCGGTATCGCCCCCCCTTCATCGAACCAGGTGCCGCCATCCGATACGGTCAGCACGGCTTCCTTCAAGGTCTGCGCCGTACAGCTCTTCAACAAATAACCCCTTGCACCGAGACTGCGGGCTTCACGCCATAACTTGGGCTGATTGTAATTGGTGAAGATGAGTACCTTAAGCGCGGGGAATCCCGTCTGCAGGACCCGTAAGGTTTCCAGCCCATCCAGCTGCGGCATATGCAGGTCCAGCAAGACCATGTCAACTGCCTGCTCCCGAAGTTTCGCCAGCAGCTGCCGGCCATTGTTCACCGGTTCGAGCACCTGTACGCCTTCCATTTCCTCCAACATCCGCCTTAGCCCGTCGACCAGCAACGGATGGTCATCTGCAATTATGATCTTCATACCTTTTGTACAATGGGCAATTCTATCACGATGAGCGTCCCGCCCTCTTTCTTCCGCTCGATCCCGACCCGGCCCTTAAGATACGCAATTTTTGAGCGCACCGTTTCCAAACCCTTGCCCTTTACTGCATTATCTTTATTGATGCCAATCCCGTCATCATCCACCACAACGGAAACTTCGTGGTCGTGCTCGACCAATTCTACCAGGACATGAGCCGCGTGCGCATGCTTCACGACATTGTGCAAAAGCTCCTGCACCATCCGGTACAGATCATTCAAAAAGGCGGGTGCATAGCTGTCCGTATCCCCGAACCCGACCACCACCAGCTGCACCGCCAGCTTTCCGCTCATATTGATCGTTTCAACCAGGTCTTCCAACGCCCGCTTGAAACCATATTTTTCAATGGCCAGCGGCGTGAGGCGGTGACTGAGCTCCCGGATCGTCGTCGCTACCATGAACAAGACATCCTGCGTCTTCTGCAATTTTTCCTCGGATCCCGCATCATTCCGCCCCTTATCCAGCGTAGAGGAGAGATTGAGCGTGGCAAGCGACAAGAGCCCGCCTACCTCATCGTGCAGCTGATCGGCGATCTTATGCCGCTCCCGCTCCTCCGCATCGATGGCACCCTGCATAACCCCTATCCGGTGCTGCTTGCGTATCCTGCCGACCCACAATACCACCAGGATGACGCTCAACCCCAGCACCGCCCCGAAAAAAACCCGCTCCCACCTCGTCTCCCGCTCCTCCGCCTCACCCTCCAGCCGCAGCCGCGTGATCTGCTGCTCCTTGTCCCGCAGCCGTACCTTTGCCTCGATCTCCTGGATCGCCCGGTAATGGTTCAGACTGGTCAGGGAATCCTTGATGGCATACCACATCTCCAGCGCCCGCCCATACCCTGCATAGTCTCCTTTGGCCTTTTCCAACTCGGCATAATGCTTGTAATAATAATAGCCGAAAGCAGAATAGGTATGCGCGGACACCTGGGGCCGCAATCTCGACAATATCTTTTCGGCTTCATCCAGATGCCCCGTCAGAACCAACCCATGCGCATAGTAGAGATCGGAAGGCATAAGGTGTATGCCCGCCATGCCGCCCATTCGGTACGCCACGGCATAATCCTCCAACGCACGCTCTTTTAACCCTTCCGCCTCGGCCACCATCCCCGCAGCCAGGAAGTAGCTGGGATAGGGGATCTTATTCTCCGGCACGCCGAAAAGCACCCGCGCCCGATCGAGATATCGCCGCGCAGAATCGTATTGCCCCTGATAGGCCTTCACCATGGCCAGCTCCGAATTGAAGAACGGCGCCTGCGGCGCGTGTGGATTCGGCGCAACTACCGCATCATAGAGCAGCTGGCCGAACTTGGAAGCATTCTCATAGTCCGCCAGCAACAGGTTCACCTGCATCAGCTGCGAATAAATGCTGGGCGTCGCATTCCGGAAATAGAAATCCGTCCGCTCATACAGCCGCGGCTTGCGCGTCAGTGTCGGATCACTCGCCAGTTCCAGCAAGGACTCCAGGATCGTCACCTCCCGCTGCGGGTTATTTTGACAATAGATCGTAGCATAGTTGTACCGCGCCGTGAATAACGCATTCTTGTCAGCCAGACCCGCTGCCAGCTGCATCGCCTTTTCCAGGTCCCGGCCAAGCATAGCTGTATCCGAGATCTGGCCCGCCGGGCCACTTGTTCGCCCCACCGCGCCAAACGTATAAAGAAAAGATAAATTCTCCCTGTCCCCTGCCCGCGCCGCACTCATTTTACCAAGCGAATCATACTTCTCCAGCGAATCTGTTTTCCCCCATTCCGCATACATCAGCGACATCCCGACCATCACCTCGTCATAACGCCGGACATCGCCTGCAGCATTGTCCAGGGCCTGCCGGTAAAGAGCTTCAGCGTCTTCGAAACTCAACAACGCCTCCTTCGCCCGCGCCCAGCCCATCAGTAAAATGTGAACCCATTCCCTGTTCCCTGTCTTCCGCACCATCGGCACATACTCGCTGAGGATTTCATAGCTGATCCGGATATTCGATTTACCGATGTCCTGCATCAGATCACAGATGGCAAGGAAATTGCTTTCTGTTATGGGCTGACGTTTCCAATGCTCCCAGGCCGCCATCGCCTCCTGATCCGTATAATCGGCTGCGGCAACAGGCCGGCTTAACAAGGAACATAAACCAACCAGCACCATAAAAAATTTCAGCATCGGCAGTAAGTGTTAGGAAAATGTTATTACTGCGAAATATACAAACAAGTATGCAAAAAATTAAGTGTATTACTGCATCCTTTCTCCGTATCCTGGCTCCATCGCTGACAGCCCTCTCCATCACCCTTCCTTCTTTAGCCCAGCAGCCTGAAATGGCCGCAACCGCCGGTCAGCGCGCCGCCGCAGCCCCCGGTCAGCGCGCCGCCGCAGCCCCCGCATCCCCCGCTTCGCCGCAGGACGCATCCCTCTACCTGGCAACGCCCTCCCACCCCTTCCCTCAACATAGCTCCTACGAACAGGGAACGATATTACCTAACCATGTCAGTCAGGAAGAGATGGACGACAGCGTCGGATCCTTCTATTCGGCCTGGAAGCGGCATTATGTCCTTCCGGGCTGCCGCCCGGGTGAAAGCTACATTTGGTTCGAAGGCTCCAAAGGTTCCAATATCTGCGTCTCGGAAGGCCAGGGTTACGGCATGGTCATCGTTGCACTCATGGCCGGCTTCGATTCCACCGCCCAGGAGACCTATGACCGCCTCTATCGCTTCTACAAATCCCATCCAAGCACCACCAGCCCGCACCTGATGGCCTGGACACAAGTGAAGGATTGCACCAGTCTCGACGGCGGCGCCGCCACCGACGGCGATATGGACATCGCCTACTCCCTGCTCCTGGCAGACGCCCAGTGGGGCCGCCACAGCAATATCCCCTACCGCCAGGAAGCGCTGGCCATGATCGACGCGATCCGCCATCAGGAAGTCAATCCGCAGACCTATGTTATCATGGAAGATAATACCGGAAAACCACGCAGCCGGGACTACTTCGATATGCGGTCCTCCGACTATATGCCGGATCATCTGCGCGCCTTCCGCGAAGCCACCGGTGATCCCTTCTGGGATACCGTCATCGATAACAACTACCGCGTCTTTCGCTTCCTGCAAAATACCTACAGCCCCGAAGTCGGCCTGGTGCCCGACTTCATCAAGAATATCCGCTTCTCACCCGAACGTGGCCCCGCAAAACCCCAAATCTCCAGCCTCGCAAAACCCCAAACCTCCGGCCCCGCAAAACCTGAAAGCCCCCTCCCCGGAACGGTCGAATCCGCCCCCGGTACCGGCCCCTTCCCGCAAACGGATACCGATGACGCCAACATCTTCGCACAACCCGTACAACCGAATTATCTGGAATCTAAATACGATGGAGTATACAATTTCAACGCCTGCCGCGTGCCTTGGCATATCGGCGCCGACTACCTCGTATCCGGCGACCCCCGCGCCGCCGCCTTTCTCGCCCGCATCAACAAATGGATCCAGGCAACCACCAAAGGCAACCCCGACAATATTTCAGCCGGCTATAACCTCTCCGGCGAAGACCTGCCCCACCGCTATTTCGAAGCCCTTTGCTTCATCTGCCCCTTTGCCGTCGCCGCCATGTCCAACCCCGATAACCAGGAATGGCTCAACAAGCTATGGGACTATATCCAACATTTCAAGCTGAAAGATTTCGACTACTACGACAATACCATCAAAATACTCGACATGATCATCATGTCCGGAAACTACTGGACCCCCGCCCCACCCACCAGCAGCTTCATCGCCGGTCACCCCAACTCCTCATCCACTATCCACAATCAGGTCCGCTAACCGCGCCCCGGCCTCCGTCCCCACCCCTCACTGCACCTGCATCCCATCCCTGATCTCCTCACTACCCTTCCTGATCAGCACATCCCCCTCCTTCAACTCTTTGGAAAACACCTCCGTCTTCCCGCCCTGTGACCTCCCCGTTTGCACATCAACCCATTCCGCTCTATGATCGGCCGTCTCCCGGATCACAAACAGTCGCTCCGTCCCATTAACAACCGCCGTACTGGGAACAACAAACGTGCTGTCCTTCGCAGGCAGCGGCAACTCCACCTCCGCCACCATCCCCGGCAACAACGTCTTGTCATCACTATACACATCCATCTCAGTCCGCTCCGAACGGAGACGATCATCCAACGCCCCCGCCAGCCGCCGCACCTGCGCGGTGAACGTTCTGTTCGGCAACGCCCTCACCGTGAAATTCACCTTGTCATTCTCCGTCAGATAACCCGTATACGCCTCCGGCACGGAAATGACCAGCCGCATGTGCTTTTGCTCCTGTAAAGTAAAAAGCGGCAGCTCCGATCCCTTGCCCGACGGCCCTACATAGGCTCCCGGATTCACATTCCGCATGCTGATGACACCGGTGAACGGCGCCCGGATCTCCAGGTATTTCAAGGTTTCCGCGACCTCGTTATAGGCAGCCTTCGCCGCATCCCACTGCGCATAATCGGACTTCTGCCGCGCATCCGCCTGATCGATATCGTTCTGGGAGATCGTTCCCGGCGTCTTGCTGGTCTCCACCACCCGGTCATAATTAGCCTTACTCGCAATATAGATCGCCTCCTGCGACTTCATCCTCGATTCGGCACTCGCGAGCTGACTTTGGAGCTCCGGCGCTTCCATCGTCGCGAGCAGATCCCCCTCCCTGACCTCAGAACCGACATCCACATACAGCTTCTTCACAAAACTGTTGACTTTCGCATACAGGTCCACCTGCTGGAACGCAATCAGTTCGCCCGGCACATACAGGTTAGTGGAAAACCGCCCCTTCTCGAGCACAAATGTCGGCGTTTCGGCATTTGCACTGTCGGTATGCCCCGCCACAGAGGCCGCCGCAGAGCCAGCGGCAGAACCCGCCGAAGCCCCATCCGTATTCGAGCAGCCGCTCAGCATCCCGGCGAACAGCAGCACCGCCGCAATCCCGACAACCACAAATGATCTTTTATTTTTCATGATGTTCATATAAAGATGGTATATAATGTTTGCTTTCGTTATCCGAAGGATCCAGCGATACCGAATCCGTACCGGTCTTGCCCTGCACCCACGCAAAGATCAACGGCAGGAAGAACAACGCCGCAAAGGTACTGGCGATCAGCCCGCCGATCACCGCCCGACCCAGCGGCGCGGCCTGATCTCCGCCTTCACCAAAACCGGAAGCCATCGGGATCATCCCGACCACCATCGCGACGCTGGTCATCAGGATCGGCCGGATACGCGAAGCCGCGGCCTCACGCGCAGCCGACAACGCATTTCCCGAGTGCTGCCGGAGCTCCTCGGCATTGGTGACCAGCAGCACGGAATTGGAAATAGAAACACCCACCGACATGATCATCCCCATATATGACTGGAGATTCAGCGTCGATCCTGTCAGCATCAGGATGCCGATCGACCCGAGCAGGACCGCCGGAACCGTACAAAGGGCTACCAGCGAGACCTTGAAAGACTGGAAATTCGCCGCCAGCATGAGGAAGATCACCACGATGGCCACGATCAGCCCCGACTGCAGGCTGTCGAGCGTGTCGGTCAATACCGTCGTCAACCCGCGCGTTTCAATAACAAGACCGCGCGGCAATTGCCCCAGCGAAGCCAGCGCATGCTGCACATCCACCGCCGCATGCCCGAGGTCCTTTTTATACAGACCCGCAGTCACCGACAGCACCGGCGTGGCGCCGATATCATCGTCGTCGCCATAGACCGAATCCCGCGTGACCGTGGCCAGATCCCCCAGCACCGGCCGGGGAGCATTGGGCGTGACCGGGATCTCGCTGATGTCGTGGATGCTGGTCATCTCGTTCGTGGGCACCTCCACCTGCACGCTGTACGAAAGGTTGGACTTCGTATCGACCCACAGGTTCTTCTCGGTATACCGGGAAGAGGAAGTCGCCGCGATCAGCGACCGGTCGACCACATCGGCCGTCGTACCGAGCTGCGCGGCACGCACCCGGTCGATATTGATGTCGAGGGCCGGATAATGGACGGCCTCGTCCAGCTGCACATCCCGCAAATACGGGATCGCCTTTAGCTTGTCGATGACTTTCTGCGCATATTCCTCATTGATCTTTTTGTTCTTGCCGATCAACTTGACCTCGATCGGAGTGGGCGAGCCCTGGCTCAGGATCTTGTCGGTGAGCTCGATGGGCTCGAAGGAGACCTTCATCCACGGCATGTCCTGCGCGATCCGGTGCCGGAACTGCTCTTTGAAATCATCCATGTTCACCTTGAATTTCTCTACGAAACTGGCCTCCAGCACCCCTTCCTGCGGCCCGGCCATAAAGAGGTAGACAGGATCCGTGGAGAACTGCGCGCTGTGCATCCCCACCATGGCGGAAGTGACTTCAATATTTTGATGCCCAACCATCGAATCCAGGATGTGGAGGGTCCGGATCATATATTCCTCCGACCGCTCCAACCTCGTCCCGTCCGGCGCCCGCATCCGGACCTGGAACTGCCCCTGGTTGGACTTCGGCAACACATCCCGGCCGATGGTGTTGATCAACAGGTATGCGCCCCCCAGACCAAGCACGATATATACCAGCGCGATGGGCAGCCGGTAAGGCATCAGCCGGTCGAGGAAGCGGAGGAACCGCTTGCGGAATTTGTCGAACCCCGTCTCCCTGCCATCCTTGCCCGAACCATGCTCCAGCAATTTATGCTTTTCCTCGGCGGCGCTTGCTTCGTCAGCCGCCGTCAAACCCGAGGCCCGGAACTCCTCATCGTCCGACGCAAAGGTCTGACCGCCTTTTTTGCGATGCCCTTTCATCATCCAGTTGGCCATGACGGGCACAAACGTTTGCGCCATCAGGTAAGAGGTGATCATCGAAAAACCGATGGCCAGCGACAGCGGCAGGAACAAAGAGCCCGGAATGCCACCCATCGAGAACGCCGGCGCAAAGACGGCCAGGATACAGAACAGGATGAGGAGCTTCGAAAACGCGATCTCCCGGCACGCATCCCAGATCGCCAGCGACTTGGGCTTGCCGAGCGCCAGGTGCTGGTGGATATTCTCGATCGTCACCGTGGATTCGTCCACCAGGATCCCGATGGCCAGCGACAGCCCGCTCAACGTCATAATATTGACGGTCTGATGACAAAGGTTCAGGAACAACACACCCGAGATCACACAGATCGGAATGGTCAATATGACAATGGCCGCTCCCCGGAGATCCCCGAGGAACAACAGTACCATCAGTCCGGTGAGGATCGCCCCGATAGCGCCCTCGCTCAACAGGTTCTTCACCGAATTGATCACATAGGTGGATTGGTCGAACACGTAAGATAGCTTGACATCCGGCGGCAGCTGCGCCTGGAAACGCGGGATGGCCTTTTTCAGGTTCTGCACGACCTCCCAGGTGGATGCCGAGGCAGCCTTGGTGATCGGCAGGTAAACCGTCCGCCTTCCGTTGACCAGCGCATACCCCTGCGTGACATCACCCCCATCTTCCACCGTCGCTACATCCTTCAGATAAATATTTTGCACCCCGCCCGTATAGATCGGGATATTCTCAAAGTCCTTGACGGTTAAGATGGTCGTGTTGGTAGGCGTAAGATAATTGAGATTGCCGATCCGCACATTCCCCGACGGGGTTGCCTGGTTATTCGTCCGCAGCGCCGCCACGATCTGATCGGGCGTGAGGTTGTGCTCCCGCATCAACTCCGGGTTTACGTTGATCACAACCGTCCTGGAATTACCGCCGAACGGCGCGGGTGACACCAAACCGGGCACACTCGTGAACTGCGACCGGACATAGATATTGGCGAGGTCCTGCAGCTCGTCGTTAGACCGGATCTTGCTGCTGAGCACCAACTGCCCGACAGGCAAGGTGGAGGCGTCGAAACGCAGAATGAACGGCGGCTGCGACCCGGGCGGGAACGAAGCCTGCGCCCTCGTGATATACCCGGTTACCTCCGAAGCCGCCTCCGCCATATCGGTACCCGGATAAAAAGTCAGCTTGAGCAGCGTCAGCGCCTGGATATTTCTGCTTTCAATGCTCTTGACCCCACCCACATACAACAGCAGGTTGACATATTGCTTTCCAAAGAACGTTTCCATCTGGTCGGGCGTGAACCCGCCATAAGGGTGCGAAATATAAATGACCGGCAGATCTAACTTTGGAAAAATATCGATCTTGATACTCCGGACAGCGCTGATCCCGAAGAAAAGCAATCCGGCCACCAACACAAGGATGGTGATTGGTTTTCTAAGCGCAAGTCTGATTAGTCCCATGGTAAATACACATTAAAATTCATTAAAAAACAACGCGAAGTCCCCCGTGCTCGCCGCCTTGTACAAAAGCGCCTGCCAGACATTCGTATTGATGACATCCCGCTCCGTCTCCGCCTGATTCAGGATCGCCGCCGCCGTGGTCACATCCACGATCGTGGCCAGGCCGTTCTTGTAGAGCGTTTCCTTTTGCAAATAAGCATCCGACGCCGCCCTCACCTGGATCGGCGCCTCGCGGAAATTCGCAAGCGCATTCGAGATCTTCGTGTCGGACAGGATCACCTGGGCTTGCAGCTGCTGACTGATCAGCCCGTATTCCTCCCGTAACCCCTCCGTCGTGAAATTCTGGGCCGCCACCTGCTGATGGACCCGCAGCGGCGTGGTAATATCCCAGGTCACGCCAACCCCGATGAGGTAATTGGCCGTTTGAAACCCGACTCCCTTGAAATAGTTGGGCGTATACGCATCGGGGTATTGCGCGCCATAGTCATAGCCGAATCCCGTCCCCCGGTCCTGGAAGACACCGAACAAAGAAAACGTGGGATAATTGAGGGTCCGCAAATATTTTGATTGCTGATCACTCAGCAGAACCCGCTCCTGGAAATACCTTAGCAACGGATGATCCGTCAGCGGCTGCGTCACCGGCACATTCAACGCATTCGGCAGCCGCGACACAAACGCCGAGTCGAGCGTATAATTATTGGAATCCGGCGGTCGCACCTGCATCAGCTGGGCGAGCTGATTGGCATACTCCTGCTCCGTTTCGATCGCACTGGTGAGCGCGATCCGCGCACTGGAGACCTCCGCATCGGCCAGCGACGAATCCACTCCCGGATTCAGCCCCGATTTGACCCGCGCCGTCACCACCGTCTGGAAGGAAACCGCCCGGTCGAGGTTGGCCTGCTGCGAGACGATCAATTTCTGCGCCGCGATGAGGCTGAGAAACGCCCCCGCCACCCGTACGCTTTGCTCGAACTTCTCCTGATCGAGATCGCTTTGGTTCAGATCGAGCCCTTTCTCCGCTACCTGCGCCTTCTGCTTATAACGGCCGAACTGAAAGAAGTCCCAGTTGATGTTTGTCCAATATAAAGACCCCCAGGCGGCAGTCCAGCTCTGCGACGGCAATACCGGACCCGAAGAAGACACCGAAGCCGCCTTGTAGCCGATCGCGGGCCCGAAGCTGGAATTTGCCGTGCCGTAGACCTGTTCCGCAGCCAGGGTCAGATCGGGCAGATATTCATTCCGGACTTCCTTGACATTCGCCCGGGCCGCCTTGACATAATCTGTCTTCGCCCGGATCGTACCATAATTGCTGAGGGCAGTTTGAACGGCCTGCCTTAACGTTAACGCCTGCGCCATCGCCTGGCCCGTCGGCCAGCCAGGCAACAGCACCAGGACCAAAGCCCTAAGTAACTGTTTTGACATGATGCAAAGGGAGCGCAGGATTTTGAAGTAATCTTGAAGCGGGCGCCTGGACGGTAAATCCAACCGCTACCGTATGTACCCCGTCACGAAACTGGTATTGGACCGTAAACCCGCTTAGATCACATATTTGACGCACGATCGCCAGCCCGATGCCGATGGAATCGCCGCCGGGATTCCCTTTTTTGAACCGTTCAAATAATTCCGCCACCGGTACCTGCGGCTCCCGGCCGCTATTGCTGATCACCAATCCGTCCTTCGTCAGATTCACCACGATCCACCCTTCCCCGGAATTGTGCCGTATCGCATTGCCCACAAGGTTCATCACCAGCAGATCGGCCAGCGCCGGATGCAGCGGGACATATACGTTCTCCGCGATCTTGCACTCGAGCCGCAGCGACTTCATCTCGATCAGCTCTTCCAAAGAACCCAAAGCGGCCTTCACCAATGAACTCATGTTGACCGGTTCGGAAACATCGTACTCCTGGTTCTCGAGCTTCGTCAGCAAGGTCAGCGAACTGTGGATCCGCGACAACCGCTCCAGCGCATTCTGCATCTCCGCGATCAGGATCGCCTGCTCATCCCGGATATCCGACTCCATAAGCAGATCCAGCTTGCCGCGGATGATCGCCGTGGGCGTCTGCAGTTCATGCGACGCATTTTCCGTAAACTCCTTGAGCGACTGATAATCCTCCTGCGCCTTCTCGGTCATCCTTTTGAGAAACGTGTTGAGCTCCCTGAACTCCGACGTCCGCGTTGCCGGCAGCCTCACCGCCGCCTTCTGCTTCAGATCGAAGGACTGGATCACGCGCATCGTCCGCTTGAAAGGCGCCAAAATATATTTGGAGATGAGCCCCGCCGAAATAACGACCAGCACCAATAACAACAGCAGGATCCATTGGAACGAATCCACCACCCCCGGCAGCAGCTGATAGAAGGAAGGAATAAAGGAATAGGTCGTCACCCGGTAATGCTCCCCATGAATAGTATAGTAGGAAGTGACCAGCAGCCGGTACTCATTCGCCTGAAACTCGGGGTTCCATTCAAGCCCCCGCGTAAAGGACG
>DATJMG010000234.1:0-38333 GCA_035508835.1 Puia sp.
TTTGTAGCGACATTCACATCACCCGGCGTCCACGTGGCCACAGCATCCACACCAACAGTCGTATCCCGGCCGGTCGTCTTCCCATCCCTGATGATCTTCCTGCTTTCCGTATACCCGGTGATATATTTGTTGGGCGCATCCAGGAAGTCACTCGCGGCAATAAGGTTCACGGCATCCGCATCATAGGTTGTTTCATCAGGATTGACCTTTATCCCGTTGTCGCCTGCCCACTTGAGCAGGATATTGACGTCGCCGTCACGCAGCACCCCGGCCACACATTTACCGATCGCATTGTGCGGATCCTGTTTCCAGGCGGGAGGGCCCATGACCTGGTCCTCACCGAACGACTTGCCATGCGCGATCGGCAGGATGATCGGCTGGTACTCGGGACCCAACGGCTCGAGCTCCCTGGACAGGGAAGTCATAAAGGCCGGCATCCCGTCACCCATAAAGGATACCAGCACCGCCGGGGTATTGGGATTGGTTTTGTACTGGCCGGCAAACTTGACGAGGTCGGCCATCTGCTTGTTGCAGTCGTCCTGACGCAGATAAGTGACGTCCAAATGCGCTTTGTCGAACAGCGAGCCCTGCGTCGTACGAACGCCGCCGTTAGCATACATCCCGGAGAACTGCGCATTCCACGCCATCCGCTCCCACGTGATCGATGTGCCGCCATTGACGGCTTCGGTGTTCGACGGCAACGGGAGCAATACGGCATGCTCGTTCAAAGAGGCTTCCGGCGCATCGGGCAATACGATCCTGCCTACTTCCACGGCCTTGCCGGCTTCTTTCGGTCTGCCTTGATACCATTTTACGCTGATAATGCCGGCTGTGACGACCATGGCGATCAACAGAACTTTCCCGGCAGGTTTAATTTTAACTGACATATATTTAAATTTTAGTGGTTATGCCGCACACGGCGGCGTGTTAATCCAATAATTTTTTGTACTTATCGACCGACACATCGTTGAGGCGGCCTTTATTTCCATCTCCCGCAACACCGGAGTAATGGAAATCCTTGCCCAGATCGAACCGGTTGATCAGTTCCAACGCTTGCGCCGACTTGGCCTTGTCCTCCAATACCTGGTCATCCATGAACCGGGAAGTCACGGCGATCGCCGACTTGATATGCCCGATCTTTTCGCCGATCCGTACTTTCAGCAGGGCCAGCGCCTTTTCCGCATCGCGGTTGAGCTCGTCGTCGCCCTTGAAGGCCCGCATTGCGCTAGTCATGGCCGAAAGCCCCGTCGTAACCGAATAGTATAGGTCCTTCTTGGCCTCCAGGTCAAGCCTGGCGTCCTCCAGCATAACCCCGCTTTCTTCATAGGCGGCGTCCGCAAAAAGGATCAGCTTGTTCAGATCGCTGACGATAGGCGTCACATTCTCGATATACTCCCGGCAACGCATGACATTGTTGGTGCACAGATTGATCTGACGACTCGCACCCACCCCACTCGCGCCGGCCCCACTCACGCCCGCCGCACTCGCCGCACCCGCGCCGCTTGCCCCACCCGCGCCGCCGGCCCCACTCGCCCCGCCCACGCCGCCTGTTGCGGCCGCCCGGCCCACCCCGCCTCCTCCGCCATTCCCGGCCTGCAGGATCTTCACCTTCTGAATATTGAGCTGCATCTCCTTCTCCTTCCCGGCGAGTTTGTCCATTAGCTCACTTTGCTTTCCTTTCAGCCGGCCCGACTGCCGGTAGAGCGTCTCCCGGTCCTTATAGCCCTGATCGATCTTCGCTTGCAGGATGTTGAAAGGGTTTAGCTCGATCGCCAGTCCGATGGAGTAATTGGCGACGAATTCCGAAAAGTATTTCAGGGCCCGCCACGACTTCCGGTTGGTTATGGTCATCAGCAGGAACCCGCAAACCACACCCGCAATCACCAGGTTGACCAGATTCCAGGTCACCTTGATGAGCCAGGGCAATACATAGGTCAGGAACCCATAGCTCAGCCCTGCCAGGAAGGCAAGACCGACAATGGCGGCAGCGATATTTTTGGGCTCGCTCCACCAGCCGGGGGTCTTTGCATTTTGAATCAGCTTGTTCATGATCGTTAGGTTTTATTGTTAGTGGATATATTGACCGATCTTTTCTATACCGCGCCGGATCTCCTGTTGCCGGCGCGTGCTCTCGGCGCTATAAGCTCTGCTGCCTCCGGCCAGCTTCTCTTTGCTGCCGCGGATCTCCTCCTGTAAAGCGCTGATCTGCTGTTGCAGCTGCATGATCTCCTGCGACAAGGCCCGGATGCGTCCGGCCTTTTCTTCGGCATCCGCTTCCTTGCTGCAAACCTTTTCCTGGTACGAGGCATCAACAGTCGCCTGGAATTGTTCGGCATCGGTCACAAGCACCCGCAGATACTCGCCCGCCGTTTCCAGCAATCGTTGCTTGTTTAGCCCCTGCAACTGCAATCCCGCAAAAGCTGCGTTATACCGCGCCGCCTCATCGGGGATAGCCTGCATGACCGCAATCATCCGCGCGAACTCGTAGTAGTCCGGTCCGGGGATATTGGCTTCGCTCAACAGCTTGTCGAAATGCCCGGCAAACCGGCTGTCAACGCGGTCAGCGCGGCCACCGGCACCATCAGCACGTCCGTCAGCGCGATCACCCGCCACACCCGTATTCATTGCCGTGCCTGCACCCACCGAAGGACCGGCTCGCCGCGCCCCCTCACCAGGACCCACCCCCCGCACCACTTCACCGGGCCCAGCGCCCAGGACCCCCTCACCAGGACCCGCCCCCAGCGCCCCCTCACCAGGCCCGGCCTCCCGCGCTCCCGCTGGCGCCGCCCCTTTTTCATCCACCTCCAGGAATGCGGAGATGATTTTTCTTCCAAGACTTGTCATAGTTGTATTTTTTTAGTTAAGAATGCACAACATTCCCCTTTACGGCCATCGCAGACCATATCAGCTACACATTTACGTTAGATCGATCAATGCAATAGCAGCGCTGTGAAGAACAACCCGCTGCGAAGCGGATCAGGCGGACAGGGCGCTTCCGACCTGGCCTTGGCCTCCTGTTTCGTCAGGTGACGATAGATGACGCAGATGAGCAGAGTGAACAATATAGCGATCACTCCAATTAGCTTTTTCATAAAAAGACAGTTAGAGATCCGGAACAGAAATTAATTACTCGCTGGAAAAAGGGGCGGAATGCCTAAGGAAAGAAGATTTCCGGTTTCATTGTAGTAGGAGCAAGGCTCCGTTTGATTTGATGACGTAAAGATAGTATCGCCGCGAACCCCGCACCAGATGATCCGGCATGGACGGCTGCTTTCGACGAATGACGGCAAAGCACCTGTGATGAACGGCAAAATAAGTGGGTGAGTGTCAAATATCAGGGCTGACCGGCAAATTTTCGTATCTTATCGGCTGCCTGCATGGAAGAGCGGCAAGCGACTGGACCTAACCCCGTTAGTTCCGATACACGGTTGCACATTCCTGCTTTCTTGTTACCTTAAGGGCTACTAAAACGATCTTCCATGCAACGTCGACTGCCCGCTTTCCTGGTGCTTGTAATCGCGACCTCCCTCACTGCTCTCGCCTCCCTTACCTCTCTCGCCCAGGATACCGCCCGGCAGATCCCACTCTGGCCCAATGGCGCGCCAGGCTTCGAGAACCGCCGTAACGAACCCGAAATAGCAAAGGATTACTATGTCAGGAATATTCACAATCCTTCGATCACCATTTATCTCCCCCCAAAAGAAAAAGCCACGGGTGCAGCGGTCGTTATCTTTCCCGGCGGAGGTCACCGGCTGCTGGTCTTTAACGCGGAAGGTCGCGAGCCCGCCCGCTTTCTCAATAGCATCGGCGTCGCCGCCATTATCGTAAAATACCGGCTGTTCCGGGAAGACTCCACCATTTATAGTTTTGAGAAAGAGACCCGCGAAGACGCTTACCGCGCGATGCGCTATGTACGGAGCAAAGCGGCAGAATGGAATATAGATACCGGCCGCGTCGGAACACTTGGTTTTTCAGCCGGCGGCGAAACCGCTGCCCTCGTGGCCTACACATCGGGCGCCGGCGATCCCAATGCCCCGGACCCCATCGACCGGCTTAATGGCAAACCAGACTTTCAAATGCTGGTTTACCCGGGTCCCCTGGGCATCCCCGCTGCGATCCCCGCGGACGCCCCACCGGCCTTCCTGCTTGTAGCCAACAACGATCAGGGCGCTTCCCCGGTTATTCTCAGCCTGCTCGACAAATACCGCGCCGCCAAAGTGCCGGTCGAAGCCCATATCCTCTCCGGCGGTAACCACGGATTCAATATGGGGTATCGCAGTAACCTGAAAGCAGTCCGCAACTGGCCTCAGCTCATGGCCTATTGGATGGATGATATGCACTTACTCGCAAAAAAAGGCCCCCGGTAAGAATACCAGGGGCGTACTAATCAAAGTGTTTTTTAACCATTAAACCTTATCCTATGAAAAGACAAAGCTACAAAAGCAGTAAATCATCCGCCGTTTTTTGATCGCGGTTATTAGTACTTTAGGAACTAACCTCAAAAAAACCTTAAGAAACTACTTAAAATTCGATCCCGCCCCGATCCTGACCGGACCCCGCCCCGATCCTAACCCGTCCCGACCAGATCCTAACCGGACCCCGACCCGATCCCGCCCCCCTGCTCTGCCCCCTTCAGAATTCCCGCAGATTCAGCCCGAATGTATTTTTTTAGTATCTTTCCGCCTCACTACAGATAACCTATGCTCAAAAGAACTGATTTTGTGTATTCCGAGATACAAGAGCCGCACCGCCTCCGTACCAAAAAAATCCTCCAGCAACACCCCGAAGTAAGACAACTCATCGGAAAGAACAAATACACCATCTTCGCCATCCTCGGCCTCGTCCTTTTTCAGGTCATCCTGGCCTGGCTGCTTAAAGGCAGCTCCTGGTGGCTGATCTTTGCCGCGGCTTACGTCCTGGGCGCATTCGCCGACCACTCCCTCTTTGTGATGATCCATGAATGCGCGCACCATCTGCTGTTCAGGAACCGCGCCGCCAATCGCCTGGCCGGCATCCTGGCCAACCTGCCCCAGCTCTTCCCGAGCTCAATCTCCTTCGAACGCTATCACATCAAACACCACTCTTTCCAGGGCATTCATGAACTGGATGCCGACCTGCCCAACCGCTGGGAAGCCCGATTGATCAATAACTACTTTATCGGCAAATGCCTCTGGCTGATGTTCTATCCGCTTTTCCAGATCTTTCGGATTTCCCGGCTCCGGGAGATCAAACCCTTTGATGGATGGGTGGCGCTGAATTGGGGGCTCGAAGTGATTTTTGTCGCCGCCGTCTGGTATTTTTTGGGGCCCAAGGCCATCGTCTATTTACTCAGCAGCTTCTTCTTCTCCGTCGGCCTGCATCCGCTGGGCGCCCGCTGGATACAGGAACATTATCTGACCGACGACGAACACCAGGAGACCCATAGCTATTACGGCTGGCTAAACGTGATCGCGTTCAACGTAGGTCACCATAACGAACACCACGACTTTCCCTCCATTCCCTGGAACAAACTGCCCCGGATCCGCAAGACCGCTCCGGAATATTATAATACGCTCTATTATCATACCTCCTGGATCACCCTCTTTTTCCGTTTCCTTTTCGACAAGGAGATCAGCCTGTATCACCGCATCGTCCGTAAGGAACGCGGAAAAGTCGCATTGACCGATCTCTCCACGCCCGACCGGGACCTGGTCTCCCACAAAGAAATCTCGCGAATTTGACGTAGGTTTGAAATCAAATCACGTAAATTGAACGCCATGCGCAGTACCGCCCGCCGAGCCATCCTCTGTCTCCTGACGGCCACGACCCTCCTGACATCTTTCAAACCAAAGACCATCAAAGTAGTTTTCTTCGGCGACTCCATAACCCAGCAGGGCGCAAAACCCGGCGGTTATATTATGAAAATGAAGGACGCCCTGGAAAAGAAGAATCTCGGCTCGAACTATGACCTCATCGGCGCCGGAATCGGCGGGAATAAAGTATACGATCTCTATCTTCGGATGGATGACGACGTTTTGGCCCTCAATCCCGACATCGTCTTTATCTGGGTCGGCGTCAACGACGTCTGGCACAAAACGATGTTTGGCACCGGCACCGATGCCGACAAATTCCAGAAGTTCTACACCGCCATCATCAACAAATGCCTCGACAGACATATCCGCCTGTTCCTCGTCACCCCCGCCGTTATCGGCGAAAGAACGGATTACACCAACCAGCAGGACGGCGACCTCAATGCCTACTCTCAGATCATCCGCAACCTGGCCCAAAAGTTTCACCTCGGCCTTGTCGACCTTCGCGAGATCTTCCACACTTATGAGTTGAAAAATAATCCCGGTAATAAAGAATCCGGTGTCCTGACCGTTGACCGTGTGCACCTCAATGACGCCGGCAATCAACTGGTCGCCGACAGTATGCTTGACGCGCTATTATCTAAATGACAGTGTCCGGCACATAGCACCGGACACCGCTAGTGGAACGACTGTTGCCCTAGACCGTCAACACACTGTTCCACCCTGTTACCCCATCCGGTTCCCTCAACCGGTTCTCGATGTCCTCCATCCAAACCTTGTCATCAATGAAGAACTTGTAATAGTACTTCCCCTTCGGCAACATAGGAATTGTGATCTTCCAACACCCGTCCTCCTCCGGATGCATCTTCAACTCGTCCGGTGACCAGTGGTTGAAAGAACCTGCCAAACAAATGTGGGCTGCGGATGTGGAATTCAGATGATGAACATAAAACTCGATCGTCTTTTTCCGCCGGTTGATATACGGCGACTCGTGCAATTTCATAGCAACCCCCTTTTTTAAGATTTTAAATACAGCCTTCAACAGGGCGGGATCCGTCAATTTAATAGTCACGGTGCCAATGGAAAGGCCCGCATTTAACAGGATATTATCACGTAGCAAGAATCGGGCTTCTTAGAGCCAATATTGGTTTTGGGCGGGTTCACAAAATTTACATTTTTTTTCGGGATATTGCAATAAAGACTGAAGTTTTTTTGCTAAATCGGTTTAAGCCTGACCATCGGTCACCGACCCGCCGGAACCGCACCGCCAACCGCCAGAAACTGACCCGCCAACACGCAAATACCGCGCCGCCAATCACCAGATACCGTACCGCCAATTCGCGGATACCGCGCCGCCAACCCCCCGGACTGTTTAATTTCATTTTAATCGCACATCCTATGTGTACTCATTTGGAATAAATAAATTTAACGCTCATCTTAAGACGTACTATGGCAGAAACCCGGATTTTATTGGTCGAAGACGAAAAGAAGATCGCCGAATCCCTGCGAAAAGGCTTGTCCGAACATCACTATGACGTGGATGTGGCCTACGACGGGGCCATCGGCCGCAAACTGTTCGAATCCAAAAAATACGACCTCGCCATCCTCGATATCAACCTCCCGCTCATGAACGGCTACGAACTGGCGCGCCATATCCGCCAGTCCAACGATGAGATCCTCGTCATCATGCTCACCGCCATGAACACGACGGAGGATAAGATCGAAGGGTTTGAAGCCGGCGCAGACGACTATATCGTAAAACCATTTGATTTTCAGGAGCTACTGGTCCGGATCAGAGCCCTCCTGAAAAGACTGTACCACCAGCCGTCCGCGGGCGCGAACATCCTCAAGGTCGGCGACCTCCTCATGAACCTGGACAGCAAAGAGGTCAGCCGCGAAGGCCGCAATATCCCGCTGACGGCAAAAGAATTCCAGCTGCTCGAATATTTCATCCGCAATAAGAACAAAGTTGTCTCCCGGATCGACATCGCCCTCAACGTCTGGGATATAGATTTCGATACAAAGACGAATGTTATCGATGTTTACGTAAATTTCCTCCGGAAAAAGATCGAAAAGGACTTTTCTTCCAAGCTCATCTATACCCAGGTAGGGATGGGCTACGTGTTAAAAGAAAACCCATAAGCCGAAACCGGCCGCCTCCGGCGGCCGCCAAAAGCGACGGAGGCGCACACCAATTAAGTTGAAGATCCGGTACAAAATAATGCTGCTGTTCACGCTCCTGGTGACCGGGATCATTTCCCTGCTCACCGGGTCGATCTATTACTCCGCCAAAGCAGAACGCATAACGGCATTCAACCGGCGCCTGAAAGGCCGGGCTACCTACAATACCCAGCTTTACACCATGATGGGCGACAGCGCCTTTTTCTATATGCGACGTAATGATTCCGTGTCTGCCGCGGGCGTCGTGGGCTCACGCAGCATCGCCATTTATACCGACGAAGGCAAACTCATCTACCTCTACGAAATGCCGGGTACCGCGCCCATTAAGGTGTCCGATACCCTCCTCCAGGAGGTCAGGGAGAAAGGCGAGAAAGATTTTACCATGGACAATCGCGACGCCGTTGCCGTCCATCGGGTAACCCCCCGACGAAGCTTTATTGTGGTCGTCGTCGGCCACGATGACGATGGCCTCGAACGGCTGGAAACCCTGAAAAGGATCCTTCTCATCGGCCTCGTGACCAGCATCGTCATCACCGCCCTCGTTAGCTTCCTCTTCGCCCGCCAGCTTCTCCGGCCTATCGCCCTCATCATAAGGGAAGTCAATGAGATCTCCTCCTTTGACCTCTCCCACCGCATCCGCGCCGGCTCGGGACAGGACGAAATGAGCCAGCTGGCCACTACCTTTAATGATCTGCTGGCCCGATTGCAAGAGTCCTTTGCCATCCAGCGGCGTTTTATTTCCAACGCCTCCCACGAGCTGTCCACCCCCCTGACCTCCGTATCGAGCCAGGTCGAAGTGGCGCTCCAGAACGAACGGTCGGCCGAAGAATACAAACAGGTGCTTTTTTCCGTCCGCGAAGACGTCCAGCAAATGCGGCAATTGACAAAAAGCCTCCTCGAGATCGCGAAGACGGGCTCTCAGGGCGGCATCGAGCTCAATGAGGTGCGCATCGACGAATTACTTCTCAAGGTCGTCGGCGACGTGAAGAAGCTGAGCGTAAAATACAACGTAGAACTCGACTTCGGCGAATTCCCCGAAGATGAAAAGGATTTTGTAGTCTTCGGCAACATCGATCTTTTATATATTGCGGTAAAGAACATAGTCGAGAACGGCTGCAAATACTCGCCCGACTCCACCTCGCTGGCAGACCTGACCTTCCGCAACCACAAGATCTTTATCCGGGTGATCAACCGGGGTAATGTCATCCCGCAGGACGAGCTGCCGCAGATCTTCCTGCCCTTCTACCGCGGAAGCGGCACCGGCAACTCCCGCGGATTCGGCCTGGGACTGTCCCTGGCACAGCGGATCATCGCCCTGCATAAAGGCACTATCCTTGTCCAATCCGACACCGAAAACGGCACCTGCTTTACGATCGAGCTCCCTGCCATCAAGATATTCAACTGACGCCCAAGACCCACAACTAACCGAATGCCGCCACACCTGACCTGGACCCAAGTGACCCTTCCCTTTCCCAACCGGCCGGTCTCCCTGCTGGTGGCGCTGATACCGGTTCTGATCATCTTTTGGGCCCTGGTCATCCGCCGGATCAAAGGTTATCTGGCGAGCCTGATGGCTATCGCCGCCGCATTGATCATCGCTGTCCTCTTCTACCGGACGCCGCCGTCGCTGGCCCTCCTTTCGACCGCAAACGGTGCGATCTACGGTCTTTTTCCTATTTGCTGGATCGTCCTTCCCGCCGTCTTCCTTTTCAATATTACGGTCCGCAGCGGCCAGTTCGCGATCATTCGCCAATTCCTGGCTTCCATAACCGCGGATCGACGGATCCAGGCACTGCTGATCGCTTTCTCCTTCGGCTCTTTCCTCGAAGGCACGGCCGGCTTCGGCGCACCGGTAGCCATCACTGCCGCCATGCTGACCGGGCTGGGCTTCGACCCGCTCTACGCAGCCGGACTCTGCCTGATCGCCAACACCGCCCCCGTCGCCTTTGGCTCCATCGGCATCCCCATTGCCGTCGTCTCGCAAGTGACGGGCCTCCCCGAACAGGCGATCTCGGAACTGGTAGGCAGGACCCTGCCCGTTTTATCGGCGATCCTGCCCTTCTATCTGGTGACCTTGATGACGGGCTATAAAAAAGCAATGGAGATCCTGCCCGCCGCCCTGGTATCAGGCCTTTCTTTCGCGCTGATCCAGGCCCTGACCTCCAATTTACTCGGTCCAACCTTGCCGGATATCCTCGCAGGGATCGGTTCGATCATTTGTCTCCTGTTCCTGCTTCGTTTCTGGCGGCCGAAACTGATCTGGCGTTTCCCGCACGAAACCCTTGAGCCACCCGCCGCCGGCCCGGGCCTCACCGCCGGCCGCGCCCCCGCCTCCCTCTCCGCCTCCGCTCCCGCCACCACCCGGCTTCTCTGGGCATTCTTTCCATTTATTGCCCTTACCGCCATCATCATCATCTGGGGCCTCCCGCCCGTCAAGGATTGGCTAAACGCCAACGGATCAACCTCCTTTCAATTCCCCTACCTGCACAACGCCATCCTGGACCGCGACCACCACCCGCTGCCGCATATCTATCGGCTGAACTACCTCTCGGCAGCAGGAACGGCCATCGCACTGGCCGCCGTCCTTTCCCTTTTCTTCTCCCGGCTACGGCCCATTGAAGGCTGGCAGGTTTTCCGCTCGACCCTGCACCAACTGCGCTTTCCCATTCTCAGCATCGCTGCCGTGCTGGCATTTGCCTACCTGGTCAACGACTCGGGGATGTCCCTTACCATTGCCGGCACGCTTGCCGCCACCGGAATGTTTTTTCCCTTTTTCGCGCCTTTACTGGGTTGGCTGGGCGTCTTCATAACGGGTTCGGATACCTCCTCCAACGCCCTCTTCGGCAAACTGCAGGCAGCAACAGCCACCTCTATCGGCGTGGACCCCCTCGTGACCGTCTGCGCCAATGTCAGCGGCGGCGTGATCGGCAAGATGATCTCGCCCCAGTCTATTGCAGTTGCGGCCGCCGCAGGCGGCCTTGTAGGCCGGGAGTCCCAGCTCTTTCGGTTCACCGTCAAGCATAGCTTCATCCTGCTGAGCCTCATCTGTCTGCTCGTCCTCGCCCAGGCTTACTGGCTGCGTTGGATCATTCCCGTATATTCGCCTCTACATCACTGATCGCATGCACGTCCTGATCGCCCCGAATGCATTCAAGAACAGTCTCACCGCCGATGAGGCTGCGCAAGCTATCCGGCGTGGGCTGGCCCGTAGCCGGCTGGTTGCAGGCTTTGAGCCATTTCCCGTTGGCGATGGGGGTGATGGCACGGGCGACCTCCTCCTCCAACGCCTCGGCGGTGTGCGGATCTCTGCGCGAGCCCGCGACCCGCTGGGCCGGCTCATTGAAACATATTTTGGCCTGGTCGGGTCGACTACCGCCGTCATCGAAATGGCGAATGCCTCCGGTCTGCGGCTTCTGAGCCGCAAGGAACTCAACCCTTTACACGCCTCCTCTGCCGGCACCGGTGACCTGATCCGCGCCGCTCTCGACCACGGCGCTAAACGGATCATCATTGGAATGGGCGGCTCGGCTACTGTCGACGGGGGTATGGGTATTCTGCAGGCGCTCGGCGTCCGGTTTATCAACCGTGATGGTCAACTGGAATCCGTCGATCTCTCCGGCGTCGATCCGCGGCTTGAAGCGGCCGAGCTGATCGTGCTGTGTGATGTGATCAATCCGCTTACGGGGCGGCGGGGTGCGGCGGCGATTTTTGGGCCACAGAAGGGTGCTGATGCTGCTGCCGTGCGGCTGCTTGAGATGACGCTCCTGCGGTTCTCCGAGGTTGTCTTCCGGCAGACGGGTATCGATGTCGCCGCGATGCCACGGGCTGGGGCGGCCGGCGGCGCAGCCGCCGGCCTGCATGGCTTTTTGTCGGCACAGTTGGTAGACGGCATTGATTATTTTTTGGAGATTACCGGATTTGACGCTGCTCTTGATCGCAGTACCCACGTCATCACCGGCGAAGGCCGTATCGACGAACAAACCCTGGAGGGGAAGGCGCCTTTCGGCGTCGCTATGCACGCGAAAGCGAAGGGGCTGCCGGTGATCGGCCTGACGGGGCGGATGCCGGCGGATATGACGGCGTTAAAACCTTATTTTGATGAGATCATTTCGATCAATCCGCGGCAAGTGCCCCTGGCTGAAGCGCTTGCACACACTGCTGCCAACCTCGAACGAGCGGCCATGGAATGGGGGGATCGCCTCGCTTCCTGTTTTCCGTCATTGCCAGCCTAATGCCCCGGCGCCGAAGGCGTAGGCACCATCTTCCTCGGATGGAGCAGCTTGGCGACCAACCCCGTCCACCCGGTCTGATGCGACGCCCCAAGCCCCTTTCCATTGTCGCCATCGAAATATTCGTGGAAAAGGACATAGTCCCTGAAATTCGGATCGGTTTGCAATTTTGTATTCGTCCCATAAACCGGACGTTCCCCCTTTTGATCCCGCAAGAAGATCCGCGCAAGCCGCTTCGAAAGCTCCATGCTGATCTCATCCAGCGTATACAGCTTCCCGGAATGCGTCGGATACTCGATCTTGAAGTCATCCCCATAATAATGATAGAACCGCTGCAACGACTCGATCAACAGAAAATTAGGCGCCAGCCAGATCGGCCCCCGCCAGTTCGAATTCCCGCCAAAGATCGACACATCCGATTCCGCCGGCGTATATTTTACGGACATCAAATGCCCATCCACCTGTAGCTCATACGGATGCGCCTCATGATATTTACTGACCGACCTGACCCCATATTCGCCGAGAAATTCCGTCTCATCCAACATCCGGTATAAAAGCCGCTTCACCCGATGCCCCCGCAATAAGGACAGTAAATGCTTCTCATCCGACCCCTTCTCATGCCACCGCGATACCAGCGACGCAAGGTCCGGCCGGTTTGCGAGCAGCCAGCTTAACCGCTTCGCGAACTCCGGCAGCGACTGCAAGATCCTGTCGTCGATCACTTCGACCGCAAAAAGGGGGATCAATCCCACCATGGTCCTGACTTTGAGCCGAATGCTCCTGTCCCCCGGAAGCCGGATCGTATCATAAAAGAATTCATCCTCATTGTCCCACAATCCGTTATTGTCATTGATGGCGCCCATGCTGGCCATCGCGGCTGCGATATGCAAAAAATGCTCGAAAAACTTGTTGGCCATATCCTGGTACACCGGATTGGTCAGCGATAGCTCGAGCGCAATCCGCATCAGATTCAGACAATACGTCGCCATCCAGCTTGTCCCATCAGCCTGCTCGAGCCTGCTGCCGTCCGGCAACTGCGTATTGCTGCGATCGAACACCCCGATATTATCCATCCCAAGGAAGCCGCCTTCGAATATATTATTCCCCTCTTCATCCTTTCGGTTAACCCACCACGTGAAGTTGAGGAGGAGCTTATGGAACACCGTCTCGAGGAACGGAATATCGCCCTTCCCGCCATTATTCGCCTTGTCGATCTCATATACCCGGTAAGCCGCCCACGCATGGACCGGAGGATTTGTATCACTGAAGGACCACTCATAGGCCGGGAGCTGCCCGTTCGGATGCATATACCAGTCATGCGTGAGGAGCAGCAGCTGATGCTTGGCAAAATCAGCATCGACCATCGCAAACACGAGACAATGGAACGCAAGGTCCCAGGCCGCATACCAGGGATACTCCCACTTGTCCGGCATGGAGATAATATTGCTGTTCCTCAAATGCGTCCAGGCATGATTCCTCCCCGTCAACCGCTCCGCCGGCGGCGGCGGCTGAGCCGGATCCCCCTTTAGCCACTGCTCGATGTTGTAGTAATACAATTGTTTACACCATAGCATCCCCGCAAACGCCTGCCGCTGTACCCGCCGCTCATCCTCATCCGTTATCTCATGCTGGAGCTGCGCATAGAACTCATTTGTCTCCCGGATTCGAGCGGCGAAAATCTCCTCGAAGTCACCAAACGGTCCATTGGCACAACGTTGGCACAGCCTCGCCTTAACAGTGACCGAACTCCCCGCAGGAATGACCCGCTCGTAATTCAGCACCGCCTTGGTCCCCTGTTCGTAATTGATGGCCTCTTCCCGCCCATGGACCAGGTATTCCTGCACGCCATCCTTGCAATACCCCTTGTCGGGAGAATCGTATAACCGCCGGCAGTTCGTTTCGTTATCACAGAACAAATGCACATCCGGCTCCTCACTATAAAGCGTCAATTCACCCAACTCGCGGTGGGTGACCGTAATATTTTCCTGGTTGGATGACGTCAGCGTCGGTTTGTAATCATCATAGCCCCAGGCCCACGTGTTCCGAAACCAGATCGTGGGCAAAATATGGAGCGGCGCATCCGCCTTTCCTCTGTTATGTACTGTGATCCGAAGCAGGATATCGTCTATATCCCCCTTGGCATATTCGATAAAGATGTCGAAATATGCATCCTCATCGAAGATCCCCGTGTCGATCAGCTCATATTCGGGGTCGTGCCGCGTCCGCCGCCGGTTTTCCTCGAGCAGCTGCTCATATGGGAACGCCGCCTGCGGATACTTGTACAACATTTTCATATAGGAGTGGGTAGGGGAGGAGTCCAGGTAGTAATAGAGCTCCTTCACATCTTCCCCATGATTCCCCTCGTAACTGTTCAGCCCGAATAACCGCTCTTTGATGATCGGATCTTTCTTGTTCCAAAAACCGACCGCCAGACAGATCCGCTGCCGCTTATCCGCAAACCCGCCGATCCCCTCCTCCCCCCAGCGCCAGGCCTTGCTCGCAGCCATGTCATGCGTCGTATAGGTCCAGGCCTGTCCGTCGGCGCTGTAGTCTTCCCTGACTGTGCCCCACGACCGGTCCGACAGATAAGGCCCCCAGTCTTTCCAGTCTATGTTTTGAAGTCGTTCTTTTTCTGTCATATTTTCACCCGTTTGTACTAAACCCCGGATACAGCGTCATCCCCCCATCCACGAACAAGGTGGTGCCGGTCACATAATCGGAATCATCGCTGGCCAGCCACACCGCGGCCGCACCGATATCTTCGACTACACCTACCCGATCATAAGGGATGAGCTCCAGCAATTTCTTTTCCGCCGCCGGCGTGGCCCACGCCGCATGATTGATCGGCGTCTTGATCGCGCCGGGCCCGATACTGTTGACGCGGATCTTCGAAGGAGCGAATTCCTGCGCAATACTCTTCATCATCATCATAATGCCGCCTTTGCTGGCCGCATAGTTGGCATGACCCGCCCAGGGGATCACCTCATGAACGCTGCTCATGCAGATGATCTTTCCCGCCGCCCGGGACCGTTCCGGCACAATACCCCGCCGCAGGAATTCCTTGACGGCCTCCCGCGCGCAAAGGAACTGCCCCGTCAGGTTGACGCCAAGCACATAGTTCCATTGCTCCAGGCTCATCTCCTGAAAAGGCGAATCCCGCTGTAAGCCCGCATTGTTGACCAGGATATCCACCGTCCCGAATTGGGCGATGACACCGGAGAACATTCTCTTGACCTCATCCTCTTTACTGACGTCACATTGCCAGGTGATGCCGGCACCACCCGCGCTTTTGATCTCGCCCAGCACCGCCTCCGCCGCCGCTTTGGTCGAATCGACCGGATGATTCACGATAACCGTGGCGCCGGCCGCCGCCAGCGATTTAGATACCCCCGCACCGATGCCGGAGCTGGCACCGGTGACAATGGCAATCTGCCCTTTTAATTTTTGATCCATGACGAACGTTTAGTTCGTCAATTTAGCCATTTAATCGATATAATGATTCCACCCGTATTTGTCAGGCTTGCGGCCATACCGGATGGCATCCAGCTCCTGCTTGAGATAAGCGGCCACGCCGCCTGCCACGCCTCCCGCTACATCCCCCGCCACGCCTCGCGCCGTATCCCCCGCCACATCCCCCGCATTTGATAACGAATAATTAATCCCGTCGATCCCAACCGTCTCGATCGGGGCAACCACCGCCGCCGTCCCCGCGCCAAAAACTTCCTTCACCGTTCCCCGCTCCAGACCTTCGCGAAGTTCGTCAACCGTGATCCGCCGTTCTTCCACCGTCAGCCCAGCATCCAGCGCCAGGGTCAGCAGACTGTCCCGCGTAATCCCGTCCAGCAGTGTGTCTCCCAACGGCGGCGTCACCAGCACTCCATTTATCACACACAAGAGGTTCATCATCCCCATTTCTTCCAGGTAACGATGCTGAAGCCCGTCCGTCCAGATGACCTGATCATAACCTTCGGACCTCGCCTGCTGTGTGGGATAGAACGCACCGCCATAGTTGCCCCCGCATTTCGCATAACCCGTTCCGCCGCGAACCGCACGGGCATATTGCCGTTCGACCTTGACTTTCAGCGGCCGGCCAAAATAGGCGCCCGCCGGCAAACAAAGGATGGCAAACCGAAAGCTGTCGGAAACGCGAACCATCAGCTTCGTACCCGTTGCAAATAGCATCGGCCGCAGATACAAGGATGTCCCCGGCTGTCCCGGCACCCAGTCCTGATCCAACTCCACCAACCGCCGCAACCCCTCCATGAACAACCCGGCCGGAGGCGTCGGCATACACATCCGTTCAGTAGTCCGAACCAGCCGCCCATAATGCCTGTCCGGCCGGAAAATATGGATGCGCCCCGCTTCCGTTCGAAAAGCCTTCAGACCCTCAAAAATAGTCTGACCATAATGAAGCGCCAGCGTCGTCGGCGAAAGCACAAACGGCCCGAACGGCACGATCTCCGGCGTCTGCCAACGCCCATCCGCATAATCACAGACCAGCATATGATCGGAAGTATAAGCCCCCAGTTCGATATTGCCCCAGTCCACCTCATTCAGCCGGCTTTGCCCCGCCCGTTTTATGGGGATGTGAAATTCTGCTGTCGTTGCCATGGCGAGTTATTTTTTTATCCCACAAAATTCCAAAAGAATTTTGATATAGAACAGATGAAAAACCTCCGCCGACCCGCTCTACCTCCAGATCGCCGCCGGCCTCGGGAAAATGCGCTACCTCCAGGGGATCATGACGTGGTTCCCACCCGATACTGCTCCCTTGCCTCCGCCAGGTTCGCCCCCTCTCCCAAAGGGCCCCACCCCCTTGACTCACCCCGGGAAAATCCGTATATTTAAGTGAAAGCTCTTTTTTCTCACCTAAAACGCTGCCACATGAACCTCGTACAACGGGTAGGGCACTGGGGCGACACCCACCATCCTCAATGGCTCGATGCGGTCAGGATCCTTCTCGGGGTCTTTCTCTGTTATAAGGGCGTCGATTTCCTGACCAATATGGGCACGATGCTCGACCTCATCACCAACAAGATGTCTTTCGGGTCTTTTTCGACCATGCTCATGAGCAACTACATTGCATTTGCGCATATCCTGGGTGGCATCCTGCTGATCCTCGGGGTCCTCACGCGCTTCGCCTGCCTCATCCAGATCCCTATCCTGATCGGCGCGATTTTCATCAGGACCGATATGTACAGACCATTTTCAGCCGTCTTGCTGCCAATCATCGTCCTGCTGCTGCTGATCTACTTCCTGATCATCGGTAACGGCAAATGGCAGCTGCTGAAATTCCGGGAAGATTAACATACCGTCAGGAGTAGATCTTCTCGATCGTATCGTGGAATTTCTCCGTTACGACCTTGCGGCGGAGACTTAACTTCGGCGTCATCTCACCCGTCTCGATCGTCCACTCCTGCGGCAGCAGCTCGAACCTCTTGATCTGCTCCGTATGACTGAAGTATTTATTGTAGCTATCCAGGATCTCCCGGTAGAAAGAGTGGACCTTGGGCTGCGCAATGAGGTCTTCGTTGGACCCGGCAGGTATCCCCTGCTGCCTGCTCCATTCCCGAAGATGCGCGAAGTTCGGCACGATCAACGCACCCACGAACTTCCGCTCCGGCCCTACGATCATGATCTGCTCGACATACGGCGATTCCTTTAATTTGCTCTCGATCGCCAGCGGGGCCACATACTTTCCGCCGCTCGTCTTGAAGAGCTCCTTTTTCCGGTCGGTGATCTTGAGGAACTTCCCCTCCATAACGCCGATATCCCCCGTATGGAACCAGCCGTCGACGATGGCCTCCGCGGTAAGGTCGGGCCGCTTGTAATACCCCATCATCACATTGGGCCCCTTACACAGGATCTCCCCATCCTCCGCAAACCGGACTTCGATGCCCGGAATGATCGGGCCTACCGTGCCGAAAGCCCGGTCCTCCACCTCCTTCCGGTTGACGCTGATGACCGGCGAAGTCTCCGTCAATCCATACCCTTCCATGATAGGTACCTGCGCCGCCGTGAAGATGCGGATCAACCGTACCTGGCAGGCCGCACCCCCGCTGACAATGGCCACGATATTATTGCCGAGCGCTTCCCGCCACTTACTGAAGATGAGCTTGTTGGCCAGTGACAATTGCAAATTGTACCAGGCGCCCATCGGCTTGCTGATCTCATATCGCGCCGCCAGATCATGCGCCCAATAGAACAGCTTCTTCTTCACCCCCGTCAATTCCGCTCCCTTATGCATGATCCGGTCATATACCTTTTCGAGCAGCCGCGGCACCGTCACAAACATCTGCGGTTTCACTTCCTTCAGGTTGTCCCCGATCGTATCCATACTCTCCGCATAATAGATCGCGCTGTTGTTGAACAGATACACATAGGTCAGCATCCGCTCATAGATATGATTCAACGGCAGGAAACTCAACACCCGGCTTACCCCCTGCGGCAGACAAGGGATACAGCTTTTGACGTTGCTGAGGATGTTGTGATGCGAAAGCATGACCCCTTTTGGTACCCCGGTCGTCCCCGACGTATAGATGATGGTGGCCAGATCGGACGGTTGGATCGCCGACCGCAGATCCGCCAGCCGCCGCGCCTCTTCCGGAGCCGGCGTCGCCAGGAGCTCCTTCCAGTGGCGGGCGCCTACCACATGCTCGAACGTATAGATCTCGCGCAGGGACGGGACACGTTCTTTGATGCTCAGTACTTTATGGAAAAGCTCCTCGTCGTTGACAAAGATGACCTTCACCTGGGCATCGTTCAGGATGAACTCCAGTTCACCTACCGCAATCGTAGGATAGATCGGCGTGAGGATAGCCCCGGTCTGCTGTACCGCCGCATCGACCATGATCCACTCCGGCCGGTTCTTTGAAATGATCCCCACTTTATCCATGCCCTCCACCGTGCGGTCCTCCCCGGAGATGCCGGATCGCAGCAATCCGATACTCAATTGGTGGACCGTGTCATTAACCTCCCGGGTGGACCAGGTCTTCCATTTTCCATTCTCTTTCCCGGCCAGCATGTCCGGCAACGGTTCCTTCTCCAGGTGCAGCGCCACGCATTCAAACAATCGTGTGGGTTCGGTCATTTTTTTTGCTTAAAATACAAAATTATTTCTGGTCCCGGTAATACTGCCCCGCCGGCATCCGGAAGACCCGCCCCCGCTGAAAATCCGTGAAGCGCGTATATTCATCGCTGTGCGCAGTCGTCCAGGCCTGGAAAGCCGTCAGATTCTCCGCCGCCCCGAATAACCACTGATTGTAGGCGTCGAACATCCCATTCTTCAGCAACTGGCGCTCGTAATCGAACAAATGAAAAGGATAATTGGTAGGATAAGTCTCGAACCAATCGATAATAAATTTGGTGCGAAGCACGGTCAACGATTCCGCCGAAACCCCCCGGGCAACGGTGAAACTGTTTTTGCCGATGATATTCAGATAGGCTATGACAAACGGACTTTTCGTATCCTGGTTTTTTTGCATGTTCGGATCCGTGAACAATTTCTTGTACCCCTCGAGCAGCATGTCCTTGATCTCCGCCGTCCGCTTGCTGTAACTTTCCAGGTTCAGAAAGATCTCACCATAGATCAGACCCCATACCTTATCCTGCGTATAAAAATAATATCTGGCTGCATTATAATAATTGCCGGAATAGCTGGGATCGATCTCGATACCCTTTTCCCAATAGTTGATCGCCGAAAGGTCCTGTTTGGCCCACAACATCTCCCCATACTCGTTCAGCAAGACCCCGCTTTGCGGATAACGTTTGATCCCGGCTCTATACAATTTATCGCATTCCTTGACCTCCCCGATCGCCTTATACAGTAACGCGAGGATCTGGTAGGTGGTTACATCCGCATCGGGCCGGTCGACAAGCCCTTTTGCAACATCGATCCCCTTATCATAGTCCTTCGCCAGATAGTAGTTGAAGGCAATATCCTTACTTAGTTCCAGGTTCTGGGGGTCTTTTTTCAATGCTTCATTCAGGACTACAAGCGCATTGGTATAATCGCCTTGCCGCGTATAAGCCTTGGCTGTCTCCTGTGGCGTCTGCGAATGAGCTGTGATCGACAGCATGATCGCACCACAAAAAAGAAAGATTCTGTACATAGTGAACGTTTAGATTAAATGTGTGAGCAGCCCATCCCGCAATTTCGGCTCGAACCACGTGCTCTTGGGCGGCATGACCTGCCCGCTGTCGGCAATATCAAATAGCTGTTGGATACTGACCGGATAAAGACTGAAAGCCGCTTTCATCTCACCGCTGTTCACCCGCTTCTCCAACTCCGCCAGACCGCGGATCCCGCCGACAAATTCGATCCGCTTGTCCGTCCGCGGGTCCTTGATCGACAACAAGCGGTCCAGGATGTTTTTTTGAAGAATGGTTACATCCAGCACGCCGATCGGATCCGCCCGATAGGTACCTTCCCTGGCAACCAGCTTGTACCAGCCCCCTTCAACATACATCCCGAATTCATGCAGCCCGCCGGGTGAAAAGGCCTTATCCACCCTGCCGACAAAAAAATCCCGCTGCAACCCGTCCACCAGTTCCTCCAGGCTGTGCCCGTTCAGATCGCGGACCAACCTGTTGTAGTCGAGGATATGCAACTCCGATGAAGGGAATAATGTCGTCAGAAAATAGTCCGACGCCACGGAAGACTCGCTGCCCAATGCCTTTCGGACCTTGGCCGCCGAAGCAGCCCGGTGATGCCCATCCGCGATATAGGTAAAAGGGACCTCCCTTGCGAACAAACCGCTGATCGTCGCAATCGTCTTTTCATCGTCCACCCTCCATACCGTATGCCTGATACCGTCCACGGCAACAAAATCATACATCGGCCCATGCCCCCCCTTCCATTCCTCCACCAGCCGGCTGATAGCTGCAACTTCCTTATAGGCCAAAAAGACATTCCCCGTCTGCGCCCGGATTGCCTTCATGTGATCGATCCGGTCCTTCTCTTTCTCCGGCCGGGTGAGCTCATGCTTGCGGATGATCCCTTTCTCATAATCATCCACGGAACTTCCTGCCACCAGCCCCGTCTGACTTTTTCCGTTCATAACCAGCCGGTAGATATAATAGCAGGGCTTGTTCTCTTCGATCAGTACCCCCTTTTCGATAAACGATTGCAGATTTTCTTTCGACTTTTCATAGACTTCCGGCGAATGGATATCGATATTGAGCGGCAGATCGATCTCGGACTTGGTGACATGAAGGAATGAATAGGGATTGTCGGCCGCTTGCTCCCTGGCTTCGTGACTGTTCACTACATCATAAGGCGGGGAAGCAACCTGGCTCGCTAATTCAGGAACGGGCCGGAGGGCCTGGAATGGAACAATCGTCGCCATGTTAGGTTATGCTTTTGTATGTGCAAAATCATTCATTAACTCCGCCAGCACCTCCACACTCGAAAACGGCATGGCGTTATACAACGACACCCGGAAGCCGCCCACACTCCGGTGACCCTTGACCCCGACCATCCCATTGGCCTTGCATGTGGCAAGGAATTCCTTTTCCAGCGCCGGATCATCCATGACGAATACAACATTCATTTTGCTGCGGTCCTCTTTCGCAACCGTAGGCCGGAACACCGGCAGACTGTCAAGGGTATCATATAAAAGCGCCGCCTTCCGGTCGTTGATCTTCTCGATCGCCGGGATGCCACCCTGCTGCTTTAACCAGCGCAACGTCAGCATACACACATAGATCGCAAAAACCGGCGGCGTATTCAGCAGCGACCCCGCCGCAATATGCTCCCGATAATCCATCATCGTCGGCAACGGCCTGCCCGCCTTGCCCAGGATATCCTTTCGCACGATGACCAGGTTCACCCCTGCTGCGCCAATGTTCTTTTGGGCTCCCGCATAAATAAGCCCGTAGCGATTAAAGTCCATGACCCGGCTAAGGATATCGCTGCTCATGTCCGCGACCAGCAGCACATCCGTCTCCGGGATCGCATGCATCTGCGTACCCTCGATCGTGTTATTCGTCGTATAGTGGAAATAGGCTGCATCCGAGGGGATCGCATATCCTGTCGGGATATAAGTATAGTTCCTGTCTTTCGAGCTCGCCACCACCTCAACGTTACCGTACAGCCGGGCCTCCCTGATCGCCTTTTTGCCCCATACACCGCCATCCAGATAGGCAGCCGTCGCCCCTTCTCTCAGGAGGTTCATCGGCACCTGGAAGAATTGCGTGGATGCCCCCCCATGCAGGAACAGGATCTCATGGTCCGCATCCAGCTGCAACAGTTCCCGGACCGTTGCCATAGCCTCATCTACCACCTCCTGGAAAAGGGCGGTGCGATGCCCGATCTCGAGAATGGACAATCCGGTGCCATTGAAATCCAGGATCGCATGACTTGCTTCTTCGAAAACTTCCCTCGGCAGGATACTCGGACCGGCATTGAAATTGTATACCACTGATAACAGATTAAGTGAAGGACAAAGATAATCAATTTGTCCGGCCGATCCATACGCATGCTGCCCTCACTCATCGATCTCCGTGACACCTCCCGAGATGGCGAATTTCATCGCATCCGTCGAGCTGATATCGGTCAGTATCCGCACCCGGTCCCGCTTTACAAAATATAAATGCCCCGCGAACGCATAGGATTGCGGAACATATACCGCGACATACTCATTCAGATCGAATTGCTGCAAATCTTCCTGCGTGATAAACCCGACCTGCCAAACATCGTCGGCCAGGACACTCACCAGCACCGATTTATTGAATTTGCGCTTGTTCCCCGCAAACGCCTCGACAAAATCCTTGATCGTCGAATAGATCAGCTTGATACCCGGGGTCCGCTCGAGCATGTGATCCGCGATCTCGACCAGCCGGGTGACAATAAAGGAAGAGGAAATATAACCCACAAATAAGGCGATCGCGATAAAGACGACAAACCCGATACCCGGTATCCGCTGGGGAAGCCCAAAACGATCGATGTGCACCAACCCGGGGAACAGATTATGCAGCGTGTTCGGGAGGATATCGTCGATCCAGTTAAAGACCGCAATAACCGTCCAGATCGTCAGCGAAATGGGCGCCAGAATGATCACCCCCTGTAAAAATAACTTGAGAAGATTGGAGGGGACTTTGCGGATAGAGGACATGGAGTAGCCGTTTAGTGCGCCAAAATTAGTCATTACCCGCCACTCATCCCGCCTATCCCGCCAACCACCCCGTATATTATCAAATTATAAAAAAAACCATGGAAACTTAGGAAGCACAAAAAGTTTCCGTAGTTTTGCCTCCTACATCATATGGAGCAGAAAGAACGCATATTGATGAAGGCAGCCGATCTGTTTTGTCGCTACGGCATCCGGACCATTACCATGGACGAAATAGCCTCCCAGTTGGGCATTTCCAAAAAGACGATTTACCAGTTTTTCACCGATAAAGACGACATGGTATCCGCCGTGATCGAACAGGAAATCCAGCGTAACGAATTGGAATGTAGTTATTTCCGTGAAGCCGCCACCGACGCGGTCCACCAGGTATTCCTGGCGCTGGAATCCCTGGAAGAAATGCTGAAATATACCAACCCCCTGATGCTCTACGACCTCGAGAAACATCACCCCGGTTCCTTCCAGAAACTCCGCCAATACAAATATCAATTCCTTCACCAGGTCATCATCGAAAACCTGCAATGGGGCATCAGCACCGGGCTGTACCGCCCGGATATCGACAAGGACATCGTAGCCAAAGCCCGGATCGAAACCGCGTTCCTGGTATTCAACCCGGATGTATTCCCCCACAGCCGGTACCGGATATCCGAAGTCAACTTCGAGCTGGCCATGCTTTTCCTCCACGGGGTCGCCACAGAAAAAGGAGAACAGCTGATCCAATCATATACCGCTGAACGAAATCAAAAATTATCTCATGAACAAAAAGCTTAGAAAGAACACCGGCGCCCGCACCCTCCTCGCCGCAGCCCTGCTGTCGCTGACAACGGGTTTGCATGCTCAGCAAACACCTCCCATTCATGAATTTTCCCTCGCGCAGGCAATCGACTACGCCGCGAAGAACAGCGTCATCGTGAAGAATGCCCTCCTTGACTATGACATCCAGGAACAAAGCAACCGCGCCACCACAAGCCAGGCCCTCCCTCAGATCACGGGCAGCCTTGGTTTTACCCAATACACCCAGGTCCCCGTCACCCCCATCCCCGGCGGCTTCTTTCCGGGAACCCAGGCAGGGAAGGTATATACCGTAGCCTTCGCCCTGCCCTACAACAACAACGCCACCATCACCCTCAAACAGGTACTGTTCGACGGCCAGGTCTTCGTGGGCCTCCAGGCCCGTCAGGCCTCCCTTGACTTTTACCGGAAAAAAGAAGAAGTAACCGAACAGGCGATCCGCGTCAATATCTATAAGGTCTACTATCAGCTTCTCGTTGCTAAAAGCCAGCTGGGCCAGATCGACGCGAATATCGTGAACCAGCAAGCCCAGCTGCATAGCGCCACCGAAATGTTCAAGAATGGTTTCGCCGAACAGCTCGACGTCGACAAAGCGACAGTCCAGCTCGCCAACCTCGAGACTGAAAAGCTTAACCTGCAGCTGGGCATCGACAACGGCTATCTCGGCCTCAAAGTATTGATGGGAATGCCGGTCCGCGATTCCCTTCAACTCACCGACTCCCTGACCTATGACCAGATCCGGGATGCCGCCCTGACCGACGATTATAAGTACACCGACCGCCGGGACTTCCAGTTGATGGAGATCAACAAGAGCCTCAACGAATATAATATCAAACGTTACCGGAAAGCCTATATCCCCTCCCTTAACTTTTCGGCTTCCTACCAGCAAAATCAATACGAGACCAGACTGGACCTGACAGCATCCCAGAGCTGGTACCCCGCTTCATATTATAGCCTGAACCTTAGCGTCCCTATCTTCGACGGGTTCTATAAAGCAGCCAATATCCGCGAGGCCAGGCTTCAGCTCCGGCAAACCGAGAATGACATCGACTCGCTCAAGAACCGGATCGACAACGATGTCCGTCAATCCCAGCTGCAATTCAGCGCGGCCCTCGCTACGCTGGACTTTCAGAAGAAGAATATGGACCTGGCAGAGAAGGTATATCAGCAGACCCGCAAGAAATTCGAGCAAGGCCTCGGATCGAATACAGAGATCACAGCCGCCTTCTCCGACGAACGGACGGCCCAGTATAATTATTTCAACGCACTATATAGCGCGATCATCGCAAAAGTGGATTATCTCAACGCCATTGGAAAACTCTAAAAAGATAAACTTATGTATAAGGCACTAACTGTAATCATCGGCGCATCCTTACTGCTGTCATCCTGCGGGAGCAGTACCATTCAGCGGCCGGGTGAAGACCTGAAAGCAAAACAAGCCCGTCTCGACAGCCTCAAGACCGTGCAGGGTAAGATCGAAAAAGAGATCGCCGTCTTGCAGGGAGAGATCGATACCACCGCAGGCGCAAAGGAAAAAGCCAAGCTGGTCGCCCTGACCACCCTGACGCCGGCTTCCTTCACCCATTATATCGACCTCCAGGGCAGCGTCGATGCCGTCAACACCTCCTGGATCTCCCCCCGCGGTACCGGCGGTGTCGTGACCCAACTCTACGTCCGGCAGGGTGATCACGTCCATCAGGGTCAGCTGCTGCTTAAACTCGATGACGCTATCCAGCGCCAGCAGCTGGCCAGCGACCAGACCCAGCTGGCATATGCCCAGGACCTCTACCAACGCCGCAAGAACCTGTGGGATGAGAAGATCGGCACCGAAGTAGATCTCGTCAACGCAAAGAACCAGGTGGACCAGGCTCAGGCCCGACTCAAGATCGACCAGCAACAGCTCGATTTCACGAGCGTCTATGCCGACATCCCCGGCACCATCAATGTCCTGAATGTCAAAGTAGGCGAAGCCTTCAGCCAGGCAAGCCAGTCCCTTCAGATCGTCAACACCGATAATCTCAAGGTCAATGTCCTTGTCCCTGAGATCTACCAGGAACGGGTCCGGGTAGGTACCCCGGTCAAAATCGACTTCCCCGGCCTCAACAACAAAGAGGTCATAGGTACCGTCGCCATTTCCGGAAAAGTCATCAATGCCGACAACCGCGCCTTCCAGGTCGAGATCCATATCCCGAACAGCGGTGATATCCGCGCCAACCAGGTCGCAATCGTGAAGCTCCAGGATTATAGCGCAACCAATGCCGTAACCATTCCGATAAATACCCTCCAGACCGACGAAACCGGCAAATATGTCCTCGTTGGCGTGCAGAAGAACGATAAGCTCGTTGCCCATAAGAAATCCATCACGATCGGTCAGGCCTATGGCGATAAGGTCCAGGTCACCAGCGGCCTCGCTTTCGGCGACAAGCTGATCACCGACGGCTTCCAGGGATTGTATGAAGGACAGCTCATCACTATTCAATAACCGGCCGGGCCCGGTTCAAAAACACAATTATGAGCGCGTTAGAAAATATTACAGACAAATTCAAAGAATTCTGGTTCACTTCCTGGAGTGTCACCAATAAAACGGCTATCTATCTCCTGATGCTCGTCGTCAGCAGTATCGGCATCTACCAGTTCGTCACACTCCCCAAGGAACAATTTCCCGATATCGTCATCCCGACCATCTACGTCTCCACGATCTATACCGGCAACTCACCAAAAGACATGGAGAATCTCGTGACCCGGCCAATCGAGAAACAGATCAAGGCCATCACCGGCGCCAAGATCAATAAATTCACCAGCACCTCCCAGCAGGACTATTCCGCCATCGTCGTCGAATTTGAAACCGACGTGCAGACCGACGTGGCGCTGCAGAAGGTCAAGGACGCCATCGACAAAGCGAAACAGGATCTGCCCACCGACCTTACCCAGGAACCCACCGCCCTGGAAGTCAGCTTCTCCGACCAGCCGATCATGTACGTCAATATCAGCGGCAACTACGACCAGCAGCGGCTGAAGAAATTCGCCGATGACATGAAGGACCGCCTCGAAGACCTGCCCAGCCTGAACCGGGTGGACATCGTCGGCGCCCCCGAACGCGAATTTCAGATCGATGTCGATAATTACAAAATGCGGGCCTCCAATGTCACCTTCAGCGATATCGACCAGGCTGTAAAAGGGGAGAACCTCGACATCTCCGCCGGCCTGCTCGACGTAGGCAATATGAAACGGAACCTCCAGCTAAAGGGCCAGTTCCATACCGCCCAGGATATCGCCTCGATCGTAGTCCGCAGCCCGCAGGGCGGCTACCCCGTCTACCTGAAGGACATCGCCACCATCAAAGACACCATCAAGGACCGGGAAAGCTACGCCCGCCTCGACGGCAAGAACGTCGTAACGCTCAACATCATCAAACGCGCAGGCGAGAACCTCATCGAGACATCCGACACCGTACGCGGCGTCGTCAACGAAATGCTTAAAAGCCTGCCGCCGGACCTGAAAGTAGTCGTCACCGGCGACCAGAGTACCCAAACCCGAAATTCCTTCAACGATCTCGTGAACTCCATCGTGATCGGGTTCATCCTCGTACTGATCATCCTCATGTTCTTTATGGGCGTGGTCAACGCTTTCTTCGTGGCCCTGTCCGTCCCCCTGAGCATGTTCGTGGCCTTTTGCTTCCTCCCCGGCGCCGAATTCATGATCGGCGGACCGGTTACCCTCAACTTTATCGTATTGTTCGCCCTCCTCTTTGGCCTGGGCATCATCGTCGACGACGCCATCGTGGTCATCGAGAATACCCATCGGATCTTCACGCAAGCCAAAGGCCGGCTAACCGCAACCACCTCGGCGAAGATGGCGGCAGGCGAAGTTTTCGTCCCCGTCCTCGCAGGTACGCTGACCACGCTGGCGCCCTTCTTTCCCTTGCTGTTCTGGCCCGGGCTGATCGGCAAATTCATGGTCTACCTGCCGGCGATGCTGATCTTTACCCTGGCAGCCTCGCTCGTCGTCGCCTTTATCATGAACCCCGTTTTTGCGGTTGATTTCATGAACCATCCGGAAGACGGAACTACATCTACCCGGGTCGCGATCTTCAAAAAACCCGGTCTCTGGATCGGCGTGGGCCTCGGCATCCTGCTCGACCTCATGCATCAGCCCTTCCTCGGAAACCTGCTTCTTTTCATCATTGTCCTGGTCATCCTTAACAAATTCGTATTCGAACGGATGATAAATGGCTTTCAGAACAGGGTCCTTCCGTGGATCATGGGCCATTACGAGAGCGGGCTTCGCTGGGCTCTGAAGGGCTGGCGGCCGGCGTGGCTGCTGGTCGGCACCTTCCTGCTGCTCATTTTTTCCTTCGTTTTTTTCGCCATTCGTAAACCCGACGTTGTCTTTTTCCCCAAAGGCGACCCCAACCAGGTCTATGTCTACCTGAAATTGCCGGTTGGTACCAATGTCGACTATACCGACTCCATCACCCGGGTTCTTGAAAAGCGGGTATATCACGTTTTGGGCATGGGCGATGACGGCGCCAAACCCAATCCCGTTGTGGAAAGCGTGATCTCCAATGTGGCTGTCGGCGCTAACGACCCGACCAGCGGGGACCAAAGTACCCACCCCGAGCTTGGGCGTATCCAGGTTTCTTTCGTTGAGTTTGCCAAACGCCATGGAATATCCACTTCCGAATACCTGGATCGCATCCGTCGCGCCATGACCGGTATCCCCGGCGCCGAGATCACCGTTGACCAGGAACAAAACGGTCCGCCAACCGATCCGCCCGTCAATATCGAAGTCGCAAGCGATAATTTCGATGACCTGATCAAGACCGCCGTATCGCTCAAGAACTACCTCGACTCCATCCAGACCCCCGGCGTCGAAGAGCTCAAAATGGATATCGACCTCAACAATCCCGAGATAACGGTGACTGTCGACCGCCAGCGCGCCATGATCGAAGGTATCAACTCCTCCCAGATCGGTCAGGAGCTCCGCACCGCCCTGTTTGGTCTCGAATCCTCCAAGATCAAGGAAGGTAAGGATGAATACAAGATCTACATCCGCAACCTGGAATCGCAGCGCAAGAGCCTGACGGACCTGCTTAATATGAATATTACCTTCCGGGACATCGCTTCCGGCGGCGCGATCCGCAACGTTCCCATCAGTTCCCTGGTCCATATCGACTATACCAGCACGCTGGGCAGCGTCAAGCGAAAGAACCAGAAGCGCACGATCACCCTCAAATCCAATGTGCTGAACGGCTATACGCCGCCGGGTGTCAATGCGGAACTGGCAAAATCCATCGCCGATTTTACGAAGAAACCCGACGACGTAACGATCACCCAGACCGGTGAGGGGGCGCAACAGGCGGAGACAGTTGCATTCCTGCAAAAAGCCCTTTTTATCGCTTTGGGCATCATCCTCGTCGTCCTCGTCGTCCAATTTGGCTCGGTCGGTAAATCCGTCATCATCCTCAATGAGATCCTCTTCAGCGTGATCGGCGTTATTCTCGGCTTTGCCATTACGAAAATGCAGGTATCGGCTATCATGACCGGCCTCGGTATCGTCGGCCTGGCAGGTATCGTCGTCAAGAACGGTATCCTCGTCATCGAATTCACGGACGAATTGCGCGCCCGGGGCATGAAGACCCGCGAAGCAGCCATCCAGGCAGGCAAGACCCGGATCATCCCGGTCCTCCTTACCGCCATGGCCGCCATCCTGGCGCTGATTCCGCTCGCCGTCGGATTCAATATCAATTTCGTGACCCTGTTCTCCGACCTCGATCCGCATATCTACTTCGGCGGTGACAACGCCGTATTCTGGAAGCCCCTGTCCTGGACCATCATTTTCGGCCTGGCCTTTGCTTTCTTTATGACCCTGTTCATGGTACCCAGCATGTACCTCATCTCGGAGAGACTGAGAAGGCCGATGCGCCGCCACTGGGGCGGGAAATGGGTTTCCTTCATGGGTATTCCGCCGTTCACGATCATCTTCCTCCTGATGGTGTTCATCAGCATGATCCGCCATGGCAGCGAAGTAGCATCCCGGCGGCGAAAATTGAAAGGCCGGCGCGGCGCAGATGAGACCTGGATCAAAAGCTGGTTCTAATAAATCGAAAACCTTTTAAAAATCGCACTATGCGTAACAATCACGAGATAGACTATCAGATCTTCGGCGAAGAGCTCCAGTTCGTCGAAATAGAGCTCGACCCGGGCGAAACCGTCATCGGCGAACCGGGCGGCTTTATGATGATGGATGACGGCATCGAAATGCAAACCATTTTCGGCGACGGCTCCGCCACCTCCCGGCAGGGAGGCCTCCTCGGGCGGCTGATGAATGCCGGCAAACGCGTACTCGTCGGCGAGAACCTGTTCATGACCGCATTCACCAATGCCGGCATCGGCAAAAGAAAGGTCAGCTTCGCCGCACCCTATACCGGGAAGATCATCCCGCTCGACCTCCAATTACTCGGTGGGACCATCATCGCCCAGAAGGACGCCTTCCTTTGTGCCGCCAAAGGCGTCAGCATCGGCATCGCCTTCCAGCGCCGGCTCGGAACCGGCATCTTCGGCGGCGAAGGATTTATCATGGAAAAACTCGACGGCGACGGAATGGCCTTTGTCCATGCCGGCGGCTACATCGTCGAGAAGGAACTACAGCCCGGCGAAATACTCAAGGTGGACACGGGCTGCGTGGTCGCCTTCCAGCCAACCGTCGACTTCGATATCGAATTCATTCACGGCATCCGTAACTGGATGTTTGGCGGTGAAGGTCTGTTCTTCGCCGTCATGCGCGGCCCCGGCAAAGTCTGGCTGCAGTCCCTGCCGATCAGCCGCCTCGCCAGCCGCATCATCCAATATAGTCCGCAATTCGGCAGCCGCCGCGAAGAAGGCAGTATCCTGGGCGGACTTGGAAACCTGCTCGATGGCGACGGGTTCTAAGTCGACGGGCCTCGCGCCGGCTGGCACCGTTCTAAAGCCGGTGTGGATTAATCGATGGATTAATTTTCTAACTCCGGTTATTCGAAAAACGGCTCAGCAACTGCAGTATCTCCAAATAAAGCCAGACCAGCGTCACCAGCAGGCCGAACGCGCCATACCATTCCATATACTTCGGCGCACCCATGCTTTCGCCTTTTTCGATCTGATCGAAATTCAAGACCAGGCTTAACGCGGCGATCACCACCACAAACAGGTTGATCCCGATACCGAGCAAACTGTTATCGCCGAATTGCATGAAAGGGATATGTATTCCAAAAAATCCCAACAACAAATCGACAAAGTAGAAGATCACAATCCCGATCATGGACGAAAGGATGATCGCCCTGAATTTATTCGTCGCCCGGATGATCCTGAAGTTGTACAGGAGATACACCGCAAACGCCGTCCCAAAAGTCAGCAGGACCGCGTCCATCACGATATTCGGATATTTGACCTTCATCATATCATTGATAAAGGCCGAAATTCCACCCAATGCAAAACCTTCCAGCACCGCATAGGCGGGCGAAAGATATTTGGCCCACTTGGGAACAAAGATGGTCGCAAATGCGCAGATCATCCCGCCAAATATCCCGACCATCATCAGGGTCGTCATCGTCGGGACCTTGAAAGAATAATATAACTTCCAGGTATAGGCAGCACCTGCTACGACCAGCAGCATCAGGAAACCGAATTTCTGGATCGATCCCCTTACCGTCATTACCTCGGTACCGGGCTGCTCAAGCGATCTGTTGAATATTTTCTCCGATAGGGTTGGATTACTCGAATTAAAAAGTGCCATTGTATTAGAGTTTTAAGAGATTCAAAATTACAAAAGAATAACAATCCCCAGCCTCCGCAGTTCGCCCTCCACCCGCCATTTAACAAAACGCTCGTTACTTCGTCCATCGCTTCCCACCTCCGACGCTCCCGCTTCCCGTGCCCAACGCTCCCGCTTTCCGCCGCCGTCGCTTACCGCTTTCCGCCGCCCTGCGTGGGGGGCGCCTGTGCCGGCCCGCCTTTTCCCCGTCCTCCGCCATCCCGTCCGCCACCATCGCGACCCCCGCTATCCCGACCCCCACGATCCCGTTCCCCGCCTTTACCTTGATTCCCCTCTCTTCCCTTACCCATATCCTTCCCCTGAACGCCCTCCCTCCCCTGACCCCCATCCCGATGCGCTCCATGCTTATGATGCCCATGCTTCTTTTTCCGGTCCGCCTTCTCCAACGCTTTCAGGCTGATCTGCCCGACCAGATCCACAAATCCTGTCTCTTCCTGCGCCGCAGGCTTGTTCGTACTCACGTCCACCGGATCGAGACTGTCCGGGACCTGATTCTGCATATTCAGCTGCCGGATCTTCCTCACCCGCTCGATCGTCAGCGGATACTGCTTATTGCTGTCCGGCAGGACATACCACATCAGATTCTTGAAAATATCCTTTTTGATCAGATTGGCCGTACCCTTGGCGACCTGCAAGGTCTCTGCATTGTCCGGGAAATTCTGCAACGCATCCAGGTACGTATCCAGCTCATAATTCAAACAACATTTCAGCCGGCCGCACTGCCCGCTGAGCTTGCTTTGATTGATCGACAGATTTTGGTACCGGGCCGCGGTCGTGTTCACCGATTTGAAATCGGTAAGCCAGGTAGCACAGCACAACTCCCGCCCACAACTGCCTATGCCGCCAACTTTTGCGGCTTCCTGGCGGGCGCCGATCTGCCGCATCTCCACCTTCACCCGGAACTCACCGGCATAGATCTTGATCAGTTCCCTGAAATCCACCCGGTCGTCGGCGATATAAAAGAAAGTAGCTTTCCGGCCGTCCGCCTGGATCTCCACCTCGCTCATCTTCATATCCAGCTTTAACTGCCGGGCGATCGCCCTGGACCGGATCAAGGCATCCCGCTCCCGGGCCTTGTTTTGTCGCAGGATATCCAGGTCCTTATCGGTAGCCCGCCGCAGGATCTTGCGCATGTCCGGATTTCGCTCCTCAATCCCGCGCTTCTTAAGCTGTAACCGTACGATCTCACCCGTCAGGGTAACTTCTCCCACGTCAAAACCGCTTACTCCCTCCACCGAAACCATATCTCCTTTTTCAAAGACTTGCGGCGTGGCATTCCGATAATAATCCTTCCGGCTGCCCTGGTTGAAACTTACCTCGATCACCCTGCACCCGCTCTCCGGATCGCTAAAGGGCAGATTCGCCAACCAATCATATACATTCAACCGGTTACATCCGCCGGTACTACACCCCCCATTGCTCTTGCAACCCGCTGGCTTGCCGCCCTTGGATGTCCCGCAATTACTGCATCCCATATCTTTTAAATAGATTAGGTATTAATAAAATAGATCCACAATAAAAAGAAGGGAAAACGCACCATCATCCACCCGCATCGGGTTATAAGCAAGATCCGTTAAACGAAATATATACTATTGGATGCAAGATAACGTCGTACGAGCGGCCAGGATCATCCCGCTAATCTTCCCACTCACCCGGCCGGGTCGGATACACTTCTTTTCACTGGCCACCAGGGCAGCGGCCAAATATACGCACAAAAGAGGCATTTAGTCCACCCAAGTCCTCTTTTTTCCTGCCAATCCCAGCACCGACACCAGCACCCGGCAGCCCTCCAGCACCACAAAAGGCCAGTACCGGATCAGCACCGAAGCATAACAGGATAAGCCGGTACCTATGATATTCAGGAAGATATAGAGTTTCCCACCAGCCGCCCCGCCGTCTCAACCGATACATGTTGCAAACAATGAATACGCATCATTACAATAAATACGCATAAATATACAAGGGTCTAGCTCACCTTAGTCACCTTCTTCTCCGCGAGGATATGATAAAGTTTGATCGTCAAAGCATGGAACAGCATCCTGGCGTGCGCATTCCGCTCGATATAATAGGCCGCATTATCCAGCTCCTCGATGATCGCCCGCTGCTGACCGATGTCCGCGATCTTGTTCAGCCGCATTGCAATATCCTTTTCCCCCTCGGGGATCGGCAATTGTACCCCATCGAGGTATCGCAGCCGGACCGCCTGCTCCGTGACATGATTAAAATAGCGCAGGAACTGTTTTTGCCGCTCCCGTCCCGACTTGCTGATCTCCTCGATCCACTTCACCTGCGCAACCGGCCCGTTCTTCAAGATCGCATTCAACCAGTCCCTCAATACCCCCTGCCAGTCGTCTTCCGCATGCCGGACCAGCTGTAACGCTTCATGATAGTTCCCTTCACTAAGCACCGCGATCTGCCTCGCCTGCCCGTCACCCAGCCCCGACCGCTCAACCAGCGCCCCGGTAATATCCTCCGTATCGGGCAAAGGGATCTTCACCAGCTGCGTCCGCGACAGGATGGTCGGCAGGATCAGCGATTCATTCTCCGCCACCAGGAGGAACAGGGTATCCGCCGGCGGCTCCTCAATCAGTTTCAGGAGCTTGTTACCCTCATTCCCCAGATATTCCGGCATCCAGAGCACAAGGATCTTATACCCGCTTTCAAAACTTTTGAGACTTAGTTTATGGATGATCTCACCACATTCCTGCGCGGTAATATTTCCCTGCTTGTTCTCCGCACCGATGAATTGCAGCCAGTCATAGACATTCCCATACGGATACTGCGCCACAAATTCCCGCCACTCCGCACTGTAATCCGAGCTCACCGGCTTATCCCCCGCTTTTTTCGGGATCACCGGGTAAGAGAAATGAACGTCCGGATGGACCAGCTTCCCGGCTTTGACACATGCTGCACACACTCCGCAGGCATCCGCCCCCCTGTTCTCACAAACAACATACTGCGCAAAAGCCAGCGCCATCGGTAAAGCGCCGCTGCCCTCCTGCCCCAGGAACAGCAGGGCATGACTAAGCCTGTTGTGCCGGACCATTTCCACCAGATTTTCCCGGACCTGATCCTGCCCGATCACTTGTGCAAACTGCATGGCGGCAAAGATAATTTATGTGCGGTATAAAAAAGGCCAGCCATTGGGCCGGCCCGTCAGGACTCGCAATTATTAACAATTTCAGGAGCTAATTCAAATATTTCGTGATCTGCTCATCTGTCGGCCTTACCTTACTCGGGAATACCGCAATCAGCTTTCCGTTCTCATCGATCAGGAATTTGGTGAAGTTCCACCCGATCACCGGATCTGCCACGCCCAGCTTGTGCGCCTCATCCGTCAGGTACTTAAAAAGCGGCGCAATATTGTCGCCGATCACATCCACTTTCTCCGCCATCGGGAACGTGACCCCATAATTTTTTGTGCAAAACTCACTGATCTCCGCATTCGTACCCGGCTCCTGCTGATGGAAATTATTGGCCGGGAAACCGATGATGACCAGCTTGCTCTGATATTGCGTATACAATTTCTCCAGGTCCGCATATTGCGGGGTGAAACCGCATTTGCTTGCCGTATTGACGATCAGGATCTTCTTACCCCTGTAACTGCCCAGATCGATCGTTTTTCCATCCAACCCCGGCACCTTGAAATCATACACACTGGCAGGAGCCGTGGCGGCAAGCAAAAAGACCGAGAGAAGAAGCGCGCGTACCATAAGATTTTGATTTTGATTGAAGGTAATTGAATTGGCTGCATTATCTACAGAGAGACAACGCTAAAGTTTAAAGGAGTGAAGCTTTTCCGTGATGGATGGTAAAAATAAGTGTTAAATGGTGCCGTCCCCCCGCCCCGCTCACCGCTGATAACACCCCAAATCCGGAGAATTTACCGGCCGCGCCTTCCCATCCAGATCCACCAACACCCCCGCCGCCGCGCCCGCCCCAACCGCAGGAGAATTAGCCTGCAAATGAAAATCAAAATAGTTCACCGCCGTATTCACACTGTCGAACAACGGATCCTGATTGACGATCATATTCGCCGCCGTCACACCCACAGGCGCATCCTGCACCTTCCACAGACAATTGCTGAACCCGGCCACAAAGGAATTATTCGTCTGCTGCGACACCACCACCTCATCCGGCACATCCCCATAATTGCCCCAGAAGATACAATTTACGAAACTCGCCTGCAATGCCCCGGTATACGTCGCCGCCCCATCCACTATCTCATCGGAGACCGCCAATACCGGCTGCGTGTGGACAAGATAAATATTGGAATAAGCCGCAGCCGTACACTGACTGAAATTATAATAACCCCCGCCGCCCAACACCAAATTCTGCCCGCAATTGCTGATCAGGCAATTCACCGCCTGGATACTCCCGTCAAGCCCCAGGATACCGGCATCGTAACTATTATTCACGATACATTGCTGCAGGACAACTTTTGGGACCGACCCGGCAGGAGGCGCCGAGACAACCACCGATTCATCCCCATTTTCGATCTCGGCATACTGAAGCAGATTATTGGTACTCGCCCCCCGGAAGTAAATGCCCGGCCAACTGCCCGGATACCCGTTGTAAGGCGCATCCAGCCTGTCTCCCGTAAATAAAACCCGGTTACTATCGGTCCCGTTCACCTGAAGAGAACCGTCGACCAACAGCGGCGCATCAGCGTGGAAATAGACCCTGCATCCCGCAGAGATCGTAAGCACGGCCCCCGTGTCGATCTGAAGCCCGCCCTGGATGACATAGGGTAGGGTAGAGCTCCATACCGTATTGCCGGTCAACACCTGGTTCCGGAGAAAATTCGCATTCTGCCCCCACGCCTGCAATTGAATATACTGCTGATTGCCGTTGAAGGCCACCTGGATGCTGTCCTGGATAATGAAAGGAAGGTTCGCCGAATTGGGATTGATCTGCACCGCCACGAAAATATACAGACTGTCCCCGGCATCCAGATCGATATCGTCCACCTCGGGCCCCGGCGACCCATCGATATTGATCCCAAAATAGGATTGTGCCCCACCCATCAGCCGGATATCGGTCAGCCGAAGCTTCTGACTATTGGTATTGATGATCTTCACCGACTGCGTTATCGACCCTGTAGTCACCAGAACCGTGTCGAAGAACACCGTATCCGCCGAGAACACCACCGCAGCATCCTTGCTCGTAATAAACGAATTTTTCGTGCAGGATGCCACCAACAGCGCCGTCACAACGATCACAACAATGAGCAGCAATTTTTTCATATTCTCAAAACAAGATGCGATACACTTCCTCCACCCGGCCGACCGGCACGACCTCAATACCCGGCTTATTAACGGCTAACCCTTTCTGATTGTATTTGGAGACAAAGATCTTTTCAAACCCCAGCTTCTCCGCCTCCGCTATCCGCTGCTCAATGCGGTTGACCGCCCGGATCTCACCACTCAACCCGACCTCACCCGCAAAACAAACCCTCGAAGACAACGGGACATCCTCGTACGAACTCAACAGGGCACACAAGACCGCCAGATCGATCGACGGATCTTCCACTTTCAACCCGCCGGCAATATTCAAGAAGACATCCTTGACGCCAAAATGGAAACCACCCCGTTTTTCCAGCACCGCCAGCAACAACTGCAACCGCCGCCCTTCGAATCCGCTGACCGTCCGCTGCGGCGTACCATAGACCGACTGCGTCACAAGCGCCTGGACCTCTATCAGGAGCGGCCTCAATCCCTCGATCGACGCCGCTATCGCAATCCCGCTCAACTGCTCCTCTTTCTGCGTGATCAATAACTCGCTCGGATTTACAACTCCCCGCATCCCCTCTCCCGTCATTTCATAGATCCCCAACTCGGAAGTGCTTCCAAACCTGTTTTTCAGCGTCCGCAAAATGCGATAGGCATAATGCCTGTCCCCCTCGAACTGCAGCACGGTGTCTACCATATGCTCCAGGATCTTCGGACCCGCAATCCCGCCATCCTTGGTGATATGACCGATCAGAAAAACCGGCGTGCCCGAGTCCTTGGCAAACCGCTGAAACTCGGCCGCACATTCCCGGATCTGCGAAACACTGCCCGCAGATGACTCGATATAAGGCGACTGCAACGTCTGGATCGAGTCGACAATGACCAGACCCGGTCGAAGCTTTTTGATCTCCTGGAAAATAACCTGCGTGGAAGTCTCGGTCAGCAAATAGAAATCCGCACCCGCGCCCACTCCCGCGCCTGCGCCGCCGCCCACTCCCGCGCCCACTCCGGTGCCCGCGCCCGCACCCACTCCCGCGCCCACGCCCACTCCCACTCCCGTGCCCGCGCCGCCGCCCACTCCCACATTCAGCCGGTCCGCCCGCATCTTGATCTGTTGCTCGCTCTCCTCACCTGAAATATATAAGGTCCGCACCCCCTGCAGCCGCAACCCGT
>DATJMG010000235.1:0-7396 GCA_035508835.1 Puia sp.
CGTAACTTACTTTCTTGATTGACCATCCCACGTTCTCCACGTCCCGCTGGTGGCGATTGATCCCAATCGTCTTTATCACCTATAGCCTCGCCTACCTCGACCGCGCCAACTTCGGATTCGGCATGGCCGGCGGAATGCAAAAAGACCTCGCCATCTCCGGAGACCAATCCTCCCTGCTGAGCTCCCTCTTCTTCCTGGGTTATTTTATCTTCCAGATCCCCGGCGTTTACGCGGCCATCCGCAGCGCCCGCAAACTCATCTTTTGGTCCCTCCTCCTCTGGGGCGCCCTGGCCGCCGCAACGGGTATCGTTACCAACTTTCACTGGCTCATGCTCATCCGCTTTCTGTTAGGCGTGATCGAAGGCGCCATCTTCCCCTCCATGCTCGTGCTTCTCAGCCGCTGGTTCGTCCGGTCCGAACGGTCCCGCGCCAACTCCCTGCTGATCTTCGGCAACCCCGTGACCATCATCTGGATGTCTATTACCTCGGGCTATCTCATTCACTCGCTCGGCTGGCGCTGGATGTTCATCCTCGAAGGCATCCCCGCTGTCGCCTGGGCCTTCTGCTGGCTATATCTGGTGGAAGATGAGCCCCGGAAAGCCCTTTGGATCCCCCCTCACGAATCGGCTGCCCTGCAAGCCGCACTCCGCGAAGAACAGCACGGCATCCCCCCGGTCCGGAACTTCTTTGCCGCCTGCCGTTCACCCGCCGTATGGATGCTTTGCCTGATCTATGCTTTATGGAGTCTCGGGGTCTATGGTTTTGTCCTCTGGCTGCCCTCTATCCTCCTTCATGCCCCCAAATTGGATATCATCGGTATCGGCTGGCTCTCGGCCATCCCCTATTTCCTCGCGATCATCGCCATGATGACGGCCTCCTGGTTTTCCGACAGCTCCGGCAACCGCAAATCGGCCGTCTGGCCCTTCCTCCTCCTCGGTGCCGTTTCTTTCTATTTCTCCTGGCTCTTTGGCCCGAACCATTTTTGGCTGGCCTTCACCCTCCTGTGCCTCGCCGGTCTCTCCATGTACGCACCCTACGGCCCCTTCTTCGCCTTCATAACCGAGATCCTCCCCTCCAACGTCGCAGGCGGCGCCATCGCCCTCATCAACAGCTTCGGCGCCCTCGGCGCCTTCGCCGGCACCTACTACGTCGGCGTCCTGAGCAGCACGACCGGCAACTTCCACAGCGCCTATATCCTCATGTCCGCCGCCCTCCTCCTCGCCGCGCTCCTCGCCATAACACTGCACTCAAAACCTCGCCCCCGCTAACCCGCCGCCGCCGTTGCCGCCCCCACTAACCCGCCGCTCGAATTTTTGCAAAAATACCGACAATCCGCCAGCCCCGAAGTTTATTACATGAGACAACCCATTTTTCGAATACGCCCAGTTCCGCACCTGCCTCTTTCTTTCCGTCGCAAGTCCCGGCCGCCGGTCCCTCGATTTCCGCATTTCGACTGCAAACAAAATATACCGCCTGAACTAGATCACCCTAAAGTTCACCCTCCAACTCATAACCCATAACCGAAAACAGAAAGTTCTGTAACTGATGAAAATATTTGATCGGAACCGCGCCCGGCGTCGGCTGCCTTAACCGTAAGCCCTCATCGGTAAACGTAAAATCAATATGCGTGTTCCCCACCGAGAATATCCACTCCTCCCGGACGAAATTCCGGAACCCGCATTCTTCGAGGACTTTGGGCGTCAACAAAATAGGGTCGACCTCATCATAATCCGCTTCTTTTACTACCTCGATATACTGGCTGGCATAGGCCGTCCTGAGCGAACCCCGCACCGCCGCAACTTCACGGCTCACCCGCATCTGTGTATCGTAAATCAACGAATTTCCCAGTAACTGATGGACCGTGACCGTCTCTCCATCCCTGGTCTGGACTTTATTCCCGAAGCGTAAGTCTTTTGCGTGTATCATAGAGTCTAATTTAAATACCTAGTAATCAATGGATTAGTTTCGGTATTTCAAGGGAAAATAGACTCCGTGGAGGATCAACCAAAATACAAAACTAATAGCCGGCGCCCATATTTGCAATACCCCCGCCTTTTTGACTTATCCACATCTACCTCCGTGCATCGTCACCCGCCCAGCACCCCGCCGCCCACCCCCGATCACTTAGGCACCGCAATCGTAATATTCCGGTAATCGATCGGCCCATGATCCCCCTGGAGATAGATCGGCCCCGGCTCTCCTTCATGACTATTCAATGCCCCACCCGTGATCCCCGGGATCTCGGCATTACAGATAACCGTCCGCCCATTGAAAACCACCGTGACGAGCCTGCCCACCAGCGTAATATCGTAAGTCTGCCAATCCCCCGGACCCTTCGCCGCGGAAACACTCGGCGGAAGGAATCCATAGACAGCGCTGATCACATCATTCGGCGGCTCCGTCCCTTCCAGGTCCTCGATCTGGACTTCATACCGGCCCCGCAGATAGACGCCGCTGTTACTTCCTTTCGGGTACCTGAACTCGATATGCAGCTTGAAATCCATATAACGGCCATCTGTAACGATATTCGATCCCGAATGCGGGCTGCGGAGTATCCCATCCACCGCTTCCCACTGATTGGTCTTGCCCGACGCATGCCAGCCCGTCAACGTTTTACCATCGAAGATCGGCACGGGATCACCCCATACCGGTTCCGCCATCCGTTGCAGCGACGGCGCCCGGTACCCTACCCACCTGTATTGCTGACCACTAGGGACCACCATCGTTCCTGTCAGACTGTCGCCCTGAAAATGTCCCTCCACTTTGAGGTCGCGATCCTGATTCTCCCACTGCGGCGGAATCGAAAAGCTGAACTTCCCATCCACAAAATAGTAGCGCGATACCGGCCGCGCACTCCCGCCCCCGCCGACAAAACGCCCCACCAGCATCCTCGTACCCGACTTGATAACCTCGAACCAGGATGGGAACGACCCGCCGTTCGTATAAACCGTAAGATCCCAACGCCCCAGCAAGGCCGCCGTATCCGACACACGCGCCGAATACCCGGACACATCCGCCCAATTCTCCAACAACCCCGCCGAATTCTCCCACACACCCGCCGCCGAACCGGTTACAACCATGCACCCAACAAATGCGATAGTTAAGAGATAGCTTTTCATGAAACGAAATTTTGGGGAAATATACTAATTATTGACCTATCGGTCCGGCCAGCCTCCAACTCACCTCCAGCCAGCATCCAACCCGCCGTTGTGGTACATAAATTTTTTTCGTAGCTTGTGACATACTCCTGACAGATGTTTCCATTATAAAGATGAACAGAAGTAACCAGTTGACCCCCTTTGTTTTGTTGCTCGTCGCAACCTGCTCCGCCAACGCTCAAAAGATCGAGCGCTTCTACGATTATCAGTGGAAAGAATGCGAAGCTAAGCACGCCCGCTTTTACTCCATCCTCGAACACACCGACTCCGGCTGGCATCGGGTGGATTATTACGTCCAGGGCCCTACTATCCAAATGAACGGTTGGTATGAGGACAGCGCCTGCAAGATCCCCAACGGACCAATTGTCTATGCCTACCCCGACAAAAAGCCCCGGACGATCGGCCGCTACATCCATGGCAAGAAGGATGGCCTCTGGCTGCAATATCATTACAACGGTATGCTCGCCGACTCCACGGTTTATTCGAAAGGCCACCCGATCGGCACCAGCCTGGCCTACTATCCCAACGGCATGATACAGGACTCAAACATCTACCGCCCCGATGGCACCAGCATAGAAGTCAAATGGCACGGCAATGGCAGCCCTTCCTCCGCAGGCATCCTCGACGCCGGCGGCAAAAAGATCGGTAAATGGCAATTCTGGCATGACAACGGCAAGTTCGCCGCCATCGAACTCTACGATCACGACTCGCTAATCCAATACCAATATTTCAACGAAGAAGGCCAACCCCTGGACTCTGCAATAAGGGACCAGGAAGCTGTCTTTAAAGGCGGTCCAAAAGCCTGGACAAAATGGCTTGAAAACCACCTCGACTGGCCGCCAAATTACAAGATCGTCAACGGCGATGAGGCCGTCGTCGTCGTAACCGGTGCAGTCGATGAATCCGGCAACATCACCGACTTGTATGTCAGCACCCCCTTCTTCCCGCCTTTCGAAAAAGAAGCACTCTTCGCCATTCGCCGCTCCCCCAAATGGCAGCCAGCCATCCAACACAATCGCCGGGTGCGTTACTATTTCTCCCAACCCGTTGTCTTCAAACAACCCGAAGACTGATAACCCTCCGCCCGAATGTCGCGCTCTCACTCCGTCCTCAAACTCTTCGACGGATTGGCAACCGCCGCCCTCAACGTATGAAAAATAACCGTCATCATCGTGATCAGCAGCACCGTGAGCGCCGACAAGATAAACGGCATCGGCTGCAGCCCGGTACTATATGTAAATATCTTCAACCAGTGGTACATAAATAAGCCCGCCACCGGAAAGGCGATAAAACACGAGATCAACACCAGCCAAATAAAATTCCTTGTCAGCAATGGCACGATCTGCCCAATCCCCGCACCCATGATCTTTCGGATGCTGATCTCCTTTTGTCGCTGCTCCGTCGTAAAAGCAATCAACCCCAACAAACCCAGACAGGTGATCAGGATCGTCAATATGGAAAAGCTGGTGAAGATCTTTCCCCGCTTCTGATCCGCCGCATACTGGGAATCGAAATCCTGGTCGAGGAACGTATACGAAAAAGGCAGATCGGGGAAATCCGCCTTCCATGTTTTTTCAATTTCCGCAATCGTCCCCGGAATATTTTTGGGGTCCAGTTTGAGCTGAAAACCATAATTGTGCGGAGAATACCTGATGATCAATGGCGCAATGGGGTTATACAACGACTTCTGATTGAAATCCTTTATCACTCCAACCGTCTCCCAGAAACGACCCGACGTGTCCCCCGGAAATTTTACCCTTTTCCCGATCGGGTTTTCCCACCCGAAATACTTGACCATGTTCTCATTGACCAATATGCTGTGCAGGGTATCGTCGAGCCCATCAAAGTTTCTTCCTTTTACGATCTTCATCCCCAGCGTCGGGACATAGTCCTCATCCGCTCCATAGACGTATACACCCTGATTGACAAAACCATTTTTCGACTCAACCGCAAACAAATTGAAACTCACATCATTCCCGGGTACCGCCTGCGACGTGCTGACCGAAAGTACCTGCGGGTTCTTCCGCATTTCATTTTTAAAGGCAATGATCTTACTGGTCATATCTCCATTCGCATTAACAGGCAATGTCAACACTTCCTTCTTGTCAAATCCCAGATCCTTATTACGCAGATAATTCAGTTGGTTGTATACCACCCAGGTACAAATGATCATGATCATCGAGATGGAAAACTGGAGCACTACCAGTATCCGCCGCAAAACAACATTGCTGGATCCCTTCGACAAACTCCCCTTGAGTACATCGACCGGATTGAATTTAGACAGATAAAAAGCGGGATAGCTTCCACCCACAAGACCCACGAAAACAATAACCGCTACCAGGATTACAAAAGTGCCCGGCTCCATCAGTGAACCAAACGTAATAGACTTCCCAGACAACGAATTGAATAACGGCAGCAATAACGCGATACACCCGATACTGGTAACCAGGGCAAAGACAGCCGTCAACACCGATTCGACCAGGAACTGCGCAACTAATTGTGATTTCGTCGAACCACTCACTTTCCGGACCCCGATCTCCTTTGCCCTCCTCGCAGAGCGCGCCGTCGCCAGATTCATATAATTGATACACGCGATCAGGAGCATAAACAAAGCCACGGAGCCAAAAATATAGATGTAGGAAATATTGCCCAGTTCCTCCGGCTCGCCCTGAAAATCGGAATGCAGATGGATGGCGCCTACCGGCTCTACCCCATAATGGATCTTGATATTGTATTTAGCGAATATGGGAGCCATATACTTGTCATACATAGGCAGCAGCTTCTTTTGAAACATGGCCGCGTCCGTATTCGGCTTCAGCAGAACATAGGTATAGATGTTAAACCCTCCCCAATTCCCATCCGAATTAAAATCTTTTCCCAGCGAGCTGATCGAGATCAATAGATTGAACCGGAGATGCGAATTCATCGGTACATCCTTTATCACTCCCGTAATGTTAAAGGCCTCGCCCTTATCGTTGCGTAGCGACCTCCCCACCACACCCGTAGTCCTCCCAAAATATTCCTTCGCCACCGATTCCGTCAGCACCATGGAGTTGGGTGCCACCAGCGCTGTCCGTGGATCGCCCTCCACCATCGGATACGTGAACACCCTGAAAACATTGCTGTCCGTATAATATACCTTCTCGATATAAAGCTTCAGATCGCCAAGCTGGTACATGTTTTTGCCATTGCCAACCATCCGGACGGCTTCTTCAACTTCCGGATATTCCCTTTTCAGCGTCGGGGCGAGCGGATTCTGCGTACTGGCCCATTTCAGCGTATCTTTCTCCGGCTCCTTGATGTAAGCAGTGATCCGGTAGATCCTGTCCAGCTTCTCATTGTAATGATCATAGCTCAACTCATCTTTGATGTAGAAGATCAACAATAGCCCAAAAGTTATCCCTATCGTCAATCCCAGGATATTAAGCAGACTATACCATTTATCCCTTTTGAAATTACGCAAGGCGACAAGAAGGAGGTTCTTTAGCATGGCGGTTGATGATTTCTCCTAAATATACACCTATTGTCCGGTTCTCCAACTCACCGCGCACCCGCTCACCCCCACCGAGCGCCAGCTCACCGATTACGTCGATGCTCACTTCGAAGCCTCCATCCGCCTGCTCACCAACTCCGTCAACATCAACAGCGGCACCCTCGATATGGAAGGCGTCCGGAAGGTCGGCGAACTCTACGCCTATGAATTGCAGCGGCGACCCCGGCGCCCGCGGAGCCGGCGACATCTCCGATATCGCCCAATACCTCGATTGTCTGGATGGATTGGGCGCCTCCGGAACCGGCGCCCATAAAGCAGGAGAAACGATCAACCTTAAAGAATATCCCTGGCTGATCAAACGTGCGGCAATACTATTAGCACGCCTGGCTGATTAACCCACCTCGCGACCACCCCTGTACGGGTTTATCAGAATAAGCAATTCCGAATAAATAAGTCCTTTAATGTCGAAATTAATGCGTATTTTCGACATGAATTAATCTTAATGCCGAATCATTCGACATAAAACCCCCTTCGTGTCGAAATTTCGTGAAAAATCGACATAAATGCCCTACCAAAGAACGCAACCATTTAACGATTTGCCACCACTTCCTCCAGAAGGAATTGACTTGGAAACGCCTGCCATATTAAAGAAACTGGCAGTTGCAGCCAGGAATTTAGGCGAGTTGAATGGCCTTTGTGAAACCTTGCCTGACCCCCGGTTATTTACAAACACCATTGTCCTGCA
>DATJMG010000236.1:0-6999 GCA_035508835.1 Puia sp.
GTCATGGCTATTCGCTCCGGCCAAACAGGCCTCCTCGATATCGCCGACGTCTGCAACGGCCTCGAACTCCTCATCCTCTATGCCGGCCTCATCCTTTGCCTCCCCGCTACCCGCAAACGAAAACTCGCCTATATCATCGGCGGCATCATCGGCATCGAGATCCTCAACATCATCCGCTGCACGGGCCTGGTCCTCATCTACCTCCATAAACCCGAATGGCTGGACTTTTCTCATCATTATCTCTTTACCTTCGTGGTCTATGCTTTCATCTTCTGGCTGTGGTACCTCTTCTCCCGGGACCCGGAATTTGCGAAAAAGCTGAAACTCGATGCAACAACGTGAAAAACACCGTCTCTTCTTTTTCACCGGCCTCCTGGCCTCCGCCATCCTCTATTCCGCCTACAACCTCTATGTCCTCGACCCCTACGTCTACGCAGACATGGCCAGAGGCACCCGCCATCTCTATAAATTCGGCTCGATCATCATCGCCTGGCTCATCGGCTTCGCCGCCTTCCGGAAAACTGCACCCGCCTGGCTCCTTCACCTCTGGAATATCCTCTATGCCGCCAGTCTCGCTATCCTGCTCCTTCTCGCCGCCTGTGACGCCCTCATCCACCCCCTTTCCCCCGCCCTCCGCCAACCCATCAGCACCTTCCACGAAGCCATGATCTCCCCCATCCCCTACGTCGTCATCGGCATTCTCAATTTCGCAAACAAAAACGGGTGAGCCGACTGCGACCCACCCATTCATATAGAACCATTTTCAATTACAACAAAAACTCATCCCCCAACGCCTACACATTCGGCTGCGGCGTATACCGCAAATAAGGCTTGACCACCTTTACGCCCTTCGGGAACTTCTTCTGCGCATCTTCCGTCGAGATCGCCGGCACCACGATCACATCCTCCCCCTGCTTCCAATCCGCCGGCGTAGCCACACTGTGATTAGCCGTCAGCTGCAGCGAATCAACCACCCGCAACACCTCGTTGAAATTGCGGCCCGTAGAAGCCGGATACGTAATGATCAGCTTGACCAGCTTGTCCGGCCCGATCACCACCAGACTTCGGACCGTCGCCGTCGCACTCGCATTCGGATGGATGAACTCATACAACGTGCTGACCTTCCGGTCTTCATCCGCAATGATCGGGAAATCTACTTTCACCTTCTGCGTTTCATTGATATCACCTATCCATCCCAGATGCTTATCCACCGGATCCACACTCAACGCCAACACCTTCACCCCGCGCTTGGCAAACTCATCCTTCAATGCGGCCGTCCTACCCAATTCCGTGGTACAGACCGGCGTATAGTCGGCAGGGTGAGAAAAAAGGATACCCCAGCTATCACCCAGGTATTCATAAAAGTCGATTTCACCGATCGATGTCTTGGCTTTAAAATTGGGAGCCTTATCCCCTAAACGAAGTGCCATATTTTAAAAGATTTGGAGGGTAAAGATACCAATTCCCTATCAACATAGTAGACTTATTCGTTAAATTTTCGTTCTCCCTACAACTCGCTGAAAATCATTGATCTAAAAAATAATCCCCAACTTGTCACAAATCCGCCCGCTCGATTGTCAACTATTGTATGGAAAACAGGGAATCCCTCTTTATCGAATACCGTAACCTCTTGTTCTCGATCGCCTACAACATGCTGGGCCAGGTCGAAGCAGCCCAGGATATCGTCCAGGATACCTTTCTCATCTGGATGGAGATCGATACCGCACCCATCCGCCATCCCAAGGCCTTCCTGGTAAAGATCGTGACCAACACCTGTATCAATTACCTGAGCAGCGGCCGCATCACCCGCGAGACCTATGTCGGCGTCTGGCTCCCCGAACCCCTCCAGGACTGCAGCCCCGACAAAGCACAGGAACGGATCGAGACCTGGCACGCGCTGTCCATCGGGCTGATGGTCCTGCTCGAACGACTGACACCCCGCGAACGCGCCATCTTCCTGCTGAAAGAAGTCTTCGCTTACGACTACTACGAGCTGGCGGAACTTTTTGAGATCACGACCGACAACGCCCGCCAGATCATGCGCCGCGCCAAAGAACACCTCGGCGAAGACAGCCATCGGTTCGAGGTGGACCTGCGCACGCACGAGAAGATCCTGAACAAATTCCTCCGCGCCACCCTCGAAGGCGACCTCGAGGAACTGATCAGCCTCCTGAAAGAAGACATCGTCATGCTGGCGGAAGGAAGCGGCAGGACCATCGACATCAACGGCCAACGCCTCAGCGCCGTAGGTAAACCCATCCACGGAAAACGCAACGTCGCCAAACTCCTCACCTCCGTCATGCCGAAATTCCTCCAACATCTCCCCGGCCTTCGCTGGGAGATCGTCATGGCCAACGGCCTGCCCTCCATCCTTTCCTTCAACGACGATGAACCCTTCGGCCTCGTCTCGATCGAATCGGACGGGGAAAGGATCCGAAATATCTACCTGCAAACCAATCCCGGCAAATTGCACCAATTCAATCACAACCGGCCATCCAACCATAACCAATCATTCAATCAGGATCTATGACCCTCAATCTCTGGCTCGTCCTGCACCTCACCGGCCTCACCATGATGGCCGGCGCCATCCTCGCCGATTTTTCGATCAGCTTCCGGCTGAACCGATATCTCTTCACCGACAAGGCCCGGGCCCTCGTCCTCCTCGAAGGCTCGACCGGCCTTGCCCCCCTGATCGGCGCCGGCGCCATCCTCCTGATCCTCTCCGGGACCGCGATGACCATCTACCTGAAAGACGCCGTGACGGCCGCCTCCTGGTTTCGCATCAAGATGCCGCTGGTAGCCCTGCTGGTGATCAACGGCGTCGCCATCGCCCGCCCCACGGGCTTAAAACTAAAAAACCTGCTCGCCCAACCCGCCCCGGCCGAATCGCAGATCAGCCGGCTTCGCAACCGCCTTCGACTATTCTACATCCTGCAGCTGGTGCTCTTCGCCAGCGTATTTATCCTGAGCGTCTTTAAATTCCAGGAATGAACCCATCGAACATCCTCATCATCGGCGCAAACGGCGGCATCCATCATTCGCTCCGCAGGCTTTTGACCGGATTCACCAGCGCCGCCCGCACCGCCTGCACACTCACCACCACGATCGTGATGAGCAGCGCACCCCCACCCGCCGCCGCAAAGATCCACCACGACATCGTAGTGCGATAATGATAGTTGAGGAGCCACCCCCTCATCGCCAGATAAGCAACCGGCGCCGAAATGACAAACGACATCGACACCAATAACACGAAATCCCCCGACAACAGGCCCCAAACATTCACCACCGAAGCCCCCAGCACCTTCCTGATGCCGATCTCCTTCTTCCGCTGCTCCGCCACAAAAGAGATCAGTCCAAACAACCCCAGGCACGAGATAAACACCGCCAGCCCGCTGAAAACACCCGCCAACCGTCCCACCCGTTCTTCGTTGCTAAACTTCTGCGCATAGTCATCATCGACAAAATGATATTCGAAAGGCTGATCCGGATCGAATTGCCGGAATACCGGCGTGATCTTATCCAACGCTGCCCGCGCACTCATCGCAGGATTGATCCGCGCAATCACCACATTGCCCGCGTCCCCCGGACCCAACAGCGTGAAAAGCGTCGGCTGCTGCTCGTCATAAGGCGATCCCATGACCATATCTTTTACCACCCCGACGATCCGGCCTGGCCTCCCCCACCACGTCACATTCGCGCCAACCGGATGCTCCAACCCCATCACCCTGGCTGCCGCCTCATTCACGATAAACCCCGAAGAATCACTCGGGAACTCCGGCGAAAAGTCCCGTCCCGCCTTGATTTCCCAGCCGACAGTCTTCCCGTAATCATACGTGATCCCATCAAATTGAAAATCAGTCGAAAAGTTGGGATCCTTTCCCGGCCAGGAAAAGCCGCTGGTGCTGTTACCAAGTTGTGTCATCGAACTCCCCGACTCCGTGATCCCCGCGATCGCTCCCGACTTGACCAGCTCGTCTTTCACCGCATTCCAATGATTATGGATCTCGCCATTCATCTCCGGCAACGTCACCAGCCCCGCCCGCGTATACCCGACCGGCCTGTCCTTCGCAAACTGGATCTGTCGGTAAACAACGCTTGTCCCGATAATGAGCGTAACCGAGATCGTGAACTGCGCGACAACCAACACCTTCCTCGGCACAACCGACAGCCGCCCCGCCTTAAACGTCCCTTTCAATACCTTCACCGGCTTGAAGGACGACAGATACACCGCCGGATAACTCCCTGCGATCAACGCGGTAAACAGCACAAATCCCGCACTGAAGGCCCACAATAACGGCTGCCCCCACGGTATATCCATTTGCTTGTTCGCCGTTTCATTAAAGAAGGGGAGGGCCAGCTGCACCATGATCAGGCAAACCGCAAACGAAAAAACAGCTGTCAGCAGCGACTCGCTGAAAAACCGGATCACCAGCTGCCGCCGCAGCGACCCCAGCGTCTTCCGGATGCCCACCTCCCGCGCCCGCTTCTCGCTTTGCGCCGTACTCAGGTTCATAAAGTTGATGCAGGCTAACAGTAATACAAAAACGCCGATCGTCCCGAACATCCACACATACTGGATCGCCCCGCCCGTATTCACGCCATTCTTGAATTCGCTGTACAGATGCCAGCGGCTCATCGGGAACAGGAAGACCGCCGGCTTCTTCGACGCAAGATGCGCATTCACATGATCTAACTTGGAATCCCTGATCACCGCCGACACCCGTGCGAAATCCGCATGATCCGCCAACTCTGCATAAGTCATGATAAAATTGGGCCTCCAGGGGTCTGCTATGGTCCGCAGCCAGGTCGCCCTGTTCCAGAAGAAGGCCCACGTCGCCATGAACTTCAATTCCGCAAAACTCGAATTTCGCGGGAAATCTTCGTATACTCCCGCCACCTTTACCACGCTGGTATCGATCTGCAGGTTCTGACCCATCGGATCGGCGTCACCGAAAAACGCCTTTGCCATCGATGCCGACAGGAAGACCGCTCCCGGCTGATCATCCAATCCATTCAGGCTCCCCCGGATCATCCGCGCCCCGAACATCTCAGGCGCCCCGGGCTCGAAGTAGCCGCCGTGCTCATTGATCTTCTTATGCCCCAGGGTAATCGTCTCATCATTCTCAAGCACCCGGACGACCCGCTTGAAATTACTGCCGTAGTCCTTTCTCAAGACGTCCGCCAGCGGATAGGGGACCTGCTGCCATGTCTCGACCTCGTTGTTGTTGGTAACATTTTGGGTTACGCGGGCAATCCGCTCATAATGGGGTGCCTGCCGGTCGAACGAGACCTCATCATAGATCCACAACCCGATCAGCATCGCCACCGCCATGCCCACCGACAACCCCGTAATATTGATAATGGAATGCAGCTTGCTCCTGGCAAAATTCCGGAGCGCAGTTTTGAAGTAGTTCTTAAACATGCAGAACCTCCGGCTAATAGAATGCCAGAGGTCTACAACTCTACAAATCAATTATTTGTATCAACTCTTCCCCCCACTTCTGTCCGCTTCCGATACACCGGGTGTCCGGCTCCCGATGGGGCCCGCCCCCTCATTTCTCCGCTCGCACATCTTCTCCGCCACCTCATTTCTCATCTTCTCCACTACCTCACTTCTCATCCACTTTTCGGTTGTTAAAAAGGGTCCAGAGCAGATCGAGCTGGAACCCGCTATTATGCCAATTCACATCGTTCCATTGCGCCTGATTGACATCGTCCACCCGGGTCAACCCAACATTGTACCGCGCATCGATCCCAAGCCCCATCGGGCTTTGATAACCCAAACCCGCGCCCCACGCGAATTCCGAACTGTTGGTGAAATTCCTGACGGTCTCATTCTGATACTTGCCCCCGCTCACGTTGAAATTCACCTCCGGACCTGTCTCAAGAAAAAACCCGCCCGTGAACCGCACCTTCGCCATTACCGGAATGGAGATGTACGAGAGGTTCAGCTGATTGTTGATGTAGACGTTCTGATTGTTCTCGGATGTGGTCGTTTTGATCTGGGCGCCGGCGGTGGTGTAAAGGACTTCCGGCGCAATGGCGAAATGATTCCCCAACCAGAAGTTCGTAAACACGCCCGCATTCCAGCCTGCTTCCATCGAGTGCTCGTTATAAGTGGGATTCGACGAGCTGCCGGTAAACGTGGTCAGATTACCACCCCCTTTAATCCCTAATTGAAACGACTGAGCACACAGATGACCACCTGCCATCAATAGGCCTATAGCCATAATACACAATGCCTTTTTCATAATGGTAGTTTATAGGGCATGCCTTCAAATCCCATGCCCGCCACCACTATCGGGGTCAATTACCCGTTGTACCACACCCTTCGATCCGAATCGACCCTCATCTCAAATATCGGGCATGTCCCGAAACACTGGTTAGTCCTCAATGTTAACCCCTCGAAAATGAAATTTTTATCCGGGTGTGGATTGTATTCCACCATGGCGCCTGAAAAAAAGACCAACGTATCTTCCCGTAGTTCTTATCGATTTTCCTGACAAACCGTTCGACATCCTGCTGCGTCTGCAGTTGATCGATTTCGCCAGCCCGCAACAGCACGGTGGGCGCCAGCAGTATGAGGCACAATAACGTCTTCATAATGTAAAGATGAAGCATCCGGCTTTTTTACACATCATTTTTCTCTCCATTCTTATCCGACCTCCTGATAAACTTCGACGTCGTCTTGCCGACCGACCCCGCCCGCTGCGCCTTCTGTCCGCCCGCCTTCACCACCGCGCCGGTACCATACCGCCCCTTGACGTCATCGATCGCTTTGTACAACTGCGTCTTCTTCCCCGTATCCTCGAACAAATTTGTCTGGATCGCCTCAGCCGTCAACTCGCTCAACCGCACGCCCATCAACCGGATCGGCCGGCCGCGGCGCCACAACTGATGAAATAACTCCTTCGCCTTCGCGATCAGCTCATCATCATAAAAGGTATAGGGGATCGTCATCTGCCGCGACGTCGTTTCGAAATCGGGATAGCGGATCTT
>DATJMG010000237.1:0-23788 GCA_035508835.1 Puia sp.
GTAATTCGGCCCCCCGGACGATCCATCTGCACTCTACTTCCCGCCTGCCCCCCGGACGATCAATCAGCCCTCTACTCCCCGCCTGCCCCCCGGCGATTAAATTCACCGAAACCCGGCAACTCGTGGCGTCATTTTTGCGTATCTACCGATAAGAAAGGGTTAATTAACGATACCCAAAAAATGTATAAAATGTAACATTTTAGGTATCAAATCGTTAAGAGAGTACTAAAATTAGTGACAAACGGTTAAAAATTACCCAATTTATTTCACTACCTTTGCTATAGAATGTTAAACGTGAGTACCATAGAACTGCGGAAATTGATGCGGAAGCTCCTGATCAGCGCTTCCCTGGTCGCTATTGTCGGCCTTGCGGTCGCAAGCAAGGGCGGCGGCGGAGACAAACAAAAGGCAAACACTCCCCTGAAAACGAATTTCGTTCCGATCCGCACGACCACCGGATTTACCTTGAAAGCCGGCCCTGCTTTTATGGGCAGCACGATCGTCGCCACCGAGAGATCACAAGACTACATCTCCTTCCATACTTTGATCACCTACCAGCACGGCAATTCGACGTTCATTATGCCACGCACCCTCAAGGTGAACAGCAGCGTATTCATGCACAACAATTCGGGCAGCAACCTCAGTCTGCTTGACCTCCGGATCAATATGCATTGATCCTCCGCTCCGGCAATTCATTGATCGGCCGCCCCCGGCCGCTGTCCTCCCGCGCAGCTCAATTCAAATTCATTTTTTGGCTTTCCTCGTAGCTCATTTCCCGGTACCCCGCCGTGGGCACATCGAACTTTGAGACCGGTACCGGGTTTAAATTGATCCGGGCGATCCTGTACCGGATCCGGAGATGGGCATTGGTTAATTCATATTCCAGCGGCAAACCATCCAGGTTCCGAAAGACCGGGTCATATTGCCGGTTTTCCGGGATAATATCCCTCGTATAATAGACCGTGATCACCGCGCCAAACCTCGTCTGCCCAACCGCTTTGAAACATTTATACCCGGCGATCTCCCGCGTCTCGCCCGTATTCTTATAGACGATGCCGTCATACATCCGGTTTCGCTCCGTCCAATTATCCGGATTCATCCGGATCAGAAGTTTTTGGCCATTGACCTCGCGCATGATCACCCCGAAACCCGTATTTCCGTCAAACAAGGTCGTGGAAGAAAAGAAGGCACTGGTCATCTCCGACCGACTCTTGTTCCCTTTAATGTATACGGTGTGGATCGCATTTTGCACACTATCCCGCTCCGCCCCGCCCGCCCTGGCCCGCAAACTGTCTCCTATCGGCCGGGCTGAATAGTCATACACCAGCGTGAGCTCGGAGACATTCCTTTGCGCCTCGGCCCCCCCCAGCGCCATCAGACCGCAACATAGCAGCAGCACCCTGGGATTAGCTAATGTCTGACCTTTCGGTTGAGCCGGAGGACTTCGCCTTCGCCACCAGCGAAGGCTCGTTCGCAATCTTCGCTTCGCTCGGTTGTGGCCGGCTTTTAACCGCCGCTGAAGGATCATGCTATTTTCTTTTGTTCTGCGGAGCCTGCACCTTTTTCTGCGCCTCCTTCTGAGCCTGCTGCATCTGCTCCAGCCGCTCCTGCCACTTGGACTTCCCTTTTGGCTTACTCCGGTTCTCCTGCAGCTTCGACAGGATCTTGTCGTGATCGATAATATAGTTCTGGATGACGAATTGCAAACAAAGCGTGATCAGGTTGGAAACCGTATAATACCAGGTCAGCGCCGAAGGCAGATTATTAAAGAACAGCAGCAGGAACACCGGCATGATATACGGCATGTATTTCATGGCGGGATTGCTCTGATCAGGCGTCATGCTCATCCCGTACAACGAAATAAAAAAGCTCGTCACCACCGCTGTCAACGCAAAAAGACTGATATGATCGCCATACGCCGGGATCGAAAACCCGAAACTCACCAGGCTGTCATACGACGACAGATCATGCGACCAAAGGAAATTCTGCCCCCGCAACCCGATATCCGAATTGAAGAAACTGTACAACGCGAAAAATATCGGGATCTGTAACAAGGCCGGGATACAACCGCCCAGGGGATTCACACCCGCCTCCCGGAATAATTTCATTTGCTCCATCCCTACCTGCTGCTGATCATTGCCGACCCGCTTTTTCATCGCCTCGATCTCAGGCCGTAGCGCTTTCATCTTCGCCCCGCTCAGATAGCTGCTGTATACCAGCGGCGACGTGATCAACCGGATAAAAAGCGTGAGCAACAGGATCGCCACTCCATAACTCGCAATAAACGACTTGAAAAATCCAAAGACCGGCATAAGTACATAGACGTTGATCGGCCGGACAAAAGAATAGACACCCCTGCCCAGGTCGATGATCCTCGTCATCCCGGGCGCCTGCTTCTCGAGGATTTGAAAATCGTTCGGCCCATAGTACAGCTGCATCGGCAGTACCGCAGACGCCAGCGCAGGGATCTTTGCCTGCAAATCGACCTGCGCCCGCTCGACTACATTCGAGGTATCGGCGGTCTCTTTGACGAGGTGGATCGACCCGGAGGTGAATGCGTTTTTGGCAATCAACGTCGTATTGAAGAACTGCTGCGATACCGCCACCCACTGTACCGGCTGTTCCAACGTATGCTCAGTGTGCGCAACCATATAGTCGAACCGGCCATCTTCATAGTAACCGACACTCCCCAGGCGCCGCTCATAACTGACGCTCCGCTGCGTCTTGTCTAGTTGCGTCCGCCAGGAAAGATTAAAAATGTCCTGGTAGAACAATGCCCCCGGATTCCCGATCTCCACATTCCAATCCATCAGGTAATCATTGGGCCGGATCGTAAAGGAATGAACCAGCGACTCGCCCGCCGGCGTAGGAAGCTGATAGCTGATCGTCTGGCTCCCATCCGCATTCCTGACCACTTTCGCTGAATCAAAATACAGCTCACTGATATCGGCGGTCTTATTCTGTCCCGTATTAATGCTGTACATCAACCGGTTTCCCGTACCCGGAGCGATCAGCTTCACCGGAGTACTGTCATATGCCTTGAACTGCTTCAGGAACACCTCCACCGGCTGCCCGCCTTTATTGCTGAAGACCACCTTGATCACGTCATTTTCCACCGTCGTCAGCTGCTCCGCACCCCGGGAAGCCTTGTTGAACCCCGACGCCGTATCGGGTCCGGCCGTCACCGTCTTTATGGTATCCTGCGCACGGGCTGCAGCCTCTTGCCGGGCCTTGACAAGCGCCACACTGTCCGCCGCCCTCTTCCGGATGGCTTCCAGCTCATGCGAACTTTTGGTGGAAAGAAAAAGATAGACAAATAACAAAACCCCCAATAACACAAATCCAATTACCGTATTGCGATCCATTCCCATGATTGAATTTTCATTTAAGGAAGTGCAAATATAGGGCATTGCCATCACTGACCACCGGCCATATCGGCCAAAGGTGCGATTTCGCCCGCAGGTCGCCGGGCTGATCGGCAATTACGACCCGGGGATCACACCCCGCCAAAACCGGCAGCTAGATCATTTCACTCTGTAAGAGGGGGTTTTTTACCGCATTCTTGGCCTCTGCAAACTCCCTGGCAGCCCGGATAAAATGCACGAAAATAGGCTGCGGATTCTCAACCGTACTCTTCAACTCCGGATGATACTGCACCCCGATAAAAAATGGATGGGAAGGTAACTCGACGACCTCGACCAGCCCGCTCTCCGGATTGGTCCCGCTGGCTACCATCCCCGCATCTTCGAACGAGCGGAGATAGGCATCGTTGAACTCCCACCGGTGCCGGTGCCGTTCGCTGATCACCGACTGACCACCATATATCTGCCAGGCAAGGCTGCCCTCTTTAAGTACACAGGGATAAGCCCCCAGCCGCATAGTCCCCCCCTTTGTCGTCACCTTTTTCTGTTCTTCCATCAGATCGATCACCGGATGCGGCGTGTGCACGTCCATCTCCGTGGAATGCGCATCCTCCCAGCCCAGGATATGCCGGGCATATTCGATGACCGCCATTTGCATCCCCAGACAAATGCCGAAAAAAGGTAACCTGTTCTCACGCGCATATTTCACCGCAATGATCTTCCCTTCCACCCCCCGATGCCCAAAGCCGGGCGCCACCACCAGCCCATCCAGGTTGCCCAGTTTCTCCGCCACGTTTTCCGGCGTGATGAACTCACTATGCACATTCACTACCTGCACCTTGCAGTCATTCATCGCTCCCGCATGTACAAACGACTCCAAAATAGATTTGTACGCATCCTGTAATTCAATATATTTTCCGATCAGCCCGATCGTCACCTTGCTCTTCGGGTATTTCAGCTTGTCCAGGAACTCCTTCCAGCGCAACAGATCCGGCTCGTGATAACCCGCAATATTCAGCTTTTTCAGCACGATCAGGTCTAACTTTTCCCGCATCATCGTCAGGGGGACCTCATAAATGGTCGGTGCATCGGCTGCCTCGATCACTGCCTCCGGTTTGACATTGCAGAAGAGCGCGATCTTCTTCCGGATCTCCTGCGACAACGGCTCCTCTGTTCGGCACACGATCACATCCGGATGGACACCTTCCTGGCTTAACAACTTTACACTATGCTGCGTGGGCTTGGTCTTTAATTCCTTCGCCGCCTTCAGATAAGGAATAAGTGTCAGGTGCAGCACAACGCAGTCCTCCTCCGGCATCTCCCACTGCAACTGACGTACAGCTTCGATGAATGGCAGCGACTCAATGTCACCCACCGTGCCTCCCAGTTCCGTGATAATAATATCATACTGATTATTCTGCCCCAATAATAACATCCGCCGCTTGATCTCGTCCGTGATGTGGGGGATCACCTGCACCGTTTTCCCCAGATAGGCGCCTTCCCGCTCCTTATTGATCACCGTTTGATAGATCCTGCCTGTCGTTACATTGTTGGCCTGGGAAGTATAAATGTTCAGGAACCGCTCGTAATGTCCCAGATCCAGGTCGGTCTCCGCTCCATCCTCCGTTACATAGCATTCCCCATGCTCATAGGGATTCAGCGTCCCGGGGTCTACATTGATATAAGGATCGAACTTCTGAATGGTAACCCTCAGGCCCCTCGCCTGCAATAGCTTAGCCAGCGAAGCCGCAATGATACCCTTCCCCAGAGAAGACGTTACACCACCGGTTACAAAAACATACTTTGCCATGTAATGGTCAATTAATTTATTATTAAATGCGTTGTTGGTTTTACGGGTAATAGGCAGAAAACAATATCTTAGCAACCCACTCTTTCAACCACGACTCACGTCCCACGGACATACACGATCGGCAAATACCATCGGTCCACCGGCGCGTGAGCCCAGCTAATTAATTTGACCAGCGGAAAATTGAATTGATTTCAAACCGGGCTCCGCCCGGTTTGGTGAAAAAAGAAATTCCAGGAGGTCGTACAAAACTACATCAATTTATATAGACGGAAAAATTGGCAGGTCCCGATGTGGATAAATAGCTAAAATCCAATGAAAAAGCCCAACTGAAAAGCCGGGCCTGAGGTCATTCATTCATTTTTCTATCAGATTACCTTCAATTTAACGAAAGGACGCAAGCGAATAAGTTGGCTTCGGCTTGGCATCAGCCGGCTCCTGAGACGCGTTTTTGGAGATCTCTTTGCTGGTGTTCTTTTCTGATTGGCTGATTTTTACTGCATGTAAGATGGTAATACTGGCGATTTCGAGTACAAGAACGAGAGCCGTTAGGGTCTTTCCTTTCTTCATGGTAAATTGGATTAATGTTATCTTCGATAAGGTTAATGCCATTCACGGGCAAAATTACATTTGGAATAATAGAACGCAAGATAGCATCGGATTATTTTGCCGGCAATTGGAAATTCCCGATCGGAAATGGGGTTTTTACGATATGCCTGTCTTCCTGCGTCATTCTTAAGCAGCTAACAATCATTTATATATATAATAAAAAATCATTTAACTAATAGGAATTTTTTATTATTTTGTTAAGGACTTTTTAATCTATGCACTACCGTACTCTACTGACCCCTTTTCTACTCCTGGCACTGCATGCTGCGGCGCAATCGCCGCCTTCTTTGTCAACCCTCCATGCCGTCACCATCCACCTCCGCAACATCCGCAACGCACCCCCTCTTTCCCCGGACTTCAACCATTTTGAAGTCATCGACGAACGGGCCGATACCAGCCGCATCGGCATTCATACCTGTATCCCCGATTTCGGACGTAATTATGATCGGCAGCTCATTTTTGACCGATCCACCGCCGGCGAAATGGCCGGTTACCTGAATCGCCACTTTACCCGGCCGGACGCGCCCTATACCGCCCTCATCATCCTTCGGACCCTCTGGCTTTCCGATGCCAATTATGCCCGCGCTGAATACCTTCGCTATCCCGAGCACCGTTTGGAACGAACCCATATCCGCCTGAAGGCAGAAATTTATGCCATCCGCGACGGCCGCTACATTCCCGTACTCCGGTACGACACCCTCCAGACGGCCATGCGAAAACGTATTCTTCAGGAACGATCGCCCTATTACGAATGGGGCCTCAACCTGACACTCCTCCTGAACGATCTGGCAGACAGCACCGACCGGCTGATCCCTGCAAAAGAAGAAAGCAGCCGACGCCTCGCCTGGGAAGACATCCGCCAGTTCAACGCATCCCGTTTCAATGCCCCCATTGACGGTGATCGGCCTGCCCGCGGCGTCTACGCAAGTTTCGAAGAATTTCGCAACAATACGCCTTCCATACAGAACTTCGAGATCAAGCTGGAGCACCACGAACGCCTGCTGTACATCAAGGAATCCGGCAACGCCTATTATACGCACGACGCCTGGGGCTACTGCGACGGTAAGGACTTCTACGTGATGCGCGATGGCATCCTGTATCCAGCCTGGAAAGAAGGAAAGGCCTTTTATTTGCCCGCAGCCGGGGCAACCGAAAATTCCACGACCGCAACCCGCGACCACGAATATAAGCAGCGCAGTATCTACTTCATCGATATGGACACCGGTGACATTTATTGACCTATACCGCCCTAACCCTAACATGAAACCGACCACACTTATTCTGGGTCTTTGCAGCCTGACTTTCCCGGCGGCCGCCCAACCCGGTACGCCGACAGCCACGCTCCCGCAAAATCTATCCAGCCTGCCGGCCATCACTATCCAGCTGAACGGCCCCCGCGATCCGGCCCCGTCATCTTCGGAAAGCCCGTCCATCCCGTCCACCACCCATCCACTATCCAACCCCTCCACCACCCGACCCCCATCGAACCCCTCCGCCACGCAACCCCCATCCAACCCCTCCACCACCCTAACCCTCTTTTCTCACTTCGAAGTACTCGACGAACGCCCCGATACCACCCGGATCGGCGTCCATGGCAACCTCCCGATGCACACCCATTTCTTCGACCGCCAGCTGACCTTTGGTAAACCCGCCCGGCAGGAGATCGCAACCTTTCTGAACCGCCATTTTACTACCCCCCGCGCCCCCGACAATATGTACGCCGGCGCCCCCGGCAATGTGTACCCCGGCGCCCCCGACAATGAGCGCCACAACATGCCCGACAGCATCCTGGTGGTCCTTCGCTACCTGTGGCTTTCCGACACCGATCCCTATACGCCGAACCCTGACCAGTATTACATCGTCCATCCCCATAATCCCGATGGATCCCGCACCCATATCCGCCTCAAAGCCGAAATCTATGCCCGCAGGAACGGCAAATACCTGCCCTTGCTCCGGATCGATACCCTCGAACCGACGAAATACGTATCCTATTCTGCCCACAACGCCACCTACAAGGGTTGGGAAAAGGATCTCGCCGTTATGCTCCGCGACCTGGCACAGAACGCAGCGCTCGCCGCAAGTCTTAAGGAGAAGGACGGTCGCTGGATCAGCCGGGAGGATATCCGCCGGTTCAACCGGTCCCGCTTCGATATCCCCATCTTCGACAGCACCAATCTCGTCCGCGGCGTCTATACCAGCTTCGAAGAATTCAGGAACAACGCACCCTCCATCCACGATTTTGAGGTTCGGTCGGACAACGGTCACCTCGCGCTCTATCTCCGGAACGGCGACGGAACGTCCTATTATACCCATAACGTTTGGGGATACTGCAACGGCAAACAGGTCTTTATCATGCGGGACGGCCTCCTCCATCTCCTGCGGAAAGATGGGAACTCGTTTTATTTTTACGGCGTAGATATTGCCTCCAATTCCCCAGCCCGCCTCAGCGCCTTTAGCGGCTACCCTGAACAACACTGCCTCTATGTCGTCGACATGGATTCCGGCCAGTTCTATTGATCCTTCACCCGGCCGGCTACAGGCAGGCCTCAATCCTTGGCGATCTTCTCATAGCTCGTCACCAGCCCCTTGATCAGCGACGAACTGAACCCCTTATGCTCCATTTCATTCAACCCTGCAATCGTACAGCCTTTTGGCGTCGTTACTTTGTCGATCTCCTGCTCCGGATGCGTCCCCCGCTTCAACAAAAGCTCCGCCGCACCCTTTACCGTCTGCGCAGCGATCAGGTTGGCAGTTGCCGCATCGAAGCCGATCTCGATCCCACCCTGGATATTCGCCCGGATATATCGCATCGCAAACGCCGTCCCGCAAGCCCCAAGCACCGTAGCCGCATCCATCAGCTTCTCGTCGATCCGTACCGTTTTCCCCAATTGCCCAAAAATATCAAATACATATTGCAACCGCTCCTCGCTTACGTTCCTCGCCGCCACACACGTCATACTTTCCTGGATCGCTATCGCCGTATTCGGCATCGCCCGGACGATCGGGATCTTCGCGCCGACCTGGGCCGCGATCTCATCGATCGAAATTCCCGTGACAACCGATACCAGCACATGCGTTTCCGCCCGGAACTCCTCTTTCAACGTCCGCAGAATGTCATTTACCTGGTAAGGTTTTACCGCCAGGATCACCAGATCGGCATACCGGACGGCCTCTTCATTCTTGTCACTGACCAACACGCCGCTCCGCTCCAGCTCGTTCAACGTCCGGATGTTGCGTTTGGTGATCAAAATATGTTTCGGCTGGACGAAACCGCTCCGGATCAACCCCTCCGCGATAGCCGTTCCTAAATTGCCGCCACCGATGATCGCGATCTTCTTGTTCATAAAAATGCTCCTTTAGCCAGATAATGTCTTACATAATCATCCACGCCTTCCTCGAGGGTATAGAATGGATCACCATACCCGGCTGCCCGCAATTTACCCATATTCGCCTCGGTAAAATACTGATACTTGTCGCGGATATCCTCCGGCATGTCTACATACCGGATATTCGGCGGCAGGTCGAGCCCGCCGAACGTAGCCTTCACAAGGTCTTCAAATGTCCGGGCTTTCCCCGTACCCAGATTATAAATGCCCGACGCAGGCCGGTGCTCCATTAACCAATAACAGACCTTCACGACGTCCTTTACATATATAAAGTCCCGCAGTTGCTGCCCGTGCCTAAAGTCCGGGCGATGGGATCTGAACAGCCGTACTTCCCCATCCTTCCGGATCTGGTGAAAGGAATGGAAGATGACGCTGGCCATCCGGCCCTTATGATATTCATTGGGACCATAGACGTTGAAGAATTTCAACCCCGCCCAGAAGGGGGGGCCAGCCTTCTCCCGCAAAGCCCATTTATCAAACTCATTTTTCGAGACCCCATACGCATTCAACGGCTTGAGCTCAAACGGCAGGTCATGCCGGTCGTCATAGCCCATCTCCCCCGCCCCATATGTCGCCGCCGAAGACGCATAGACCAACGGAACCGCATGTTCCGTACACCAACGCCAGATCTTCTTACTGTACTCCACATTCAGCCGCTCATGCACCGAATAGTCGAACTCCGTCGTGTCGGTCCGCGCCCCGATATGAAACACGAACGATACCTCAGGCTTGTTCTGCGCCAACCATTCGAAGAAGACCTCCCGCTCGACCTTCTCCGCAAAATCCTTCCCCGCCAGATTCGGCTCCTTCGCCGCCTCCCCGAACTCATCCACCAGGATCAGATCCGTATACCCTTTCCCGTTCAGATAACCTACCAGATCGCTTCCGATAAATCCCGCGGCTCCCGTTACTACGATAAATTGCCTGTCCATGATGTTTATTTACTGAGAACTACTCCGCCTCGTGAAATTTACTCCGCGTCGTGAAATTTACTCCACCCCGACTTGCGAAGCCATGACCCGTCCGATCGCCATATCGTAACTTTCCTTCCATTCCTGCACCCTGCCCCAATCTTCATGGTTGACCCTCAAAGTCCCACCCGTTACCTCTCCCAGCTCCGCACAAGGAAAACCTTTTACAGCCTTCAGGAATTCACCTTCCAGCGCGGGATTTACGCTCACCACCACTCTGCCCTGCGCCTCCCCGAACCAAAAAGCGTCCTGATGGACAGTACCGGTCTCCACAGCGACAAAACCCAGCCCCCGCGGGAACGCGCTTTCCACCAGCGTGACAAATAATCCGCCTTCGCTCACATCATGCGCAGAGACGATTAGCTTCCGGGCGATCAGCTCCGTTACCTTCTGCTGCAGCCGGAGCTCTTCTTCTATCTCGAAATACGGCGCCGGGCTGTATTCCACACCAACAATTTTATGCAGGTATTCAGATGACGCGATATCCTCCCTGATCTCCCCCAGCAAATAAATGACATCTCCTTCCGCCTTGAAATCGAGCGTCATTTTTTCCTCTACATCCTCCAGCAACCCAACCATCCCGATGGTCGGCGTCGGATATACCGCTCCGTCAGGGTTCTGATTGTAAAAGCTGACATTCCCGCCGGTCACAGGGGTATCGAACCGCCGGCACGCATCCCCCATGCCCTTGATAGCCTGCACGAACTGCCAGTAAACTTCCGGATCATATGGATTCCCAAAATTGAGGCAATTGGTAACACCTAGCGGCCGCCCGCCACTGCAAACGATATTCCGGGCTGCCTCGGCTACCGCGATCATCGCTCCTTTATACGGGTCCGCAAATACATACCGGCTATTACAATCTGTCGTCATCACCAGGGCCTTGCGTGAACCTTTTACCAACACCACAGCCGCATCGCTGGGTTCATTGGTGGAAGCATTCGCGGCGCCGACCGTGCTATCGTACTGGACCGCGACCCAGCGCTTGGAGGCGATATTGGGCAAAGCGACCAGCCGTTCCGCAATGGCTCGCAACTCCTGCGAATCTTTCGGCCACGGTACCTGCGCCGGATCGAACGCTTTTATCTTTTTCAAATAGGCCGGCTCGCTATAAGCCCGCTCATACTGTGGCGCTCCGCCGCCCAACACGAGCTCATGCGCAGGGATCTCCGCTTCCAGCTTCCCTCCCATATAGAATTTCAGCAAGCCGTCATCCGTCACTTCCCCGATCACAGCAGCAGGCAGATCCCACTTCTCAAAAATGGCGATGACTTCGGCTTCCCTTCCCTTCTGTACCACCATGAGCATCCGCTCCTGGCTTTCGCTAAGCAGCAGCTCCCACGCTTTCATATTGTCCTGGCGGGCGGGCACCTTATCGAGGTCGATGCGCATTCCCGATTCCCCTTTCGCACTCATCTCGGAAGTAGAACAGATGATCCCCGCTGCGCCCATATCCTGCATGCCGACGACACCCCCGGTCCTGATCACTTCCAGGCAAGCCTCCAAAAGCTTCTTTTCCTGGAACGGATCACCCACTTGTACCGCCGGCAGTTCTTTGGTGCTTTCACCGGTAATATTGGCGGATGCAAACGATGCCCCCCCGATCCCATCCTTACCCGTTGCGCTGCCGACAAAGATCACCGGATTACCGGTCCCCTTGGCCGTAGCCGAAATAGTCTCGCCATTTTTCAAAATGCCCACGCTCATCGCATTGACCAAGGGATTGGTATAATAACAATCTTCGAAATAAATTTCGCCTCCCACGGTTGGAATCCCAAAACAATTACCATAATGCCCGATGCCATGCACCACGCCCGACAGCAGATGCTGCGTTTTGCCTTCCTGTAATCGCCCAAAACGAAGTGAATTAAGCGAAGCGATCGGTCTTGCCCCCATCGTGAAGATGTCCCGGTGTATCCCCCCTACACCCGTCGCCGCCCCCTGAAAGGGCTCGATCGCCGAAGGATGATTATGGGATTCGATCTTGAATACAACCCCATAGCCGCCGCCGATATCCATCAACCCGGCATTCTCCTCGCCGGCCTTCACCAGCATCTTTTTCCCCTCCCGCGGAAGGGTCTTCAACCACTTGATCGAATTTTTGTAGCTGCAATGCTCACTCCACATCGCACTGAAAGCGCACAGTTCCGTGAAATTGGGGGTTCGGCCAAGCTTTTGCCTGATCAGCCCGAACTCCTCAGCCGTGAGCCGAAGTTGTTCAGCCGTTTTTGCGGTGATATCCATGGCCGCAAAAGTACGAACCGTCATCCAATTTCCGAACCCCCACCCAATTTCTACACCGCCATCCAATTCCCGAATCCGCGTCCAATTTCCGAACCCGCGTCCAATTTCTCTCCCCGCCGCCCCGATTTTGCATAAGTCAACCCGAATCGCTAGGTTTGCTGGTTATGGCCACTATGAAAAAGGTCGCTTTTGTTGCCAATACAAGCTGGAGTATCTATAGGTTCAGGCTATACGTGATCAGTAAATTAGTGGAAAAAGGATTTGACGTATATGTCCTCGCGCCCCGCGATCCTTATACCGAACGATTCGAAAAATTACCCGGCCTGACCTACATCCCGCTCCACCACTTCAATGCCGGATCGATTTCGCCGATAGAAGACCTGCGCTTGTATCAAGAGCTGTTAGCCCATTATCGGAGGCTCCGCCCAAACCTCATCTTTCATTACACGATCAAGGCCAACATTTTCGGTTCGATGGCTGCAGCAGCAGCCAGGATACCTGCCGTCAGCATCATCACCGGCCTTGGATACGCGTTCTCCGGGAGAGGCTTGCTGCGGTCTCTCGCCAGGATACTTTACCGCCTGGCCTTGCGGAAAACGAAGGAGGCGTGGTTCCTCAATGAAGACGACCGCGACCTCTTTACTTCCCTCGGACTTGTCCCTGAAGCGAAGACTTTCATCCTGCCTGGTGAAGGGGTCGATACGACCGCTTTCTATCCGGCGCCCTACCAGCCCGATCGGAAAGAGGTCACTTTCCTGCTGATCGCCCGTGTCATCCGGCACAAAGGGATCTATGAATTCGCGCAAGCTGCCGAACAGCTCAGGGGCCTGTCCGTCCGGTGCCAACTGCTGGGAGTTTTCGATGACAATAACCCCGTGTCTATCCCGCGAAAAGAAGTGGACTTATGGGCCCGTGACAATACCCTGACCTACCTGGGATATACCGACGACGTACCCCCCTTCATCGAACAGGCGGATTGCATCGTGCTCCCTTCCTATCGGGAAGGAATGCCCCTGAGCCTGCTGGAAGGAGCCAGCATGTGCAAAGCGCTTATCGCGGCCGATACCCCCGGATGCCGTAGCTTGATCGACGACGGCGTCAACGGCTACCTCTGCCGGCCAAAGGACAGCGAAGATCTGGCAGCTAAAATGACAACCTACTATCATCTGACTCCGGCAGCCAAAAAGCAAATGGGGATCGCAGGCAGGGATAAGGTCCTGACGAACTTTACCAATGAGCAGGTAATGGCGATATATTTGGAAAAAATTGGCAAACTGGCTGCGCCTGAATAACATGCACATTGCCCTCTTTATTCTGTATTCGATCGCCTGCGGCTACGGTCTTGTAAAGCTTCCGTGGGTCCGGAAAACCGGCATCCGGCCACCCGTACTTTTGGCGCTTTTTGTGCTCCACGTCGCCGTGGGCTGCCTGCACAACGTGATCGCATGGCGCTACTATCCCGGTCATGGCGATATCTGGGATGACTATCAATGGAGCCTTGTCCTTCGAAAATGGCTTCTCACTGACCCGAACCGCTTCCTGCTGTTCAACTCCAAATGGACCTATGTAACCCATAATGGGATCATCTTCATTCAATTGTTGTTCAACTTCTTCTCGGCTGACAATATCTACATCAACACTGTTCTTTTTAATTTCTTTCTCTTTCTCGGGAATGCGGGACTTTACCAGGTATTCCGGCGGCATTTCCCCGCCGACCCACTCACAGCGCTGACCGCCTTTCTTCTGCCATCCACCTTGTTCTGGACCTCCTGCATTCACCGGGAAGGAGTAATATATCTGCTGCTGGGTCTTTTCTTTTACGAGTTCGACCGGGTCCGGCAAGCCCGATCCAGGATCTTCGCGCTCATGCTCTTCCTGCTCCTTTTATACTTCCGGTTTACCATAGCCCTCCTGCTCCTTCCTGCACTCCTGGCGGGTCTGCTGACGGAGCAACATTTTGCCCTGAAATATCGCCTTATTCCTGCAGCCGCATTGGCAGCAGCAATCCTGATCATCCCACTTGCTTTCCCCGCTTTGACTCATCTGGTCATTACCGGGCTTACCGGTTGGCAAGCCGAGTTCCAGGTGCTTGAGGGGCATTCCCGGCTCTACCTGCCATCCCTGGATGGCACCTGGACCAGCCTTTTACGGGTCTTTCCATACGCCTTGCGTAACGGACTTTTTGAACCGCTGCCGGGATCCGGCGGACGACCCATCTATTTGGCTTTCTCCATCGAGCTGATCCTGATCTGGATGACCGCCCTTGCTGCCCTGGTAATCCTCCGTCAGGTCCGCACCGGCATCCCCCGCCCGACCGATTCCGTGCCCCATCGCGACGGCTTTCCCCCCTTATTCCTGACCTTCTCCATCTTGGGAATGATCTTCGTCGGGACTTTCGTCCCCTTCGCCGGCGCCATCGTCCGATACCGCAGCCTCTTTCTCCCCTTCCTCCTCGCCCCTGCTCTCCATTCCCTCCACCACCTCCCGTTCATCCAACGGATAAATAATAAATTACAATTTTTTATATAGCAAGATTTTTATTGCGAATTATTCATTTTTATCCCTACATTCCCAAAAAATTGTTTAATAACTCCCAATCCTTTAGCTTCGCGCTAAATTTTACGAGGATGTCATCATTAAGATTTAAAGCTATTGATAACCTGACCACCACATCCGACGGGCTGATGCCGGGTGCCGCTAAGATCACTGCGATCTTCGGCGAGAACGTTTTTACATTAAAGACTGCGCGCGAATTTTTAAGCGACGAAGCCTACAAGAGCCTGCTGGCATCTATTAAGAGCGGCAAGAAGATCGACCGCGCCGTCGCCAACCAGATCGCATCCGGTATCCGCCAGTGGGCCGAAAGTAAGGGAGTTACTCACTTTACCCACTGGTTCCAGCCACTCACCGGAACAACCGCAGAAAAGCACGATACTTTTTTCACGATAAAGAGCGATGGCACCGCCATCGAAGAATTCGACGGGGCCGCGCTGATCCAGCAGGAACCAGACGCTTCCTCCTTCCCGAGCGGCGGACTGAGAGCAACCTTCGAAGCCCGCGGCTATACCGCATGGGATCCGTCCTCACCCGCATTTATTATGGAGATCGGAGCCGGTAAAACCCTCTGTATCCCCACCATTTTCGTCAGCTATACCGGTGAATCCCTCGACTACAAGGCACCGCTGCTAAAGGCCCTCGCCGCCCTCGATAAGGCCGCCGTCGAAGTTTGCCATTACTTCGATAAGAACGTCACCAAGGTATCGGCTACCCTGGGGTGGGAACAGGAATACTTCGTCGTCGATGAAGGTCTGTTCAATGCCCGCCCCGACCTCGTAATGAGCGGCCGGACTGTATTCGGTCACGCCCCCGCCAAAGGCCAGCAGCTGGAAGACCACTATTTCGGCAGCATCCCGGAACGGGTCTATGCCTTTATGCGTGATTACGAAAATGAAGCCTACAAATTAGGCATTCCCCTTCGCACCCGGCACAATGAAGTCGCCCCGGCACAGTTCGAATGCGCGCCGATCTTCGAAGAGGTCAGCGTCGCCGTCGATCACAATATTCTGCTCATGGATATCATGGACCGCGTCGCCCGCCGTCACAAGCTGCGCGTCCTGCTCCACGAAAAGCCCTTCGCCGGCATCAACGGCAGCGGCAAGCACAACAACTGGAGCATGGCTACCGATACCGGTGTCAACCTCCTGGCTCCCGGCAAAACGCCCAAGACCAACCTGATGTTCCTTACCTTCTTCGTGAACACCATCAAGGCCGTACATGACTATGCCGACGTTCTGCGCGGTTCCATCGCCTCTGCCGGCAACGATTTCCGTCTGGGCGCAAACGAAGCGCCCCCGGCCATCATATCCGTCTTTATCGGCGAATACCTGACCAAAGTCCTCGCAGACGTAAAGGAACGTGTAGGGGAGAAATTCGATGAGCAGGACGAAGCGATCCTGAAGCTGGACCTTCACCGTAGTATCCCCGAGCTGCTGCTTGACAATACCGATCGGAACCGCACCTCGCCCTTCGCCTTCACGGGTAATAAATTCGAGTTTCGCGCCGTCGGCTCCAGCGCCAACTGTGCCAACGCCATGATCGCGCTGAACTCCATCCTGGCCGAGACCCTCAAGAAGTTCAAAAAGGACGTAGACGCCCTCATCGATAAGGGAGATAAGAAGGAGATCGCGATTATGCACGTCATCCGCGAATACGTTGTAAACAGCGAAAAGGTATTGTTCGAAGGCGACGGCTATAGCGAAGAATGGCATCACGAAGCTGAAAGGCGCGGCCTGCCTAACGTCCGCACGACCCCGCTGGCCCTTGACGCCATGGTTACCGAAAAAGCGAAGCACCTCTTCGAAAGCAACGGCGTCTATACCCATGTCGAACTGGAAGCACGCCATGAGATCGAGCTGGAGAAATACGTGAAACGCGTTCAAATCGACGCCCGGATCATGGGCGAGCTCGCCACCAGCCATGTCCTGCCCCCGGCGATCAAGTACCAGAATACCCTTATCCAGAACATCAAAGGTCTGAAGGAGCTCGGTCTTCCCGCCGCGGCCTATACCAATCAGCAGCAGATCCTGGAAAACATCTCCAAGCATATCGGTAAGGTCAGCGAACTGGTAGAAAAGATGATCGAAGCCCGGAAAGTGGCCAACAACGTTGCTAACTCCCGCACCAGGGCGATCGAATACAACAGCCAGGTGAAGGAACCCTATTTTGACGAAATTCGCTATCACGTCGACAAGCTCGAACTGCTGATCGACGACAAGGAATGGGTCCTGTCCAAATACCGCGAATTGCTTTTCCTCCGATAGTTCCCAACCTCACGATACCGGAAAACCCGTCTTTTTGAACTGCCCCCCGAAGTTCAGACGGGTTTTTTATTGCGCCATTCGTTCCTTCACCCACCCCTCGGCAATGTGCAGCTGCTGCTTTATCGTCAAATGAGAATTGTCCAGCACAACGGCATCATCTGCCTGTCGAAGCGGACTGATCTCGCGGTGCGAATCGATGTAATCGCGATGTGCCAGGTTTTGTTTTACTTCCGCCAGGGTGATATTGGGGTTTTTTTCGTAAAGCTCCTTAAAACGGCGCTGGACCCGGATCGCCTCCTCCGCAGTCATGAAGATCTTCAGTTCGGCATGAGGGAAAACGACCGTGCCGATATCCCTCCCGTCCATGACGATCCCTTTTTTCTTTCCCATCTCCTGCTGCCGGGCGACTGCAAAATCCCTCACCGCCTTTACCGCCGCCACTTCGCTCACCTTCTCGGCTACGACGAGATCGCGGATCACATATTCAACATTCTCCCCGTTCAGCCACATCTCCGTTTGACCGTTCTTGTGATTGGCCACAAAATCAAGCCGGATATGCTTCAGTGCTTCCTCCACGGCTTTCCGGATCGTCCAGTCCACGTGGTGCCGGATGAAATACAACGTAATGGCCCGGTACATCGCCCCGCTGTCAATATACACGTAATTAAGCTCTTTGGCCAGCTGCTTGGCCAGGGTGCTCTTTCCGCAGGAGCTCCACCCATCGATCGTAATAATAATCTTCTCCATAAAACTAAAAAGCCGCACCAAAGGTGCGGCCTTTTTTCATTCGAATCTATTTTAAGCTTCACTCTTTTCCTTTGCCTTCTCCTTCAACGAGAATTTGATCTTCGACAATTCTTTGTCCAGATCGGCCACCAGGACATCCCCGTTTTTGATATTCATGTTGAGTATCTCTTCAGCCAGCGGATCTTCCAGGTATTTCTGGATCGCCCTGTGCAGCGGCCGGGCGCCGAACTGCTGATCATAACCCTTGTCGGCAATGAAGTTCTTGGCTTCATCGGTCAGCTCCAGCGTAAAGCCCAGATTGGTGAGCCGCTTGAGCACTCCCTTCATCAGGATGTCGATGATCTGGAAAATATGCTCCTTGTTCAGCGCATTGAAGATAACAATATCGTCTATGCGGTTCAGGAACTCCGGGCTGAACGTCCGCTTCAATGCCTTTTCGATAACCGCCTTGTTGTTGTCATCCGCGTTCTGGGTCCGCGCGGCAGTGGCAAATCCAACCCCGTCGCCAAAATCCTTCAACTGACGCACCCCGATATTGGAAGTCATGATGATCAGGGTATTCTTGAAGTCGACCTTCCGGCCAAGCCCATCCGTCAACTGCCCGTCATCCAGCACCTGCAGCAGGATATTATAGATATCCGGGTGTGCTTTCTCGATCTCGTCCAGCAGGATTACAGAGTATGGCTTGCGACGAACCCGTTCCGTCAACTGCCCTCCCTCTTCATATCCAACATATCCCGGAGGCGCACCGATCAGCCGGCTCACCGTGAATTTCTCCATGTACTCGCTCATATCGATGCGGATAAGCGAATCTTCCGAATCGAACATATAGCGCGCCAATGCGCGGGCCAGTTCCGTCTTCCCGACGCCGGTAGGGCCGAGGAAGATAAAGGTGCCGATCGGTTTTTTAGGGTCCTTCAACCCGACACGGTTGCGTTGAATGGCTTTGACTACCTTCTGGATCGCATCGTCCTGACCGACAACCATGCCCCGCATGTCAACAGCCATGTTCCGCAGCTTTTCCGTTTCTGCCTGGACCATCCGCTTAACCGGGATCCCCGTCATCATGCTGACGACTTCCGCGATATTTTCTTCGTCGATCGGATAGCGTTTGTGCTTGCTTTCTTCTTCCCATTCTGCCTTCGCCTTCTCTAACTCTTCCTGCAAGCGTTTTTCCGTATCCCGGAGGCTGGCGGCTTCTTCGAACTTCTGGCTCTTGACTACCTTGTTCTTTTCATTCTTCACATCTTCGATCTTCTTTTCCAGATCGACGATATTCTGGGGGACATTGATGTTCTTCAGATGCACCCTCGCGCCTACCTCATCGAGCACATCGATCGCCTTGTCCGGCAACAACCGATCGGTCATATAACGGTCGCTCAACTTGACGCAGGCATCAATGGCATCGTCAGAATAAGTGACGTTATGATAGTCCTCGTATTTTGACTTGATGTTGTTGAGGATCTGGATGGTCTCTTCCACGCTGGGCGGATCGACCATGACCTTCTGAAAGCGTCTGTCGAGGGCGCCGTCCTTTTCGATATACATCCGGTACTCATCCAACGTGGAGGCCCCGATGCACTGCAGTTCCCCGCGCGCCAGCGCCGGCTTGAAGATATTGGAAGCATCCAGCGAACCACTGGCCCCGCCGGCGCCGACAATGGTATGAATCTCATCGATAAAGAGAATGACATCCCGGTTCTTCTCTAATTCGTTCATAATGGCTTTCATCCGCTCTTCGAACTGGCCGCGGTACTTGGTACCCGCCACCAGGGCGGCTAAGTCAAGGGAAATGACCCGTTTGTCGAACAGCACCCGGGACACCTTGCGCTGTACGATCCGGAGCGCCAACCCCTCCACAATGGCTGTCTTGCCTACACCCGGTTCGCCAATCAGGATCGGGTTGTTCTTCTTGCGGCGGGAAAGGATCTGGGAAACCCGTTCAATCTCCTCCTCCCTGCCTACGATCGGGTCCAGGGCCCCCATTTCGGCGAGTCTGGTGATATCGCGCCCGAAATTGTCCAGTACCGGGGTCTTACTCTTGGCATTACCCGCGGACCTGGCTTTTTGCTGGGAATACTTCTTCTCTTCGTCAAAATCATCGTCATTTTCCTCCGCATACTCGCTGCGGACATCATTGCTTTTCACGACCCCCAATTCGTTCCGGAACAGGTCATAATCGACATCGAATTGGTTCAGGATCTGGGTCGCGATATTTTCCTTGTTCTTCAGGATGGAGAGCATCAGATGTTCGGTCTCTACGGTAGGGCTTTTCAAGGCTTTCGCCTCCAGAACGGTTACTCGTATCACCTTCTCCGCCTGTTTGGTCAGCGGCAGACTATTGATATTGGCGATGTTTTTACCGGTCTTATCCTTAACTGCCATTTCTACCTCCTTTCTTAACTCATACAGGTCCACGTTGAAACTCTTTAAAATGCGGACAGCCGTATTGTCTCCCTCACGAATCAACCCCAGCAATAAGTGCTCCGTACCGATAAAATCGTTCCCCAGACGCAAAGCCTCCTCCCTGCTGAATGATATGATCTCCTTTACCTGGGCTGAAAAATTATTATCCATTTTTAAGTTATTGAGCTTTATACAATAATAACGAATATTTTTGACTTCTGTTTCTGCTACTTTATTAACGGCCGTTAATATCTTTAAGTATCTTTAAGTAGAATATGCAAGTCAAAATTGATACCAGAGAGAAATTTCATGCCATTACCATCCTTGAACCGGTCCTCGCTGCTAATATGACAGAGGATCTTGATAAAAGCTTATTGCCCATCCTGGAAAAAGACGTTAAAAACGTGGTTCTCATATTAAAAGACATTCCGGAGGTCCAAGACGCTGCCGCGGCAAGGCTGGTAAAGATCCAGCAGTCCTTTTACGACAACGACGCATCCTTCGTGATCTGCGAGCTCACGCCTGCCGTAGAGCTGTATCTGGAAAATAACGGCTACCTGGAGCTGATGAACGTCACGCCCACGGAGAGCGAGGCCGGGGACATCGTCCAGCTGGAAGAGGTCGAACGAGAGCTATTCAACGGCCCCGATCTCTAGGCTCCCCCAACCCCGCCAGCTCCTTCGCCGCACCTCAACCGGCCTGCTGCCCTGCAATCCCGCCACCCTGTTTCGCCGCGCCTTAACCGGCCTGCAACCCTGTTTCGCCGCACCTACCCCTGCCTCCCTGCAACCTCACCGCCCTGTCTCTCTGCAACCCCACCACCCTGTTTCGCCGCGCCTTAACCGGCCTGCCACCCTGCTACGCTGCACCCCGCCGCCTTGCCTCCCTACAACCATCACCCCGCTTCGCCGCACCCTCCGGCCCCCCACTCCGCCCTCACCCCTGGCCGCTTTCAAATACTCCTGCACGGTTGTCCGGTCGAAAGGGGGCAACAAGACAGAAAGTCAGCCGATTATATCAAACCTCGGAGCGCACAGCCCGCATTCTACCACCTGGTCCCCTGCAAACCCGACTCCCGGCAATCGCCATCTGTCAACCATACCCGGCGGGCAGTTCCAATGTCCCCGTGGATTTATTTACCCACACGATAACCAATCCGTAATTTTCCCGGCTAAAGCAGCAGATATTTTGCGCCCGTCGTCTATACTCGGGACTTCTAACTTAAAATCGCGTAATGCTGGCCGTCACCATTTTAGGCAATAACTCGGCTCTACCGGCTTTTGATCGTCATCCGACTGCCCAGATCGTCACCATGGAAGACCAGATCTTTCTGGTCGATTGCGGCGAAGGAACCCAGATGCAGATGGCCAAATACAAGATCCGCCGCAGTAAGATCAACCATATCTTTATTTCCCATTTACACGGTGATCATTACTTCGGCCTGATCGGCCTCCTGACCAGCATGGGCCTGCTCGGCCGTACTCAGGAACTTCACATCCACGCCCCTGCCGCGCTCCGGGAGATCATCGGTCTTCAGCTTAAGGTCGCCGATATTCATCTCCCCTACCTCCTGCAATTCCATACACTCTGTCAACCACAACCGGACCAGCCGACCGTCCTCCTGCACGAAGCACGTTTCGAAGTCAGCTGTTTCCCCGTTATCCATCGAATCGAATGCTGGGGATTCATCTTCCGTGAAGTACGTCCCTTACGGCACGTGAATCCGGAGAAAGCCCGTCAGCATGATGTCCCCGCATCCTTCTTCGATCGATTGAAATGGGGCGAGAGCTACCAGAAAAAAGACGGCACGATCGTCGATAACCAATGGGTGACCGAACCCGCCGCCAAAGCCAGGTCCTACGCCTACGCAGCCGACACGATGTTCGACGAACGCATCGCAGCCTACGTTCGCGGCGTCGACATGCTCTATCACGAGACAACCTACCTCAAAGACCTGGAGACACAGGCCGGCAGGCGCTTTCACAGCACCACCGCCCAGGCCGCGACCATTGCCCTCCAGGCCGGCGTGCAGCGCCTGCTCATCGGCCATTTCAGTTCCAAATATGAGAAATTACAGGCCTTCGAACAGGAAACCCGTGAGGTCTTTCCCAACACCGACCTCGCGCTGGAAGGCGTGACTTATAAATTATAACCCGGCGACCGCCGCGACCTCTCCCCCTCAACCCCGCGACTCTCGCGACCTTTCCCCAACCTCACCCCGGCAAGCCCCTCGACCCCTCCCCCCAACCTCACCCTGTAAAAGAGCTCCATGTCGCCTCACCCCGGCAACAGAAACCCCAGCGAGAAGCTGGATTTCACCCCCACAAGCAACGAATGCAAAAGGTAATAAGAGAAATATCGTTCCTTATCCCGCTTGTAGTCCACCTTCCCCGTCCGCTTCGATACCGGCAGCGACTTGTCTTTGTTCGGCGGAATGATCAGCTTTTTCAGTGCAAACGACTTTAATTTGTCCGTCTTCAGCCCGCCATTTTTCTCTTTCAGCTTGTCGGCAACCAGGTCATGATATTCGCCCACGATCTTGCCCATAGCCCGGTCCTCGCCCATTTCGAATTGGAAGTCAAGGAGGTTCAGCATCCCCGACTCGAGATGCAGCTGCCCCATATTTTCAGCAGCGTTGTTGAGCCTCGTTAGATCCAGATCGTGGAAGGCGCCCTCTACCTCATAGAACGCGTTTTTATCCAGCGGCATCCGCATCCGCATCGTCGCCGTCACCAGACCTGAACCCATGAGCAAACCTTCGGTTGTAACGGTGATAAATGCGGGATCGCCTTTGCCAGGCCTGTTCAGCAACGGCTCGATCGTGCCCTTCAATCCGTCGATCACAAGGACTCCAGTCTTCCCGCCCTCTTTGGGGTATTCCTCGTACTGAAACCGCGTTGGCCCCATCCGGACCTTCCCCACCCTGAGATCGAAGGGAAGGCTTTCCAGGGACGCCATGGGCATTGGCTTTTCGCCTGGTTCCAGGGGCAGCCGCCGGTCCCGAAAGGCATAGATCCTGCCCTTGCGCAGGCTGATCTGACCCGCGTCCAGCCGACGGCTAAAAAGCCCCGCGACATCGATGTCCTGTGCTTCTATCCCGCTGATCGCTACTCTTTCCACATCGACCTCCTGGGCATTTTTCTGGTCCCGCGAATAGCGGACTTTCACCCCCTCTATATCGAGCGACCCGGCCAACACGTCGGCTTGCAGTAAACGGTATTGCCCCTGCAAAGTCGGCGGTAACGCCCGCAAGGCTTCATCCACCTTTTTCCGGATGAAAGCATTCGCAATAAAATAAAAATAACCGGCGATCAGGAACAATAGCAGAAAGCCGGTTATATCCCTATTTTTTCCCCAGGTAGGATACCCATTTGGCCTGAAGGCCCGCGCTCAGCGGCACCACGGGCAGCCGCAGATGATTACCGATCAGTCCCCC
>DATJMG010000238.1:0-5128 GCA_035508835.1 Puia sp.
AACCAGCAGGTCTCCGATCTCAAGTCGAAGGTCGACCAGCTTACCACCGACGCCGCCAACCGCCAGGCCCTGCTTAGCAAAAGCAAACAGGAGCTGATCAATCAGCAGGCCCGGTTGAAAGACCTGCAGGATCTCATGGACCGGCAGAAAAGAGCCATCGCGGAGATCAAAAAGAAAATGTCCGACGCCCTGGAAGGATTCAAATCAAACGAACTCTCCGTTTACGTGAAGAATGGTAAGGTTTACGTCAGCCTCCAGGAAAACCTGCTTTTCCCATCCGGCAGCGCTGTGGTCAACCCCAAAGGCAAGGAAGCCCTTGGCAAACTGGCGGCAGTGCTCAACCAGAACCCTGACATTACCGTCGATATCGAAGGACATACCGACTCCATTCCGATCCACGGCAAATACCAGGACAACTGGGACCTCAGCCTCGCCCGCTCCGCCTCCATCGTCCGCATCCTCACCACGGACTATCAGGTGGACCCCATGCGCGTGATCGCCTCCGGCCATAGCCAATACGATCCGGTCCAGTCCAACAGCACACCCGAAGGACGGGCCCAGAACAGAAGGACCGATATTATCCTCTCCCCCAAACTCGACCAGCTCTATCAACTGCTCCAGACACCCGATACCCCTTAATCCGGACATTCCGGCCGTCCCAAACTATTTCGCCGAAAACCTGAAGCCGCAATCAAATGAAATTCTCAATTCCGAAATTCCTGGGAGATCATCAGCCCGTGCACTCCGCCCTCGATGATACCGATGCCGACGCGATGAAAGGCGGGATTTAGGATGTTGGCACGATGACCCGGCGAATGCATCAGGCCCGTATGCGCGATCGACAGCGTCTGCGCGAGCGCCAGATTTTCTCCGGCGCTCAGGAAACCGATATGCGCCGCCCGCATCCGGTCGAAGGGATCTTTTCCCTCCGGAGTATAGTGAGAAAAATAACCTCTTTCGAACATATCGATGCAATGTGCTCGCGCGACCGCGCGTAAAGCCGTGTCCGATACCAAAGGTCCGATCCCCCGCCGGGCCCTTTCCCGGTTGACCAGTTGCAGCATCTCCCGCTCCAGGTCGGGCCGTTCCTCCAGCCGACGGGTGGTATAAGGTAGTTTGACGGATTCTTCCGAATGGGGCTCGATCGACATCCTGGCAATCGTTCGTTCTACAGGCTGTTCGAAAACGGGCGACAATCGCTCCTCGACCCACTCCGCCGGCCAGGTCAGATCATCCGCCAGCCGGCTTCGCCGCAGTTGTTCCGTCAGCCGGGCGGACAACGGCAAGGCCATGAAAAGCAGCGCGATCACCGCTGCAGCCACAACCCCGTTGATCAAACCCGGTAGAATACCCAGGAGCTTATTTACCGGATTGGTATGCGCCTCCGGCGGCAGCATGGCCAGCAGCCGGCTAAAGAAAAGCCACAGCAGCAGCCTCGCCGCCAGCAGCACCGCCAGGAACGCCACCGGCAAAGTCCAGACACCCAGGCCCGGCGCCAAACGCGCCAACGGCCGCACCGCATACGGATAAAGACAAAATGCCGCAGCCAGACTGCCAACCCACAGAATGAGACCGATTGCAGCATAGATAAAGCCGCTCCTCCACCCGCTCCAGGCCGATAAAATAATCACTACCAAAAAAAGTAGATCAACCCCCTGCATGCAAATCTTTACAAGATCAAAAAAAACTCGTATCTTAGCGCTCAGTTTAGAACAAAGGTATAATGGTTAACAAGCCGCGGCTTTTCCAAGCCGGGGCTTTTTTTTGCCCAAACGGCTTTAATTAGCCAGCCATTAACTTATTCAACTCCGCATACTGCAGCAGAAGAATCGTCTTCCCATCCTTGATCTCGCCGCCTTTCACCATCTCCAACACCCGGCCATAAGGTAACTCCAGCACTTCAATGTCCTCGCTTTCATCCGCCAAACCACCTCCATCGCCGACTTTCATGTCCTTCGTATACTCAGCCACAAAAAAATACAAGATCTCTGTAACCGAACCCGGCGACATATAAGCTTCCAGCACCTTTTCCACTACTCCGATCTTATACCCCGTCTCCTCTTCCGTCTCCCGCCTGATCGCCTCTTCCGCATCGTCCCGATCCAATAACCCGGCACAGCACTCGATCAGCATCCCCGTCGGGTTGCCATTCACAAAAGTCGGCATCCGGAATTGCCTCGTCAGGATCACCGTCTGCGCCGCCCGGTTGTACAATAGGATGGCTGCACCATTCCCGCGATCATATACCTCCCTTACGTGGGTCACACGCTCCCCGCTCCGCTCCACCCGCTCGTAAGTGAAACGACGGAGCACATAGAACTGGTCGGACAGAACCCTGTTTTCCAATATTTTAACAGCTTCTTTAGCCATTTGAACGATTTTGATTATTTTTGATCAATAATGTTCAAAAGTAAGGGGATCACATGAATTTTCAAAAAAGAAAACAAGCCATACTCCAAACACTGACCGACACCGGTGAAGCAGAGATCAGGCAACTGGCCACTACCCTCCAGGTCTCGGAGATCACTATCCGCCGCGACCTTAACCAGTTGGCCGCCGACGGCCTCCTGCAACGTACCCATGGCGGCGCCATCAAAGTCGCGCCACCCAACCCGCCGTTTCCTTTCGCCAACAAAGCAGCCATCAATGTCAAAGCAAAAGAAGCCATCGCGCGCCGCGCCGCCGCAGGCATCCATGACGGTGACATCATCTTCCTCGATTGCGGGAGCACCGTCTACCACCTGTGCCCCTTCATAAAAAACAAAAAGATCCGCGTGATCACGAACTCACTTCCTGTGGTCCTTGAACTCCAGAACAGCCAGGTCAGCATCAATCTCATCGGCGGCGAATTCGACCCGGAAAGACAAGCCATTCATGGGAAAATGGCCGAGTACCATATCGGGAAGTATCGCGCCAACAGAGCATTCCTGGGCATCGACGGCATCTCCCCCAGGGGCCTCTTCGCCAATAGCGAAAAAGAAGCTATGCTGACCATGGCCCTGGCAGCTAACAGCGCATCCGCATGGCTCCTGTGTGATAGCACCAAGATCGGGAGAGAAACTTATTGGCAATTTTCTGGACTACAACTGATCGGCACCGTTATCACCGATGCCTCAGCCGCCAGCTGTCAGTTCCTTCAACAGGCAGGCATAGCCGTTATACATGTATAGATCTACACGGTTCTCTTTAAGGTAATCACTGTGATCTCGGGCCAAATCCCCAGCCGGCCCGAAAAAGCCAGAAAGCCATACCCTCGGTTGACATACAGGTACCGGTTCTTCTCCCTGGCCAACCCCGCCCAATCCAGGTACCGGTATTGTACCGGACTCCATCGCAGGCGATCCGTTTCGACGCCGAATTGCGCGCCATGCGTATGCCCCGCCAGCGTCAGCTGGATCGTGATAGGATGATATCGGATCTTTTCTTCCCAATGCGTCGGATCGTGCGACAGGAGTATCTTGAATGCATCGGCATCAACCCCATCCAACGCTTTGTCGATATCCCCGAGTTGGATAAATCCGCGCCCCCAGTTCTGGACGCCGAGCAAAGCAATCTTCTGGCCACCCTTTTCCAGCATTACATGCTCGTCCATCAATAAGCGATAACCCAGCGTATGATGATGCGCTTTTAATTTTTCCAGGTTGGCGTCCTTGGCTTCAATACTATCCCACTTGATATAATCCCCGTAGTCATGATTCCCCAGGATAGAGAATTGACCATATGGCGCACGCAATTGCGTGAAGTCCTCAAGGTATGGTTCAATTTCCCATGCCACATTATTAACCAGATCGCCGGTGAAAACAAAAAGATCGCTCTGCTGCGCCTGTGCAAGCCGGATGCCTCTTTTCACCGCCGCCCGATTGTCGAAACTCCCGGAATGAATATCCGAGATCTGGGTAATGGTAAAGCCATCGAATGCTTCCGGGAGATCCTCGAAGAATAGCGTTTCCCGATGCACCCGATAGTCGTATTTGCCTTTTATCATTCCATACAGGAATGCACCGAATGGCACAGCCGACACCAGTAAGGCCGTATCGACCATGAACTGACGACGGGCAGGCATAAATGGCTGACCCGACACCCGGCGCGGACCAAACAGCCAGTTGCCAAGCCCATATAAGAACCGCCCGCTATCCCATAGGAAAAGCACGAGCACAAAGAAAAGCTTGGTGAAAAGCAAGGCCAGAAATAAGCTGAGCACCCACTCATGGAACGGCATCATCCCCTGCGGCGTAGAGAAACTCCCGATCCCCGCAACAACCAGCACCATTAACCCAACTGAAACCACCAGGTATCCATAAAGCAAAAGCTTTCTAAATAGCGCTGATTTCCAACCAGATGCAACCGTCCTGAGCCCATTATAGGCGTATACGTCGAACAACAGGCTTAGCGCCATGAGGACCAAAAAAATCGTCAAAAACCTGCCCCGGTGCATGCTGCAATTTACCCCTTTTGTCGCAAGATCAATGTCTTTTGTCGCATTTGACGATCACGGAATCTGCCTTATTCGTAGGTTTACTGATCCAATTTCAATCATCGTAAATGATTAACGTCAGTCCGCAATGGTATGCCAAAAAATGGCTGGTCATCAGTTTCCATGTCCTGTTCTGGATCCTCTTTTTCATCTCCCCCTACCTCGTAAAAGCATCGATAGAGCATGACCCAAACTTCCATCCCGACCCAGCGGATCTTTACGCGGCACTTTTTCTGAACAATCTGATGTGGCTGACTCTTTTCTACCTGAACGCCTATCTGTTCATTCCCAAACTGGTCTATGCCCGCCGGTTCGGACATTACCTGATAACCTTGCTCATCACCTTTTGCCTGACGGGGGCCTGGGACGGGTTTGCGTTTTATCTGCTGATCCCAGGGCTGCATTTCAGGATTGCCAGGATCTGGGGATTCCTGCTTCTCGAACTTCCCACCTTCATATTCATCATAATTGGAAGCGCCGCATTCAAGCTGATCGCGGACAAGATCAGGGAGCAGCAAAGAGCCAAAGAGAAAGAAACCGAAAACCTGAAAACCGAACTCTCCTTCCTCCGCTCCCAGGTGAGCCCACATTTCATGTTCAATGTCCTGAACAATATGGTGGCTCTGGCCCGGAAAAAGTCGGACCTCCTTGAAC
>DATJMG010000239.1:0-5695 GCA_035508835.1 Puia sp.
CTCTCCATCCCCGCCTCCGCCCCGAAGAAACCGGTTCCTAAAGACCTCAGCCCCATGCTCGCCACCCTCGTCGATAAACCGTTCGACGAAGCGGGCTGGTCCTACGAAGTGAAATGGGACGGCTATCGCGCCCTCGCCTACCTGCAAAAGGGAAAGGTCGAGCTCCGCTCCCGGAATAATAAATCCTTCGAAAAATATTATCCCATCTACGACACGCTGAAGACCTGGCCCGTGAGCGCCGTTCTCGACGGCGAGATCGTCGTGCTGAACGACAAGGGACAATCCGATTTCGGCGATCTCCAAAACTGGCGGAGCGAAGCCGACGGCTCTCTCGTCTACTATGTCTTCGACCTGCTCTGGCTCGAAGGCCGCGACCTCACCGGCCTGCCTTTGTCAGAACGACGCACCCTCCTTCAATCCCTCATCCCGGCCGATGGCATCATCCGTTACAGTGAAAGCTTCGAGACCAGCGGCAAGAAGTTCTTCGCCAAAGCACAGCAGCTGGGACTGGAAGGCATCATGGCCAAACGCACCGACAGCCTCTATACCTCCGGGATCCGGACCAGGGAATGGCTGAAGATCAAGACGGTCAGCCGCCAGGAAGTCGTGATTGGCGGCTTTACCCGCAACACGGATAGCCCCAAACTCTTCAGCGCGCTGCTCGTTGGCGTCTTTGAGGAAGGCCAACTCCAGTACACCGGCAAGGTCGGCACCGGCTTCACCGAACAAATGCAGCGGGACATGATGAAACAGTTCAAACCGCTGATCCGGCGGCAATCTCCTTTCGTCACCGAACCGGATGTCAATCAACCCTCCCGTTTCCGCCCCAATCCGCCGGAAGCTACCGCCACCTGGCTCAAACCCGTGCTGGTTGGCGAAGTCGCCTTCCGCGAAATGACGACAGACGGCCTGATGCGCCAGCCTTCCTTCCAGGGAATGCGGGAAGACAAGGATGCAAAGGAAGTTGTACGCGAAAAGGCGCTGCCGGCCCGGAAGGTGGTCGCGGAAGAAGACCCCGCCGCTCCGGCCCGCTCCCGGTCCGCACGTAAACCTGCCCTGGCCGACAAGGTACTCACCCCCGTAAAGGCAAAAGACCGCGGGACCCTGCTTAACCCGACCGACGAGACCCAGACCCGGAAGATCAACGGCCACGATCTTTCCTTTACCCACCTTGGCAAGATCTTCTGGCCGAAGGAGAAATATACCAAACGCGATCTGCTCAACTATTACTACCGGATCGCCCCCTACATGCTCCCCTGGCTTAAAGACCGGCCCCAATCCCTCAACCGCTTCCCAAATGGCATAGCCGGCCCCAGCTTCTATCAAAAAAACGTGCTGGGCAAGGTTCCCGACTGGATCGCTACCTTCCCCTATCACAGTGCCGACGACAACGAAGACAAGGAATTCCTGGTCTGCACCGACGAAGCCAGCCTCCTCTATATGGTCTCGCTGGGCTGCATCGAGCTAAACCCCTGGAGCAGCCGCACGGCCAAACCCGACAACCCCGACTGGTGCATCATCGACCTCGACCCGGACAAAAAAACGCCGTTTGATCAAGTGATCGAAGCAGCACAGGTCACCCGCAAGGTCCTCGAAGCCGCGGGCATCACCAGTTATTGCAAAACCTCCGGCTCGACCGGCCTGCACGTTTATTTCCCCCTGGGAGCCAAATATACCTACGAACATTCCAGGGAATTCGCGCGCGTCGTCGTCACGCACGTCCATAACGAGATCCCCGGTTATACGACCATCGAACGCATGACAAGCGCCCGCAAGGGAAGGATGTATCTCGACTTTCTTCAGAACCGCCCGCAGGCCACCATCGCCGCACCCTATTCCGTTCGCCCCAAACCCGGCGCTACCGTATCAGCGCCCCTTCACTGGGAAGAAGTGAAAAAAGGAATGACCACCCGGGATTTCACCATAAAGAACATGCCCGCCCGGGTAAACGAAATGGGCGACCTCTTCAAGCCGGTCCTTGGAAAAGGCATCGACATGGAGAAAGCCCTTAAGAAGCTGAACGCGCAATAGCGGCTATATCACCGCATCCACGAATCGCTGCGAGCGGTAGAGAAGCGGAATGCTGGCGGTGCTGGCGCCCAGGATCAGGAGGATGCCTCCCAGCAGCCCACGGAACCCGCTGTCCAGCTTGGGATCGCCGAACCGTGTCAGGGTCGCCGTTTTCCAGATCAGCCAGGCTGTTACCGCAATGGCTGCCAACCCGAATATGAGATCGCCCCGCTTGAAGGTGCTTAGGAAGAGAAAGAAGATGATCCCGATGATCAGCATCAGCAAATTGACCGCAAAAATGAGCGAGCTGACATTGATGAGCGAAGAAGGCAGATAACCGGTGTAGTTCCGGTAGCCAATGTTGTAGCCCAGGCAAATGACCGTGTCGATAATACCGACAAACAACCCGGTCATCATCGCCTTGAAAAAAATGGAATACCGATCGTTATTCATGTCTGAATTATTGTACGTCCTTTATTAATTATTGTACGTCCTTTATTATCTATTATCCGGCGCCCCTGCGCCAGTATCCGCCGCGTCCACGCCAGTATCCGCCGCGTCCGCGCGGGCGATTGATGGTCCTGCTCCTTTTGCCGCCGGCGGTAGCGAATTTCCGTCGGTTTTCATGCCGCAAAATTACAACATATACAATATTTTTCGCAGCCTTGGCGATTAGAAATCTATTAGAATGTGACGGACATCCAACGGCTGACGGTTTATCGATGTGCCTTGCGATAGAAATCATCGGCCAGTACCCGGATGGCCTGCTCCTTGTCCCGGCACTCCCGCATGAGCTGCTGCTCGCCGGCGGTTCCCTTGTCCGGCCAATCGGAAGCCGCCACCAGCGTATCATGCCACTTGCCGATGGCGCTCTGCAGCCTGTCCAGGTATTCCTTGTCGAGGTTTAGCTGCGCAGCCAATCCATGCGGAAGCAGCTTGAGAACATATAAAAGTGTCTTGATCTTCTTTCGCGCCAGGTGTAGCTCATCCCCCGCCGAAGTCAACAGGATACCCGTTCCGATTATCTCATCGGCAAACCAACGGCGGATCCGTCTGCCGCGGATCGAATGCACATCGGCCAGCAGCTGCCGTTCCGCCTTTTTCCCCGTTTTTTGGTAGCTTTTGATCTTTCTTGCGAATTTGTCGGCAGCAGCACCTATCTGCCGGACCTGCTGCTCTTTATACTCCGGCGACAGCAGCTGACGCTCCTCCAGCAAGTGCAGCTGATTGTTCGTATCCCTGATCACCCCCGCCTGCCTGAACATCTTTTTCAGCCGCCTGAAATCCCCGGCAAGCCGCTTTCCCCGGACACCTTCGGAAAGCCGGACCAATGCCCGGATCTTTTTGATCCCCAGCCGCAGCCGGTGCAAGGCTTCCTCATCCCGGGATTCATCGAATGCCGCCAGCTCCTCCAGCCATTGCCGCCCTTTTTCGGTTATATATCGACGTTGCCGCTTCCTACTGAGCATGAAGGTTTGTTTCCGTTTCCAGGTATTCTTTGTATTGATGAATATCCTCCTCCACCCGGCGCCGGAAAGCCGGTGTCAGCAAGCCCGCTATCCGCTCCCCGATCGGCCCCGCCGGGATGCCATACACGATCATCACATCGATCCGCGTACCCTTGCCCGGCGTATCCGAGAAATTGATCTTGCCCGTGTTCCGGATCACCGCCCCCTCCACCGAATGCCAGGACAATTCTATGTCCTTCTCTTCCTTGACAATCCTGGCCTCCCATCGGATATCCTCCATCCCGCCCGGCATCTTCAGCCTCCATACCGACGTCCGCCCGTCGAGCTCGTCGATATGTTCCAAATGCCGCATGAACAACGGCCAATTTTCCAGCCTCCGCCAGAAAGCATACACTTCCGTTCTCGGCCTGTTCACCACCACGTGCGTTCTCACTTTGAGATCGCCCCCGCCCGCTCCGGTCCGCTGCCGCGATATCGCGTCATAAACCGCGCAATGGCCGGATACCGCCCGGTACAGCAGGTACCCACCCCCCAGCAGTAATAAGGTGTTGACGGTATGCTTCCTTACCGTGGCATAGATCAGCAGGGACCCCGCCAGCCCACTCAGAAGCCGCTCCCTGTCACCCATATTTACGTCCGGCTTTGCTGCCGGGATAGTCGAAGAGGTTTGCATATACTGTTGCGTTTCCCTACCACGAAGCAAATAACGCGCCCCTTTCATCCACCCCGCCGCCTCCCTGGTCCGGGTAACCCCCGCCTCACAACACCCATAAGGATACGATTTCGACCTTCTTTTCGTTTATGTGCTAATCTATAACCGTTCAACCCGGACCGCTATGCGACCCTTACCTTTCCTCTTCCTTCTGGCAACTGCCTTGAGTGCCGGCGCGCAAACCACCCCCGCTGACGACGTCCATGCCAGCCTGCTGGCCGGCAGGAAGAAATCCCTGGTCGCCTACGCCGGCGAGGGCCATTCCTTCACCCTCGAAGTCGCCCCGACCGCCAAACCCTCCGATGTCCCCGGCTTTATCACCGTCAATAAACAGATCTTCCAATCCACCCTGGTCCCCATCGACAAATCCATCAAACTCAGCAACCTGACCCCCGCCCGCGAACAGGATATCCTGACCGGCTACATGAACTTCGAGCTCTCTTACTACAAAAAAAAGCTGCACGAGAACTATAGTAATCTCACCACACAATGGGTCACCCTCCAAAACCGCATCTTTCTCGTCTGGTATTTTGACGTCCCCCCGGACCAGAAACTGATCAGCCGCCAGATCTACGTCTCCACCATCTTCTTCGACCGGATCATGGACCTTAACGCCCCGGTTTTCCACCCCGAAGACGCCGGCAAAGCAAAAGCCCTCCTGCTCCGGCTCGCCGGCACCATCAAAACCTACGACAGCCGCCTCGACCTTGCGGCGCTGCAAAAAAAGATCAGTAAGTAGGCTTACTCGCAGATCAACAAGTGCATCCCGGAGCAGTCCGGTTGCTGTCCGTAAAAACATGATACGTCAGCGAATCGCTAATTCTATTTTTTTACCAAGGCCAAATTCAATAAGCCTGTATAGGGTCGAAAGTTGAATATCACTTTGACCGTTCTCGATCCTGGAAATGAAACTCTTTTTTGCACCGATCTTATCCGCTAGCTGCTCCTGCGTGAGCTTGGCAAGACGCCTTTCCTCCCGGATCAGTTCGCCGATCATATAGGCCTTAGCCTTGATCTCGAATTCCGTCCGCTTTTCAGTACCCCGCTTCCCATACCGGCTATCCAGATGCTCATCCAGCGTAGTCGTCTTTTTCTTGCTTTTTGCCACTATAAACCTATTTTTTGTTAAAGTATTCGGCCATTAACTTGACCGCCATTTTAACCTCCTCTTTGGGGGTTTTCATCGTTTTCTTTTGAAAACCATTGAATAGTACTACTATCCTTCCCTTATCGAAACAACAGAATACCCGATAAATGGCATGCCCGGCTTCAATCCTTATTTCGTACAAACCCTTCTGGCCTTCTATGTGCTTCAGAAACTTCTCTGGTACCCTTTCGGCATGTGTCACAAGGAACAGTACATAATCGATCTTCTCCTTCACCTTCTCCGTCTGCCGTTCAAAAAATTCCTTGAAATAATGCCGATAAAATATCAACTCCCTAATCTTTTCCACAGAATAAAGTTAACTTAAAATGGAACAATATGCAAATCCTGCCAAAATTA
>DATJMG010000240.1:0-7667 GCA_035508835.1 Puia sp.
TGAAATCGACCTTATTGATCCTCCTGCTTGGCGCCGCTTCCCTCGGCCTATCTGCCCAGTCGACTGAATACCAGTTCTCTACCCTGAATTTCTCCAACGGCCTCTCCAACAATCACATCACCAGCCTCTATAAAGACCCCCGCGGCTTTATGTGGTTCGGTACCATGTCCGGCCTCGATCGCTACGACGGCTACCAGTTCAAGGTCTTCCGCCACGACCGGCACGACCCCCACTCCATCGGCGATAACTATATCGAACAGATCTTCGAAGGCCCCGAAGGGAAAATGTGGGTCCAGTCCCGCTCCAGCCGGTTCAACATCTATGATCTGGCCACCGATCAGTTCGACCACGATTACGCGGGCTACCTCCGGAAACATTCCCTGCCCGAATTTTGGCTGCTGAGCATCGCCCGGGGTAAGACCGGCTACTGGTTCGTCTACCTCGACAGCGGGATCTACCACCTGGGCCTCGACGGTAAGGTCATCGCCGTCCGCCAGGACAGCACCCGGCCCGGCTGCCTCGCCACTACCCCGATCTCCGACGCCAAAGAAGACCAGGAAGGGAATTGCTGGGTCCTCCATCAGAACGGCCTGCTTGAAAAGGTGGACGCACGGACCCATGCCGTGATATTTCGCATGACCAAACTTGAGAATGTAATCGGTCGCAATCCGGTCCCGTGCGGGTTGTATATAGATGCCCAGGACGACATCTGGCTCTACTCCAGTGGCTACTTTAAGGGCGTCTGGTGCTATCACCCTCCAACCGGAGCCTTTACCCATTTCTCCGCCTCACCAGCCTCGGCCGCCGACGCCTCGGCAAAGGCCGGCCACCCGCCCACCACGGGCCGCCTTAGCAGCGACGTCATCTATACCGCCGTCCAGGATGGCAAGGGCAAGATCTGGCTGGCCACCGACCACGGCGGCATCGATGTTCTCGACAAGAATACCCTGACGGTCACCACCCTGACCCATATCGAAGACGATCGCAAAAGTCTCGCAGAGAACAGCATCCCCGCTATGATCCGCGACAACTCCGGTACCTTCTGGCTTGGAACCTTCAAGAGCGGCATCTGCTATTACCACGAGAACAGCCTTGAATTTCCCCTCTTCCGCCACCACCCGCACGACCCCCATTCACTCAGCTTCGATGACGTTAACAAGTTTGCCGAAGACTCCGCAGGCAACATCTGGATCGGCTCCAACGGCGGCGGACTGATCTATTTCGACCGCCGTCACAATATCTTCCGGCAGTATCTCAACGACCCCGCGAACCCCGCCAGCCTCGCCAACAATATTATCGTCAGCCTCCTCGTCGACCATGACAACCACCTCTGGATCGGTACCTATTTCGGCGGCCTCGATTACTTCGACGGAAAACGCTTTATCCATTACCGCCACGACGACCACCGCCCGGCCAGCCTCGCCGACGACCGCGTCATGTGCCTCTATGAAGACAGCGACCACGATATCTGGGCCGGCACCCTCGCCGGCGGCCTCGACCGGTTCAACCGGCAAAAGAACGGATTCGATCACTACAACACCAGCCAGCCGAACTCCATCCGGAATAACTATGTCTCCTCCGTCCTTGAAGACCGGGAACACAATCTCTGGATCGCCACCGCATTCGGGATCGACGTCCTGGACAAACGTAACGGCCGGTTTATCCATTATTCCTCCGATAGCAACCAGCTGAGCACCGACAACGCGATCCTCCTTTTCCGCGACAGCCGCAACTACATGTGGGTCGCCACCCGCGAAGGCCTGGACTTGTTCCTGCCGGAAAAGAACAGCTTCCAGTCCTTCAATACCGACAACGGCTTACCCGATAATACCATCCGCGGCATCGTCGAAGACCTGAACCACGACCTCTGGGTGAGCACCGCCAACGGCCTCTCCCGCATCCGCATTACGACCGGCAGCGACCAACCCGGTCCCGTGCGCATCCGCTGCCGTAATTATCACGAGAAAGACGGCCTCCAGGGGCGGGAATTTAACGAACGTACCGCCCTCGCCACCAGGGACGGCAGCCTGCTGTTCGGCGGCCCGAACGGATTTAACCTCTTCCGGCCGGAAAACATCACAAACACCTGTACCCCGCCGCCAATTGTCCTGACCGGTCTGGATATCTTCAACAAGAGTGTTCACGTTGGAGAACGAATGGGGAACCATATCATCCTGGACCGCTCCATTAGCGAAACCCCGGAGATCACCCTGACGCACAGCGAAGACGTCTTCTCCATCGAATTTGCCGCCCTCGACTTCGTCGATAACCCCGGTGACAAATACGCCTATACGCTCGAAGGCTTTAACAAGAACTGGCTGATCACCGACGGCACCGCCCGCAAAGCCACCTACACCAACCTCGACGCGGGCACCTACACCTTTAAAGTAAAAGCCGCCGACGAAGACGGTCAATGGTACGACCGGGAGGCTGTCCTGAAGATCGTCATCCTTCCCCCCTTCTGGAAGACACCCCTGGCCTATGTGGTTTACGCCCTGGCATTGATCGGCATCCTCCTCATCGCCCGCCGGATGGTCATCCGCAAGGCCCGCGCCCGCTTCGCCCTCGAACAGGAACGCCGCGAGACCAAACGCCTGCACGAGATCGACCTGATGAAGATCCGGTTCTTCACCAACATGAGCCACGAACTGCGAACCCCCCTGTCCCTCATCCTCGCCCCCGTCGAAAAACTCCTTGCCGATCCTCCGTCACCCGGCACCCACCCCCCGATCCCCCATCCCGCGGATTCGCGCCAGCCTAACCCCCACCCTTCGGCCCCCCACACGCCCAAACCCTACCCCTCCGATCCCCGTAAACAATACGAAATGATCCGCCGCAACGCCCGCCGCCTACTTCACCTCGTCAACCAACTCCTCGACTTCCGGAAAATGGAGGAGGGCGAGCTGAAACTCCACCCCCGCCAGGGCGATATCCTGAAATTCGTCAAGGAGATCTCCTGGTCGTTTATCGACCTCGCCGAACGCAAGAACATCTCCTTCGTCTATCACACCGACAGCGATTCGCTCCTCACCTCCTTCGACCACGACAAGATCGAACGCATTCTGTTCAACCTCCTTTCCAATGCCTTCAAGTTCACGCCCGCCAACGGTGCCGTGAGCGTCGATGTGACTACCGAACCTGCCGCCGACAAGGTCATCCTGATCATCAACGTAAAAGATACCGGCATCGGCATCGCCCCCGATATGCTCCGGAAGATCTTTGAACGCTTCTTCCAGTCCGACGTCCCCGATACGATCCTCAACCAGGGCAGCGGCATCGGCCTCGCCATCACCCAGGAATTTGTCAGAATGCACCACGGCCAACTCACCGTGGAAAGCGAGCTCGATAAGGGCAGCTGCTTCACCATCCGCCTGCCCTTTACACCCCTCTCCACGGCCATCACCGTCAAACCCGCCGCCCCGCCGCTTAACGGCATACCAACCCCCCCGGCCCTCAACGGCAATCCAACCTGCCCCAACGGCACCCCGGCCCCCGCCACCAGCCCGAGACAACCCACCATCCTCATCGTCGAAGACAACGACGACTTCCGCTTTTATCTGAAAGATAACCTCCGGCACTTTTATTCCATTATCGAAGCCATCGACGGCAGGGAAGGCTGGCGAAAAGCCCTCGCAGAACATCCCGACCTCATCGTCAGCGACATCTCCATGCCCGCCATGAACGGCCTGGACCTCTGTAAAAAGATCTCCACAGACGAACGCACCGCCCAGATCCCCGTGATCCTCCTCACCGCCATGACGAGCGACGGCGCCGAGTTGAGCGGCCTCCGCACCGGTGCCATCGATTATATGATCAAACCCTTCAACTTCGAACTGCTCCTCTCCCGCATCCGGAATATTCTAACGCATACCGCCACCGTTAAAAAGACCTACCAACGCCAGATCCAGGCAACGCCCGCCGCACTGGAGATCGAATCCGCCGATGAAGCCTTCATCAAGAACGTCCTCGAACATATCGAAAAGAACATGAGCAACCCCGATTTCTCCGTGGGCGAACTCAGCACCCAATTCCATACCAGCCGCAGTACCTTCTACAAACGCCTCCTGCTCCTGACCGGGAAAACACCCATCGAATTCATTCGCCATATCCGCCTCCGCCGCGCCGCCGAACTGCTCGAGAAAAGCCAGCTCACCGTCGCCGAGATCGCTTACACCGTCGGCTTCAATAACCCCAAGAACTTCTCCCAATACTTCAAGGAAGAATTCAACCGCATCCCCTCCGCCTACCGCTCCGAGAAAAAGGTCTGACCGCACACCAACTCCTCCCCACACCAACTCCTCCCTGCACCAACTCATTCCCGCCCCAACACCCTTTGCACCACAATCCCCCGCAAAAATTGGTGATTCTGTGATTTATTGGGCGGGCAGTTCAAAAGGATTAATTACCTGAAGCTGGGAAATCTGCTCAAAATCCGACACATTCCGTGAGACCATCGGTTAGCGGAATCAGGTCCGCGGCAGAAACCCCGTGCCATCCTAAAAGTTCAATTTGCGTGATTACGGAAATATTCGGGGGAATCGTTTTTATGAAAGCCGCGCCGTCTGGAGGTAGTTTGTTCCCTAATGTAGCAATGACAATATTGGTATCGATCAGAAATCCCTGTCCCATTCGCTACGGCTTTGTTCGACATGTTTAAGTAATGCGTCTGCTCTTTCCGGGGCAAGGATACCTGCAAAATCGCCCATTGTGTAATTGCCGGATAAAGTATTTTGCTGGGATGATTCCAACTCTAACCCTTTGAGCTCAGCATATTTACGGATGATATTTTCCCACTCAGAAATGGGAATTACTACCGCTGTATGCTTTCCGGTATAGTCGGATATGTATTGCAATGACTGCATATAGATTTTCGTTTGAACTTAGTAAAAATACAACAAATATTGGGGATTACCATTCTCTTGCCATCCGTTCAACTTCCTCATGTGTACAGTATTCTCCGGCCAACCCCCTCACAAATGCGGCATCGGCGGCCTCACCGGCGCCTCGAACGCATTACACCCCCGCACCTTCATTTTGCGGCGCCATACCTTCCCCACCGCCGATACATACAGCACATCGAAACCCGGCCCGCCAAAACACAAATTCGACGGCTGCTGCCCCCCATACGGCATCGGCAGTATCGCATTCACCCGCCCCAGCTGATCCAATACCTGGATCCCCATGTTCGTCGCCACATAAACAAGGCCGTTCCGGTCGCACCGCAACCCATCCGGCCACGCATTCTCCCGATCATCCGGCACATGCAGCCACCCGAACCGCTGCTTGTTCGTCAGCGTCCCATCCGGCTTAATAGTATAGACCCAGATCCAATGACTGGCCGACTCGGCCGCATACAGCTGCGTCTGATCGGGCGTCAGACAAACGCCGTTCACAAACTTCAAACCCGAATCCACTACAACCGGCTGCCCGCCGGGACGGATCAGCCAGATCTTGCCCGGCCGGTCCACGCCATCAGGCGCCGTAACATACACATTGCCGTTATAAGCGACCACGAGGTCATTCCCCGCAATCCCATTCGCGATCACCTCCGGGCGTCCCGCCCCCCCACCCCCTGCACCCGCCTCATACTTCAACACCTGTTTCGATCCCCCCGCCACCTCATACCGCGCCCCGTCAGGCCCTATACAGGTCCCGCTCGCCCGCTCCGCCCGTGAAGACACGAGTTCCGGCCTGCCGCCCGCAGCAGAGACCCGATAAGTCTTCGACGCCGGAATATCCTGGAAATATACATTCCCCGCCGCATCCACCGCCGTACCTTCCGTAAACCCATATCCTTCCCCGACCAGTTCCCACCCTTCGCCCGGGATCAGTTGCTCCAAAACCGGATTTGCAGATTGCCCCCTGGCCACAGCCGAAGGCCACCCCTTCCATAACCAGCGCATGGCATCCGGAAATACGGCACTCCCCATCGTACCATTGTGACCACCCTCCCCATACACATGCCGGACCTCATAGCCGGCAAACTCCAACGCGCGCTCCATCGTTTGATTGGCCATCCACCAGTCACCGCCATAAATATTCAGATCAGCCGAACCATCCTGCAGGAAAATCCGGATCGGCTTCGGCTCGGTCTTGCGGATGAGGATCGGATACCGGTCCCCGCCGCGCAGCCCCACATAGGTTCCGATGGCACTGAAAACCCTTGAGAAAGCATCAGGCCGCTCCCACGCGGCCGTAAAAGCAGCGATAGCCCCACTGCTCGACCCCCCGATCGCCCGGTCATTGCCGTTCGTTGAAAGCCGTATCGGCCGGCCATCACCAGTCCGATGCTTCTCCACATCCGGCAGGATCTCCGTCAGCAGGAACCGTACATACGCATCCCCAAGCCCGTCATATTCAAAACTGCGGTTGAACCGGTCCCTGGCCGCGCTCGTATCCCCTGCCATCACCCGCCCCGGCGTAATAAAGACCCCGATCGTCACCGGCATCTCCCCGGAATAGATGAGGTTATCCATGACCGTCGGCGCCTTCCATTGAATGCCATCCTGGTTGACATATACACAGGCCGGATGATCCGGCTTGTATTGCGCGGGGACGTAGATCCAGTAATCCCGGTGCGTTCCCGGGAAGATCGCGGAATGATCGTAACTGCATTTGATCAGCTCTCCCTTCGGCACCCCCGGATGCTCGACCGACGCCGAATCGACCGGGTACGTCTCCTGCGCATTCCCGGCCATTACCGCCGAAAATATCGGCAATAGCAAAAGGATAATATTTTTCTTCATACCCGGAATATACAGAAATTGCCCCCTCCTGCTTCGCCAACCTGGTAGTTAACCTCGGCATGTGGAAAACATAAGCGTAACCACTTAAATAAAACCCCTTTTTCGGCGTTATTATATTCGATCGCGCAGTAACAGCGATCCAATCACGCAGTAACCACGGGCCACGGGCCTTATTCCTGACAATTGCTATATGTCATTGAAACCCAATCGTTCTATAAAAAAGAGTTTACCCTGCCCCCCCTGCCAATTACCCGGCTGCACCCAATGATCAGAAGCATGGCCATACCCGCCCCGCCAAACCTCCCGGCCTCGGCCTCCAGTGACCTGGAGACACAGACAAGACTTTTCCATGCGAATGTCCGCCGCCGATCCGACCGGCTCATGAACTATTTTCTGATCGGCTTCTTCCTCGTCGGCATCTATCTGGCGCATTACTATGATACCTGGTCCATCGCATTCGGCGTCGGCGGCCTCTCGCTCATCGCCTATTATTCCGTCAAGCTGGCCCTGCCGCGCTCCGATCTTTATCAATACGTGCTTAGCGTCGTCCTCGGTTTGTTCATGGCGCAATATATTTACCAGATGCACGGGCTGTTCGAAATGCACTTTGTTGCCTTCATCGCCTGCGCCATCCTCATCACGTACCAGAACTGGAAACTGCAGATCCCGCTGATGATCTTTTTCTTTCTCCACCATGCCGTATTCGACTATCTCCAATACAGCGGAGATACAACGATCTATTTCACCCAGCTCGACTACCTTGACTTCAACACCTTCGTTATCCATATCGCCCTCACCGCAATCATTGTATTCATTTGCGGCCTCTGGTCTTATCAGCTGAAGCGATATGGCGAGATCCAGATCGCCCAGGCGGTCCAGATGGCCGGCCTGCAAAAAGAAGCCGGTATCCTCCAGGAACGC
>DATJMG010000241.1:0-13512 GCA_035508835.1 Puia sp.
CCTATCGAAGATCGCCTGCAATTCAGGGTGTTCCCTGACCAACAGTTCTTTGATCGCCGCATTGATCCTCTCCATATCCTGCGCGGGAGGCTGGTTAGGCGCGGGGAGCGCGCTCCGGCCGAACATGATCAGCACCGGCACGGGGCCTTTGGCATTGGCGGGCAGCACCAGCGTCATTTTGATATTTACGTCGATCTCCGGATACGAGGAATTGTCGACATGCCCTTCGAGCTGTTTGGCGATCACCGGCGTAAACCCAAGATACTCCCGCTCGGAGATCTTCGTCGACCACGTAACGCCCGGTACATCCGCCGGCACGCGGCCATAGACCTCCCGCTCGAAGTCTTCCACGATCTCCGGGCGCCGCTGGTCCCACCACACCGCTGCCGTTGTAACTCTTTTACCATTCTTCAGCGTCAGAATATCCGGGAGGTTCGGATACGGGTTGGCGAGGGCGGTATCATAATTGGCGTGATTGGGCGCCTTTTCATCGCCGCTGGGACCTGGCCGCAGACTGCGGATCCCCAGCACCTTCATCATGTGCTCATGGTCATCCTGCGCCCGAACACCCATCGTCGTCGCAACACACAGCGCCAATAAGATCTTTCCTTTCATATGCTGCACAAATTATTGATCCTGATCGGTGCGGAACGGCGACGCCGGCAACCCCTCCTTATTGTACAGGTTCGCGCCTTCCGGATTGTCGGCCCACGCATATCGCACATAATAGGGAATCGGTACATCAGGACTGGACACGATCACCTGATCACCCTCGATCCGCGCATCCGCCCAGACAAACTTCCGGTCCGCCCCCGCGATCGCAAACTGCTGCAATTCGCCGCCGCCCTTGACCATCAATCCGCTCCCGATACCGGTGAAGCTGAGGATGATCTTATTTCCCTCGACCCGCGCCGACTGGTAGATCGGGCCCGAAGCGACCACCGAGCTATCCCCGTAGGCGATCTTCTCCGCGGCCAGCGCCAGCCGGTCTCCGACATCCTTCTTATCCAGCGGGTGGATGTCGTTCCACTCCCCGATGTCAATCGTCACCGCCATTCCTGTATTGGGCACCGACAAGGCATCCAGTTCCGCCTCCCGCAATTCCGCCCACTGGCTTTCCGACGGGGAATATTGAACCTCCATGTAATTGGGCAGCTGCACGTACAGGAAAGGAAGACTGCCCTCCTGCCATTTCGCGCGCCAGTCGGCGATCAGCGCCGGGAGCAATTTCCGGTACTCGCGCGGATTGCCGGTATTCGCTTCACCCTGATACCACAGGAACCCCTTGATGCCATAACGGACGGCCGGGGCGACCATGGTGTTGTAAAGGCCGGTGGGCTCGTTTTGTGCCGAAAAAGGCAACTCACCGCCGGATCTGGCTGGTCGCGGCGGAAATACCTCTCCTACCTTGTATTGCCAGTCCCCACGGATATCAATATGCGTAATGCCGTCGGTCAGCTCGTATCGTTTATCCGGCACAAAACCACCTTTGCCGAAAGTGTTGGTGACCCGCACTACCAGCAGGTTCTTCCCTTCCTTTAAAAGGCCCGCCGGTACCTCATAACGTCGCGGCGGATACTGATACGTGATATTGCCAACCTTGACGCCATTGAGGTAAGTCTCGTCGGCATCGACAATGCGGCCGACAAAAAGCCTGGCGGGTTTTCCGGCCATGGACGCCGGTACCTCGATCTCCCTCCGGAACCATACCACCCCATTCAATCCCTTTACCCCCTGATCGGCCCAATAGCCAGGCAGCCAAAAGGGATGCCAGCCAACGGGGACATAGTCGGGGGAATACCATTTTACGGTGGCGGTCAACCCTTCGTCAGCACCCTTTCGCCGCTCCGGGAGGACATCCCGATGATCGGGGTTCCCGAACTGCTGCATAAAGTCGGGTGCCCGGAATTTCGCAATCCGCTCCCCGTAACCCGGCAACCCCGAAAAACCCGCCTCGCTGATCCACGCCTGGATCGGCGTCCCGCCGACGCTGGAATTGATGATCCCGATCGGGACGTGATATTTCCGGTATAGATCACGGGCAAAAAAGTAAGTAGCGGCTCCAAACGCCAGCACATTCGCCGGATTGGCTTCCTTCCACCCGGAGTGGGGAAGGTCCCTATGCACCGCGGTCACGTCGGCCGCCGTAGGCACGAAAAAGTTGCGGATCTGAGGGAAGTCGGCGCCGGCAATATCCTCCGGATATTTCTCCTTTACCCGTTCCATCGGGAGTACCATATTGGACTGCCCGGAACAAAACCAGACGTCCCCGACCAGGATGTCGTTGACTACGAGATGATTGCTGGCCCGAACCTCCAGCGTATAAGGACCGCCCGCCTTCATGGGCGGGAGCTTTACCTGCCAGCTGCTGTCGGCGCCGGCCCGGGTCTTGTAAACCCGCCCGGCGAACCTGAGCTCGACCCGCTCGGAAGGCGCAGCCCAACCCCAAAGCTTCACGGGAATGCCCCGCTGCAGGACCATCTTGTCGCCGATCAGCTGCGGGAGCCTGACCTGCGCAGCAGCCGTCATCCCGGCAAAAAGGAAGCAGAAGCAAACACTAAATTTGACTTTAGTGATAGCGGAATTGATAAAAGCGCCCATGGGGTTCATGTTGCAATCGGTTGCATAAAACTACGATATATTTCTTGGTTTTACTTCATCATGAAAAAAAACCTGTACCGTAGGCCTGACCTGTGACGATGCCATCGATTGGATATCGACAACGTCTCCGATGGTAGATGTCGCGGCGGATATTCGCACCCATCAGTGAGGCGGGTCAATGCAGCCGGCCAAGCATTCCATACGCATCCCGCAGCTGCGGATCGTTCAGCCCGGTGGAACGCAATTTATTCTTCAGCCGCTCCAGCACAACCGGAGCATCCGGGAAGCGCCGATCGGTCCAGAACCGGTTCTCCGTACTGAAATAGCCCACGTCCACGAGGAAGGACACCCCATAGATGTAAGCATCTCCGAAGGTATCGTCGAGCTCACTGATCCGGAAAGACCCATCCGGTTGATAGGAATGGGCAAGGCACCAGTCCAGCATCGCAGCGATCTCCTTTCGCGCCGCCACCCGCGTAGCCGAATCCAGGCAGGGCCATGCATACCGGAAGATCTTCACGACATCCCAGTTCAAGTGATTGGAATAGTCGCCATCGAATTTGATCCCGGCGGGGAAATTGGTGTTGTCGAGCTGCAGGATGCGTCGCGCAATCAGGTCGAGATGATCCACCTGCCCTTTGAGATCGGAGACCACATGAAAGGTCATCGCCATATCATCCATTTTCCACACCCTGCCGTCCCGGTCCACCATCCATTGTCCCCAACAGCCTGTTTCAGGGTTCTGCCAGTCCTGCACAAAGCTGCGTAAGGCGGAATCGAGACCCGGATCGAACGGATACGCAGGCCTGTTACTCTTATGAAGCAGCCGCGCCAGCGCGGAAAAGGTCTCATCGAGCTCTTCCCGATTGAATACGCCCGTTTGGATGAAGCGGTCATAAAGGTCCGAGTCCAGTCGCGCCCTGAGCAGTTGAGGTGAATTGATCCGGTCGAGGAAGGATAGCGGGTAGGCAGGAGCGGTTTGGAGCCTGCCAGTCCAATGATTATCACCCAAAACAGCCCCTTTAACCAACGCCTGCGCCGTCCAGGTCTCTGATTCCGGTCGTCCATCTTGCGGAAATCTATGCCTTTTTTCCCGGTTTACCGCAATGTTTTACCGGTTGCCCGCAAGTGCCCGGTGAAGCCCGAGACGTCCTGTTAGTTTTGCGGCATGAAAAAACTACTCCCCCTCCTGCTCACCACCTGCCTGGCCTTCGGCCAATCGATCGCCCAGGGCCCGCCCGCAGGCGGCCCCCCTCCCGGAGGTTCCGGCGGCCCCGGCCCAGGCGCCACAGCCGGCGGTTCCGCTACCGCCCACCTCTACGGCAAGCTGGTCGACAGTACCGGCCACGGCATCGCCCGCGCCTCGGTCATGATCCTGAAGGTCGCCAGGAACCCGGCCACCGGTAAAGAGCGCGAGACCCTCCTCAAGGGCATCAGCAGCCAGAACAATGGCGATTTCTCGGCCGAAGATCTCCCGATCGGCACCCCCCTGAAGCTGAGCATCAGCGCCGTCGGCTACAGCCCCCTGACCCGGACCATCACCCTCTCCCCCCGCGAATCCGACAAAGACCTTGGTAAGCTCTCCATGACCGTTGCGACCAAAGAGCTCCAACAGGTCGTCGTTACCGCCAGCAAACCCACCATGAGCGTCGATATGGAAAAGAAAGTATTTAACGTTACCAGGGACGTGATGAGCGTCGGCGGCACCGGCCTCGACGTGCTGAAGAACGTGCCTTCCGTAAACGTGGATATCGATGGGAATATCACCCTGCGCGGCGGATCGCCTCAGTTGTTTGTCGACGGCAAACCGACAACGCTGACCCTCGATGAGATCCCATCCGATGCAATCGAAAGCGTCGAAGTCATCACCAACCCTTCCGCCAAATACGATGCCTCGGGCGGCGGCGGGGGCATCCTCAATATCATCCTGAAAAAGAACCGCAAAACGGGCTATAACGGCAGCGTACGGGCAGGCGTCGACCGTTATGGGGGCGCCAACGCCGGCGCCGGCTTGAACGTCCGCGAAAATAAGATCAACTTCTCCGCCGATCTGAATACCCGGTTGGTGCGCGACCGCGTGACCAGTTCCATCGACCGCCAGGACAACAGCACCACGCCGGGGACTTATCTTGACCAGCAGGAACTCGATACCAACAAAGGCCAGATGTATTTCGGCAGGGCAGGACTGGACTATTTTATCAACAACCGCGCTACCCTGTCCCTGACCGGGTTCGCCATGCACATGCAAATGGACCAGACCTCCAATATCGGGATAAACACCGACAGCATGTATTCATCCGGGAAAGTCACCCAATATAGTACGGAAGAGATCCTCAGCTCCCGTCACTTCAACGGCCGCGGCGCTACCCTCGGTTTCAAACAACTCTTTCCAAAAGACAAGGAAGAATGGACTGCGGACGCGAGCTACTTCTCGGGCAACGCCGGAAACAGCTCGCTCTACACGACCAATTACTTCCTGAGCAGCAGCGGCCTGGGTCTTCCCGGCAACCAGCGCCAGCAGATCATCGGCGGCGGCAACGACAACAATGTCATCCTCCAAACCGACTTCACCGATCCCCTCACGCCGCATACAACCCTGGAGGCCGGCCTCCGCGGCGCTTTGCAGGAAAGGTTGAACATCAATAACAATTACATCTTCAACCCCGACTCGAATGCCTACGAGCTGATCCCCGCCGCAGCCAGCAATTACAAGAGCCAAAGCGACGTCTACGCTGCCTATGTCACCATGGCAAGCAGCGTTCACAACTTCTCCTATAAGATCGGCCTTCGTGCGGAAAGTTCCAGCTATCACGGCACCTTGCTGAATTCGGATTCCAGCTTCCACAATCAATACCCGATCAGCCTGTTCCCCTCGCTGTTTCTCGGCCAAAAGCTGGGCAACAACCAGGAGCTCCAGCTGGCCTACACCCGGCGCGTCAACCGGCCCAATTTCTTCCAGCTGGTGCCCTACACCGACTCCTCCAATCCGCTGAATATCACCCGAGGTAATCCTGACCTGATCCCGGAATTTACACAATCCGTCGAACTTTCGTATCTCAAAACATTCCCCGGCAACAGTACCCTGATGGCATCGGTCTACTACAAATACACAGACCACCTGATCACCGGTTATATCGAAGCCGATACGAATGCAGCCACCGGGACTACCACCCTCATCAATACCTATATCAACGCCGAGTCCAGCCGTTCTACCGGCGCCGAGCTGACCAGCCAGATCAACCTCGCCCGCTGGTGGGACCTGACAACGAATATCAACCTCTACCAGTCGAAGATCAACGTGGGCTCAGCCGAAGAAGCATCTGAAGGCATAGCCCAGACCGCCCTCTGGAGCTGGTTCGGCAAAGTAAACACCAATTTCCGCCTGCCTTCCGGCTTTAGCCTCCAGGTCTCCGGCATGTACCAGTCGAAGACCAACCTGCCGGTCAACAACAACGGCAACCAGCCCGGCCCGCCCAACATGCAGTCGCAAAGCGCTTCACAAGGCTATATCCGTCATTTCTACGAGGCCGACATCGCACTCAAAAAGACTTTCCTCAACAACAAGCTGGTCACCACCCTGAGCTTTAGCGATATCTTCCGCAGCCGCCGGCAGGATCAGTATACCTATAGCGCTTACTTCACACAGGAATACGACCGCCTGCGCGACCCGCAAATGGTCAGACTGAATGTAAGCTGGAACTTCGGTAAAGTCGATGTCAGCCTCTTCAAGCGAAAGGACAACAATGTCCAAAGCGAAGAACAATAAACCACTATATTTACTGATATGAAGTCAGGCTGGTACAACACCAACGTAGTCAAAGTCCTCACCCACGCCGCTGCCTGGGCGGTCGCCCTGTCGCTCCCTTATTTGCTCGATACCCATCACGGGATGGAACACCGCCGCAACGACCGGATCGACCAGGGATTCTTCTATCTCAACCTGATCACCAGCCTCCTTTGGATCGGACCGTTTTATCTGAATGCATACCTGGTTACGCCGCGCCTTTTCAACCGTCACCGCTATCTCGAATATGCCGGCTTGCTGATCCTGATGTTCGGTATCGTGTTGTCGATCCATATTATGCTGTTCAAATTTGCCTTTGGTCTGCCCCACTTCAGCCTGAAAGGAACCACCTGGTTCCTCCTGCCCGCTTTCCTGCTGACGATCGCCGTCAGCACTACTTTCCGCGTCGTCACCGATAAGCTGGAAGCCGACCGGCTGGCCAAGGACCGGCACGAAGAAAACCTGAAAACGGAACTTTCCTTTCTCCGTTCCCAGATCAGCCCGCACTTTATCTTCAATATCCTCAATAATCTCGTGGCGCTCGAACAGATGAAGTCCCCCGAATTGGGGCCGACCATCCTCAAACTGTCCGCCCTCATGCAATACATGCTCTACGAGACAGATGAGGAACGCGTCCCCCTGACCAAGGAAGTGGAATATCTTCAAAGCTATATCGACCTCCAGAAACAACGTTTCGGCGACAAAGTCCCCATTACCGTCTCCCTCGACTCGCCAACCGGTTTTCTCGAGATCGAGCCCATGCTCCTGATCCCGTTCGTGGAAAATGCCTTCAAACACGGTGTCGGCCTCATCGATCAACCCTCCATCGATATCGACCTTTGTGTCCGCGAAAAGATCCTGCATTTCAAAGTGCGGAACCGGTACAACATGTCCACGCCGGAAGTGAAGGACAAGACCTCCGGGATCGGGCTGGGCAACGTCAGGAGAAGGCTCAAGCTGCTCTACGGCAACCAGCAGCACCTCGACATCAGCCGGGATGAAGGTTGGTTTATCGTTTCGCTTCAATTAAATTTGCACTGATGCTGAAATGTCTTGCCGTTGATGACGAGCCCCTGGCGCTGCACCTGCTGACCGATTATATCCGCAAGGTACCTTTCCTCGACCTGGTGGCGACGGCAGGCGATGCGTTCGAAGCGGCGAAGGCCCTCCAGGAAAAATCCGTCGATCTGATCTTTATCGACATTCAGATGCCGGGCCTTACCGGGCTTCAATTCATCCAAAGCCTCGCCAAACGACCGATGGTCATCATCATCACCGCATATAAGAAATTTGCGCCCGAAGGCTTCGACCTCGATGTCGTCGATTATCTCGTGAAACCCATGGGCCTCGACCGGTTTATGAAAGCCTGCAATAAAGCCCAGGAACTGTACGAGCTGCGTACAACCAAAACACCTGCTGCCGACCCCGAATTTTTCTTTGTCAACGTCGACTACAGCCTGGTGAAAGTCATTTTCAACGATATCATCCGGATCGAAGGTTCGGGGGACTACGTCAAGATCCACCTGAAGAGCACGCCCAAGCCGCTGCTCGTCCGCACCAGCGCCAAAACACTCGAGTCAGAGCTCCCCGCTGACCGCTTCATCCGCATCCACAAATCCTATATCGTCGCCATCGCCGGCATCACCGCCGTCCGGAAAAACAGCATCTTCATCGGCGAGCTGGAACTGCCGGTAGGGGAGACCTACCGCGATGCGCTGCGTCAGCTGACCGGACGCGACCTGTAGTCGGCAGCCCTCACCGCTGCTCGAACCCCTCACAATTTCACCTCTCCCCATCCCTGGCGGTACTGCCGCCGGACATATTGATTCGCGGCCTCGAAGTTGGTGATCTTCATATTTGCTCCGTCCCACAGATACGTGATATACCGACCGGGAAATTTATAGTCTGTCACTTTCCCATATACCGGGTCATTGCGCTCGATCTTTTCCCGGATATTAAAGCTGCGCAGCACCAGGTTCCCCATCAGCACCGTTTCGGTCAGCGGCCCGGCATAGCCCTGAAAAGGCGAGTCCACCTCCATATTCCCGTAACCTGCAATAGACGCATCGATCCACTGCCACCAGTGGCCATCCATACCGCCATTGATGCGGGGATATCTCTCGGGCACATGCACCTCCTGCATCCGCGACATCGGCAGCAACCGCGGATGATTGCCGCCCCAGCCGCAGGAAGCCTTGCCTTTCGTGCCGATGAACAAGGTGCCGCCCTCATAATCGTTCTCCCCCGGCCAATCAGCGAGCGCTTCATTCATATCCACCGACGGATCGATCTCCTTCGGCCGTTCCGGTACGATGCCCCCATCCATCCAATGCAGTTCGATGTCGCGCCCCGACTTATCCTTAAAGAGGAACCGGATCCAGCTCGACACCGGCCCGCTTTCCGGGTAGATACCCTCCTTGAAGATGCCGTTGTATACCGTGCTGGCGCTGCACGTTATCTCCGTGGGATAGCCAATCTGCAACAGTTTAAAAGGCGGCCCGATGATATGACAGCCCATGTCGCCTAGCGCACCCGTACCGAACTCCCACCAGCCGCGCCAGTTGAAGGGTACCAGGTTGTCGATATAGTAGGTCTCTTTGGCCGTCCCCAGCCAGAGGTCCCAATTGAGCTCTTTCGGAACAGTCGCGCCCTCCGCAGGCCAGGAGATACCCTGGGGCCATACCGGCCGGTTGGTCCAACAGTAGACTTTCGTGATATCGCCGAGCACGCCGGCCTCCAACCACTCCCGAAGCGTCCGCATCCCGTCACAGGAGGCTCCCTGGTCCCCCATCTGCGTAACGACCTTATACCGGCCGGCCGCCTCCGTGAGTACCCGCGCCTCATAGATATCATGCGTGAGCGGTTTTTGCAGATAGAGATGTTTGTTCAGCTGCATGGCGCTGAGGCCGACAATAGCATGGTTGTGATCCGGGATGGCCACCGTGACCGCATCGAAATGCTTGCTCTCCTTATCGAACATCTCCCGCCAGTCATGGTAAAATGGCGCATTCGGAAATTCCTTCCGCCGCGGCGCGGCCATCCGGTCGTCCACATCGCACAGAAAAGCCATCACCGCATTTTTTTTCGGATTCCGCATGTGCATATGGATGTCGTTCTCGGCCTCCCCGCCGCAGCCGACTGCTGCGATATACAACTTATCGCTTGGCGCAACATGACCCCGGCCGAGCACATGCCTTGGAACAATATAAAATCCGGCAGCCGTCATCGCAGCCTTTTGCACAAAGGCCCGCCGGCTGAGGCCTTTGGAGTGATCGGTCTTTTTCATGGCGGTTCCCTATTTTTTGGCGAGCGGTTTCATCGCCACTTCCTTGAAGTACACGACATCATTGTCACTGTGGTTTTGCAATCCGATCCAACCTGAATTCGGACGCCGGCCCCGCTGTGGTTCGAAGTCGAACTTTCTGGCCGGCACGGGTTGACCTTCCGTATAGTCGGTAACCTTCCGCCCGTTGACATAGACGATGGTCCGCGGTCCGTCCAGCGTGATCTCCATCGTATTCCATTCCGGCCCCGGCTTGCCGGGTTTCGCCAGCGGCCTGGTCAAAGAGTACAGCGTCCCCGTTATATGATACTCATCTTCGTTGGAAGTTTCCGGGTGATTGTCGATCTGCACCTCATACCCATAATGGACGGGCATCCATTCTTCCCGCGGCTCGATCGGGATGCGGATAAATACCCCCGAATTGTCATTCATGTCCCGCATCTTAAAAACGACCTTGATCTTGCAATTCCCGAGCTTTCCCCCGGTCCAGTACAACAAACCCATCCCCCCATGCCCCCGGATCAGGCCATTCTCCACGGTCATCGATCCGGGCCCCACGTGCTTCCAGCCGTTGAGGTCCTTTCCGTCAAAAAGTTGTATCCACCCGGTAGTATCGGCAGCCGGAAGTGCCGAAAGCGCCGACAGGTCAGGCAGGGCATGCACCCCGGCCATGTCCCCGGAGTGCCAGCCGGCAAGAACGAAGAGGCCGGCGGCAGCGAACATCGCAAACCATGTATTTTTCATATTGGCGTATTTAGCAATTTGAGATATTAAACTTACGTATTTTTATCCTCATGAAACGATCGATCATCCACGTGCTGGACATCAAGGCATCTCCCGACACCGTATACAACGCCATCGCCACGATTCCCGGATTGAGCGGGTGGTGGACCAGTGCCGTAACCGGCGCCCCGGACCCCGGCGGCATTATCCAATTCCGGTTCGGCGAAGTATTCCGGCCGGACATGAAAGTCTTGATGTCAGATCGATCGACGATAAGATGGGAATGCGTCTCCGGCGAAAAAGATTGGGCCGGCAGCACCTTCCGGTTCTCCTGGGACGAAACCGCCGGCATGATCCGGCTGACATTTGTCCAGGAATACTCCAATTTCATCGCCGACGAGAAATACGGCAGGTTTAATTTTAACTGGGGATACTATCTCTATAGCCTCAAGAAATTCTGCGAAACCGGTGTCGGCCTGCCCTTCAAATGATCTCGCCGCCCGCCGGCCCCTTACAGGCCGCCGCCGCTCACGCTGCTCACCGCCCGATAACCGGCAAAATTACCCGCGCCTGACCAACCGTTTTACCAGTTCCATTGCCCTGCAACCTCATTTCCGGCCATATTTTTCCTGGTAGGCCTTGGGGGTCATGGCCACATACCGTTTAAAGATCTTTCTGAAATAGTCCACATCTTCATATCCGCAGCGGGTCGCGACCTGTTCTACGCCATCCTTGCGGGTTTCCAGGATCTTTTTTGCCGCTTCAATTCGGACCCGCTGCAAATATTCGAATGGCGTATTGGTCGTTGCCTGCTCGAACCGCCGGATGAAATTTCGTACGCTCATATTCGACCGGCCCGCGAGATCATCGAGCGTCAGCGGCTGTTTGTAATTCTTTTCGATATACAGCTGCGCATCCGTGATCACCTCATCGGCGTGCTCATGCTGGAACCGGAAAATGGAAAAAGTACTTTGCGGTTGATCGTGCACGTTGATCATCAAAATTTTGGAAGCCGTTATCGCCATCTCATGGCCACAAAATTTCTCGATCAGATAGATCATAAAGCTGGTAAAACTAAACGCCCCGCCGCAGGAATACAGCCTCCCCTGGTCAACGATCACCTTGTCATCCTCCAGGACAATATAGGGGAAATGCTTTCGGAACAAGTCTGCAAAAAGCCAGTTGGTCGTAGCCTTTTTACCCGTCAGCAAGCCGGTGGAAGCCAGCAGGAACGCGCCCACGCAAATACTGGCCAGCTCGGCGCCTTGCGCATACTGATCCCGCAGCCAGTTGATCATTTTGTGCTCCCGCGCCATGACCGCCTCGATCTTTTCAAATCGCATGGCGGGAATGATGACGAGATCATATTTGTCGGTGGCCTTGCCGGAAGGAGTAACGAAGTCGACCTCTATCGGCATCTCCATGGGAAGACCCGTGAGCACCGGATACATCCTTGACATCCCGCTCCAGATATCCGCCGGGCCCGTTACACAGGTCGGCACCGCATCTTCGTATTTTAAAACAGCTATCCGCATGGGAGAAATACATAGGCAAGTTAGCCCAAAAATTTCCATTTGGCAAGATCGTCCTGCTTCATTGTCATTTCTGCCATGGCCCGCGCGTCCTTATCCTGTCTACTTTTGATACAGGATAACAAGCAACGCATCAATCATCCGATAATTTATAAACCAACAAAACTATGCGAAAGATAATTATGGCGGAATGGGTCTCCTTAGATGGCTATGTTTCTGATAAAAACGGGCAATTGGACTTTTTTTCCAGCCTGGTGCGCCCAACAAATGCTGAAGCCGATCAGGTTAAGTTCCTGGAATCTGTTGATACCATAATAATGGGCCGCCGCACGTACGAACAATTTGTTCGCATTTGGCCGGCTAGACCGACTGACACAGAGGCGCTTGCCGATAAGATTAATACAGCCAGGAAAATCGTCTTTTCCAATTCATTGGCGGACGCCCCCTGGGGAAAATGGCCAAAAGCAGAGATTGTAACCGGCGACGCCATTCCAGCTATCCAACAACTTAAGTCAGTACCGGGGAAAAATATAGTATTGTGGGCAAGCATCTCCCTTGCACAATCCCTGATGAAAGCTAACCTTATTGATGAATATCACCTCTTTCTTTGTCCGGTGTTAACATCCGGTGGCAGAAGCCTTTTTACGGAGGACATCCATCCTGCCGCGTTAAAGCTTTCGGCTGTCCGACATTATGAAACAGGAACCGTATTTCTAAATTATCAGCCATTAAATAGTTCACTCTAAAAATCAAAATATATGAAACTCGAAAACAAAGTCATTTTAATCACCGGGGCCAATCGCGGAATAGGGCGCGCCCTGGTCGAAGAAGCGCTCACGAGAGGCGTAAAGCGGATATATGCCGGTACGCGCGTACCATTCACCCATCCCGATCCCCGTGTCACGCCCCTGGTGCTCGACGTGACCAATGAAGAGCAGATCCGTGAGGCCGCCTGGGAGGTCGGATCGCTCGACGTCCTGATCAATAATGCCGGTGTAGCACTTTATGATGACCTCAGTGACCGGACCGTGATCGAACGGCATCTGGCCGTCAACTTTTTCGGCCCCTATCACCTGACCCAGGCTTTCCTGCCGGCGCTGACCCGCACGCATGGGGCGATCGTCAACATTTTGTCGGTGGTAGCCCTGGCCCCCTTGCCGATCGTTCCATCCTACTCTATTTCCAAAGCCGCCGCATTCTCCCTCACCCAGTCCCTGCGTGCCTTTTTGGCCGGACGCGGCGTAAGGGTCCATGCCGTCCTTACCGGCCCGGTCGACACCGACATGAACCGGGGTTTCGATATTCCCAAGGCCTCACCGGAATCGGCTGCGCGGGCCATTTTTGAAGGCGTGGTAAAAGAAGAAGAGGACATTTTCCCCGACCCTATGTCAGCCACGATGGCGGATAGTTGGCGCGGAGGGGCGGTGAAGGCGATGGAGCGCCAGAATGCACAATTTGTCCCGGCTGTCTAACTTTGATCCGGTTCACATTTAAAAACAAAAACTATGGAAAAGAAAGATTTCACGACTACCATAACGGTAGATCAGACGCCAAAGCAAGCCTACGATGCCATCAATAACGTTCGCAGC
>DATJMG010000242.1:0-5566 GCA_035508835.1 Puia sp.
TTGTCCACTCATTACTTTTTGTTGATCAGCGAAAAGACGACCCTGTTGGTGGACGCCGGGTGGCCCGGCACCATCGGAAAGTTCCTCCACCTCCTTCGCAGTACCGACATCCGGCCCGAGACCATCACCCCACGGCCCAACTCCCGTCCCGTTCCAACCCTGACCCCGCAATCCCAACTCCTGTCCCGCTCCAACCCTGACCCCGCAATCCCAACTCCCGTCCCGTTCCAACCCTGACCCGCAATCCCAACACCTGTCCCGCACAGTCAAGTGTTGTTCGTATCACCCCTCCGTCCGGAGGCTCTTGACCGGATTGGCCACCGACACCTTGATCGCCTGGAAACTCACCGTCGCCAGCGCGATCATAAACGCCATCGCCCCCGCCACCACAAAAACCCACCATTGCAAACTGATCTGATACGCAAAATTCTGCAGCCACTTATACATCGCCCACCCCGCCAGCGGCGACGCCAGCACAAACGCCACCAGGACCAGGACAAGGAAGTCCCTTGACAACAACGAAAACAACGTCCCGACCTTCGCCCCCAGCACCTTGCGGATCCCGAATTCCTTCGTCCGCTGCTCCGCAGTGAACATTGCAAGCCCCAACAACCCAAGACAGGAAATAAAGATCGCCAAAGCCGCAAAACAATTCGCCAGCCCATGTACCACCTCCTCACTCTTATACAAATTCCGGTACTGCTCATCCGCAAATTCGTAGGTGAAGGGGAAACGCGGATTGAGCTGGCGGCACAACGTCTCCAGCCCTTTCAACGCCTCCTTCGTCTGCCCCGCCTTCGTCCGCACGATCGCCTGACCATAATCATCCGCCTCTCCATAATGGATGATCAACGGCAATATCGGCTCATGCAGCGACTCGAAGTGAAAATTCCGGACCACGCCGATGATCGTCCCCTTCTTGCCCCAGAAGGTGAGCCGCTGACCGATCGGATCTTTATAGGCAATCCGCTTGGCAGCCTCTTCATTCAAAATATATCCAACCGTATCCGTCCCATACGCCGGCGAATAGTCCCGGCCGGCCTTCAGCTGCAAACCCATCGTCTTCACAAAATCATACCCTACCGCATCGTTGGTGAACATAATGGTATTATTCGGGTCCTTCCCATCCCAGTCTACTCCCAGCGTCCCATTCTCGATATCCGTCGGCGACTGGGAGGCCCGGCTGACGGCGCCCACCCCCGGCAATTGCATCGCCTCCTCCTTGAAGACTTTATATTTTCCAGTCAGATCGCCTTCTAACGGAATATAGAGCAGGTTTTCCCGGTTATATCCCAGGTTGATCGACTGAACATAGTCGACCTGCTGAGATACCACGATCGTTCCAATGATCAGTACGATCGAAAGCATGAATTGAAAGACCACCAGCCCCCGCCGGAACCAGGCGGTCGCCGGACTGAACTGCAAAGTTCCTTTCAACACGCGGATCGGCTGAAAGGACGAAAGGAATAGCGCCGGATAGCTCCCCGAGATCAGCCCCGTCACGATCACGAGCCCGGTCAGGCTCAGCCAGAAGGAAGCCGAAGCATAAGGGAATACGATCCCCTTCCCCGTGAGCTGATTGAAAGCCGGCAGCGTCACCAGCACGATCCCCAGCGCAAGCACGACCGAGATCATCGCCAGTAATATCGCCTCCGCCATGAACTGGCGGACAAGCGCGGGCCTTACCGCCCCTACCACCTTGCGGATGCCGATCTCCTTCGCCCGTTTCACTGACCGGGCCGTCGTCAGGTTCATGAAATTGATACACGCAATACAGAGGATGAAGATAGCTACCAGACTGAACAACCGCACATACTCGATCCTTCCGCCCTCGATCCTGCCATTTACGATCTGCGAATGCAGATACATATCCCCGAAACGCTGGATCCCGAGCTCGATATAAAAGCTCTTCGACATGTATTTATTATACTTGACAAGGAAGTGGGTGATCTTTCCGTCGAAAGCAGCCGGATTGGCATCCTTTCTCAGCAGCAGGAACGTATGCGGTCCGTTGTTACCCCAGTCCTTCGCCCAGCTATTGTCTTCCAGATAAGCATACCAGTTGATCACATAGTCGAACTTTTCTGAGGTGACCGACGGCAAGTCCTCAAAGACCGCCATGACCCTCAGATCGCGCCGGTTCTCATTCCGGATGGTCTTCCCGATCGCCGCCTCGGGACTGCCGAAAAAGGCCACCGCCATCTTCCGGCTGATCGCCATGCTCACCGGCGACGCCAGCGCCGATTCCGCTCTTCCCTCCAGCAGCGGGTAGCTGAACATCCGGAAAAAATCCGCGCCCGCAAACGCCCCATTCTCCTTTAAGATCTTTTCCCCTACCTGGAATGTCATCCGCTCCCCGCCGTCAAACCCCGACGACATCTCCACCTCCGGCAATACTTTCTTCATTTCATCCGGCAACACCCCCGGCGTAAAATGCCCCGATTGGATCTTCTTGTCATAAAACTGCCGCTCATAGACACTATACAACCTGTCCCCGTTGACATGGAAGTTGTCCACCGCCTCTTCATCCCTGATCCACAACAAGATAAGTAGACTGCATGCCATCCCGATAGCCAGCCCCGCGATATTCAAAAAGCTATAACCCTTTTGCTTCCATAAGCTCCGGAAGGCAACCTTGAAGAAATTCCTGATCATGAGGAGAGTTTTGTGATACTAACTGGACGCGCGAGCGGCAAAAATGTTGCACCGCCTTCCCTCCTTTCCAACTATTGCACCTCCTTCCCTCATTTCCGCCTGTTGCACCGCCTTCCCTCTTTTCCAACCTGATTTCCCGCCCCCACTCTTTTAACATTTGTATAACACTTTACACAACACGTCAATATAACTATTGCGTTTCCAAATAGTCAAACAACCTACCTAAAATACTTGTATGAGACGAATTTCCTCCGTAATCCTTTGTTTTATCGGCTCCATCCTATTATTCAGCTGCAGCAGCTCCCGCAAGAACTTCGTCCCTTTCACCCGGGACCTCAAAGCCAAACTCGAGAAAGAGAACATCGACCTCCGCCAGGTCCAATTCTATGTCGATCAGAAGTTGATCCTCTCCCGTAACCTCGGCGACCAGAAGGTCGAAGTGAAATCCGGCGTGGTGAAGCTCGAGAACGGCCAATATACCAACAACGTGATTATCCCCGCCTTTACGCCCGGCATCTGCGACGCCACCGATAACGACAAGCTCATGATCAGCTTCGAGAAAGGAAATAACAGCCTCGCCTTCGGACCCGGAAGCGGCTATACGTTCAATGAATTTGTGCTCTATGGCACCGAGTGGAAGAACGGTACCGCCGCCGTCACCTACGATTCCAATAAGTTCCGTGCACGATGCGGCACCTGCTCAGACGTTGCCTCCGCAACCCTGCTCATTCGCAAAAGTGAATTGGATAAAATGGAAAGGAAGAGCAGAACCCTCAAGGGCAGAACAGTCTCCGACGCCAAATAACCCGTCCGCACTTCCGGCCGCTCCTGCCCGCGGCCTGCCCGAGCCCCCGGCGCCTGCCGGCGCCACCAAGGTCTCCTCGAGCCTCCCCGACCCCTACCGGACCGCTTCCGCAGGGCCGATATTCGCGCTCCGGTTGTTCAGCTCATTGATGATATCGATCCGCCCGTCGGCGACCGTCACAACTTTGATCTTATCCGGGTTCATGATCTGCAGCATATAGAACGTCTTCTGACCATCATTGACCTCCGTCATGACATCGATCCGATAGTCCGGGAACCTCCGCTTGACAAAGGCCTCCATCTCTTTCGGAGCCTCTTTTCCGTCATAATACCGCAGCGAATAACGAAACATCCCGCCCTGGTCAAAATAAGCGAACTCCCGGTGCTGATCCAACAGGAAAGACACCTGGTACCCGTCGGGATACTTGAACCAGTATTCCCCCGTCGGGACCTCCCGGAACCGCCGATGAAACCGCCGGTAAGCCTTTGGGCTTAGCTCATTGATCGGCACGTTACTGAAGAAATTGTTGCCCGGATCGCTGTATCTCGCCGCCTCCCCGGTCCCTCCACCCGGAATCGCAAGACCTGCCGGCCCAACCTGCCCCATAACTACCTGTCCCGGAGCCCCCTGCCCCCCGGCTGCCGCCGGCTCCTGCCGGCCTTCACCCCCCTGCTGAGCAGCCACGAAGAGCGGAAACACAAAAACCCCCAAAATCAGGGGGCGGATTAATTGAGAATTCATAGCGAACAACCGTTTATTTAGTAACCCCGCCCAATACTGGCAGTCTACTAAAGTTAACAATTACTTAATGCAAGGGCAAATAAATCTTGCCATATCTTCAACGGTTTTTTTCTTACACTTAGTATCGTGGGTCAAAATTTCCCGATCTTTGGCGGTCCTGACGGATAAGACCTATGCCCACAAGACATACGCCGCGACTTCTCGCCGGATACACGCACCACAACAAAGTCCGCCTCGTCCATGGCGGCGCCGACTACTTTTCCACACTCGTAGGGCTGATCGATCAGGCAACAAACACCATTCACCTCCAGACCTATATCTTCGACAGCGACGAGACCGGTCAGCTCGTATCCTCCGCCTTGCTTCGCGCCGCCGCCCGCCAGGTTCTGATATTCATCCTTCTCGACGGCTACGCCTCCCAGCATCTTCCACACGAGATGATCGGCAAATGGAAGGCCGCCGGCATTCACTTCCGCTGGTTCTGGCCTCTTTTCAAAAGCCGCCACTTCTACCTCGGCCGTCGTATGCATCACAAGGTCTTCGTGGCAGACGCCTCCTTCGGCATGGCCGGCGGCGTCAACATCAGCGACCGCTACAACGACATCGGCGGCCAGCCCGCCTGGCTCGACCGCGCCCTCTTCGTCGAAGGTCAGGCCGCGCTGAAGTTGCACATTATCTGCCGCGATATGTGGACCAAGGCCTATTGGAAACTCGACCGGCCCGGAAAGGACTTCAGCTTCCCCCGGCTGCCGGGTATCTCCCCGGCACAGGAATGCCTGGTGCGCGTCCGCCGCAACGACTGGGTCCAGGGCCTCAACCAGATCTCCCGCAGCTATCTCGAAATGTTCCGCCAGGCCCACTCCCACGTAATTGTCCTGTCTGCTTATTTTATGCCCGGCTCCATCCTCCGCAAACAAATGGCGCAGGCCGCACGCCGGGGCGTGGCGATCCGCATCATCGTCGGCGCCGTCTCCGACGTGAAAATTGCCCGCCTCGCCGAACAATACATGTACCGCTGGCTTTTCCGCAATGGGATCGAAGTCTATGAATACCAGGGAACCGTCCTGCATGGCAAAATGGCCGCCTACGACGGCGTATGGATGACCAACGGGTCCTATAATGTGAACCGGATCAGCGCATACGCCAGCGTGGAGCTCAACCTGGACGTACGTAATAACGAATTCGCCGCCCTCGCGGAGGCGGACCTCAATGAGATCACCCGTGACCACTGCATCCGCATCGACCCTGCAAATTATTTTCACCGCCACCGCTGGCTCGGACGGCTGCGCCAATGGGCCGCCTACGAGGCCATCCGGATCCTCTTCTATCTCTTCACCTTCTATTTCAAACAGGAGAAAGAATCCA
>DATJMG010000243.1:0-22663 GCA_035508835.1 Puia sp.
CGGCGGCTTTCAACTGTTGTTGCGCGGAATCCCGGTCTTCGACCGTCATCAAGCCGAACGATTGGATGGAGGGGGTTGTGGCGGAAGTCTCGGCGAGATTGCCGGCTGCAATTTCATCAAAATTATAGGCGCTTTCCTGATTCATGAAGCGCAGGTCGGCCGCGTTGAAAAGCGGTGTTGTGGAATATCCACAATCAGATTTCGTGCAACTTCCCGCCAGAATCAAGATGAGCACACAGGTTGACAAATAGTTAGCAAAGGCCGCAGTCAGGGTAGAACCACTCATGCTTGGGTGTTTCCACTATAGACGCAATTTTTATTCCTGCTCTGCGGTTCGCGGGTCGCTCAACCATTCGTTGTTACTCGTTCCGCAGGGCGAGGACAGGATTGGCGAATGCTGCGCGGATAGTGGTATAGCTTACCGTTGAAACGGCGATCAGCAGTGCAAGCGCACCGATGCAGGCGAATACCGCGATGTCAAGGCTGACACGATCGACAAAACTCTGTAACCAAAGCGACATAAGGAACCAGGCCAGGGGGAAGGCGATCAGCAGCGCGAGCGCAACCAGCTGCAGAAATTCCGTGGTCAGCAGCAAGACGATACCACCTTCGGTGGCACCAAGCACTTTGCGCACTCCGATCTCTTTGGTTCGGCGTTGCGTGGCGAAGGTTGCCAGGCCGAATAAGCCCAGACATGAAATACCGATGGATAGGATGGCGAAGGCGCCGAAAAGCGAACCCATTCGGGTCTCTGCCAGGTAGAGCCGGTCGAGGTCCTGATCTATGAACCCATAGGAGAAGGGGGTATCGTGATAGACTTTCCTGAAGCCCTGTTGAGCGATCGAAAGGGTCGCGTGCATCTGGCCGGCTCGCGCCCGGATGACGACGTAGTAACCCGCAGGATAGGCGCGCATGACGAGGGGTTCCACGGCCTCGTGAACGGAGCGGAAATTAAAATCGCTCACGACGCCGATCACGGTACCTTCCAGGCCGCGGACGGCAATCCGGCAGCCGACGGCTGCCTCCGGGGATTTACCCATGATGCGTGCGGCGGTCGAGTTGATGACGTAGTCATAGATGCTGTCGTTCCCATCGAAGCCGGGTGGATAGAAGCGGCCGGCGGCCATTCTCATCCCGAAGGTGTTGAGCGTTTGTGCGTCGACGTTCAGGTAGTGGCAAAGGACCGGGGTATTGTTATCCATTCCCGGCCAGCTGAGCGGGCGGGTGCCCGCCATATCGGTCGGCAGGTCGCCGATGATGGTAAAATCCTCCGTTGCAACGGATTGACTGAAGACCGAACGCAGGGCGCGGCTATTGGCTTTCCGGTCCCCGATCGATGGAAGCGGAATATACAACAGGTTGTTCCGGTCGAAACCGATGTCGCGGTTATGAAGGAATTGCAGCTGGCGCCCGACAACGACGGTGCCGATCATGAGGCTCACGGAAATGGCGAACTGAAGTACAACAAGGCCGTTACGAAGGAGGGAACCGCGGCCTCCCGGAACGTGATCTCCTTTCAGGATGCGGATCGCCTGAATGGACGAGAGGTAGAATGCGGGATAGCAGCCCGCCAGCAGACCGACCAGGATGGTGACTGCGATAACGGCCGCGATCAACCACGGATCGAGCAGGGTGAAGGATATCGACTTGGCAGCCAGTGTATTGAAGAATGGGAGACTGAGGTAGACCAACACCAGCGCCAGGATGAGCGAGATAAAAGCCAGCAGCATCGATTCGCCGATGAACTGGCCGATGAGCTGGTGACGAAGGGCGCCGACCGTTTTCCGCAAGCCTACCTCTTTGGCGCGCGTGCCTGCCACTGCGGTAGCCAGGTTCATGAAGTTAATGCAGGCGATGATGAGGATAAATACCGCAATGAGGGCGAAGATCCGGACGTACTGAATATCGCCCATGCCGGCGGCGTCCACGGTAAAATGGGAATGCAGATGAATAGCGGTAAGCGGCTGGAGGGAAAAGACTGCCGGGACTGCAAGGGTCCCTGTGATGGCCCTGGCCCGCATGTCGTTCAATTGCCGTTCGACCGTTCGGAGGATAAGGGGGGTGGGGCTGGCCGTCCGGATGGTAAGCGGAGCAGGACTGGCCGCACCCGCCAGCTCATAGTAGACGTAGCTGTCGAAGAACCGCCAGCCATGGGAGGGATCGGTTTGTGCGTCCATATCTTCAATGGGCAATAGCAGGTCGAATTGTAGATGAGAGTTGGCGGGAATATCCTGTAAGATCCCGGTGACTTTTGCCGTGATGCTGTCATTGTCGATGAAGATCGAATTGTTCATGGCCTGATCGATGCTGCCAAAATATTTGATGGCTGTCGCTTCCGTCAGCACGACGCTGTTAGGTGTGGTCAATGCGGTGCGGCTGTTACCGCGCAGGAGTGGATAGTCGAAGATTTGCAGAAAGTTGGTGTCGGCGTGGTAGATGTGTTGCTCGTCGAATTTCCGGGTAAGGGCGGTGATGATCTTTTGGTCGGGCTGGATGCGGGTGGCACGGCTGATCGCGGGAAGCATGTGGCCGATCCGGCCAAAGGCCGCAGGGATCATGGCGGAGGGCGTTCCCCTGACCTGAGCGGTCAGCCGGAAGATCTTTCCGGCATTGGGGTTGAACCGGTCGAAGCTCAGTTCGTCGCGGACCCACAGGAAGATCAGGATGGCGGAAGCCAGGCCAATGGCCAGGCCGCAGATGTTGAGGAGGGTAAACAGCTTGTTGCGGCGGAAGCTGCGGAAGGCAGTTTTGAAATAATTGGTCAGCATCAGGCGAATATAACTAAAAACCTAGTTATGGGCTACAAAAAAATTCCGGTATATTTATCATAAACCGGGAAAATTGAAAAAGCAGTTCTTATTGGTGACGGTCCTTCTATCGGTGGCAGTCCTTCTTCTTCATGCGGCGGCTTATTCTCAGGCGTATGACCGGCGGGAAGTCATGATCCCGATGCGGGACGGGGTTCGGTTACACACCGTCCTTTTCACGCCGAAAATGGCGTCGGAGGCGCTCCCTTTTCTGATGGAGCGGACGCCTTATGGGGCAAACAAGTTTCCAAGCCCCGAAAAGAACCCTTATTTCAAAGACCTTGCAGCGGAGGAGTACATTTTTGTATTCCAGGATATCCGCGGGCGTTATGGCTCGGAGGGGAAGTATGTTATGCAGCGGTTTCCGCGGGACAGGAGGGACCTCAAAGCGGTGGACGAGAGCACGGACACCTACGATACGTTCGATTGGCTTTTGAAAAATATCCCCGGCAACAATGGAAAGGGCGGCATGCTCGGTGTGTCCTATGATGGCTGGACGACCATTATGGGCGCGATCGATCCGCATCCGGCGCTGAAAGCCATTTCCGATCAGGCATCTCCGGCGGATATGTTCATTGGGGACGATTTTCATCACAACGGGGCATTCCGCCTCAGCTATGCCTTCGAGTATGCCTTTATGGAAGAGACATCCAAGGTGGATACGTTGTTCCCGTTCCCTGACAAAGACACCTACGATTGGTATCTGAAGCTCGGGCCATTATCCAATGTCAATAAAAAATATTTCCTTAACCGGCTGCCGTCCTGGAACAATTTCGTGGCTCATCCGAATTATGACCCCTACTGGAAAAAACAGGCGCTTGAATCGCTGCTGGATTCGCCGAGGGTCCCGACGTTGAATGTCGGCGGTTGGTGGGACCAGGAGGACTTTTACGGACCGGTGGAAGAATACGAGACCTGGAAAAAGCAGGACCGCCACGGCTATGACCACCTGGTGCTTGGTCCCTGGAATCATGGCGGGTGGGGTTGGGTTGCAGGAGATCATCTGGGCAAGATCCAATTCGGGTCGCCGACGTCCGCTTACTTCAGGGCGGCGATAGAGGCAAAATGGTTCGCCTGGTATCTGAAAGGAAAGGGTGATGGAAATTTTCCGGCGGTGATCACCTTCCAGACCGGGACGAATGTCTGGAAGACCTATGACAGCTGGCCACCAAAGGATGCGACATCGAAGGATCTGTATTTTCGGGAAAATGGCCGGCTGTCGTTCGATGCGCCGACGGCAGGCGGGGATAACCGTAAGGACATTTACGTCTCGGATCCGGCAAATCCGGTTCCTTACAGGACCCGGCCGATCGAAGAAACGTATGGCCCGGGATCCAGGTGGTATACCTGGCTGACGGAGGATCAGCGGTTTGTGCAGGGCCGTCCGGATGTGCTCAGCTGGGAAACGGATACTTTGCGGAAAGACGTCACGCTGACCGGGGCGATCCGGGCGAAGCTGTATGCCGCTACCAGCGGCAGTGATGCGGATTGGGTCGTCAAGCTCATCGATGTCTACCCGGCATCTTACCCACAGGACCCAGGGATGGCCGGTTATGAGTTTATGATTGCCAATGACGTCTTCAGAGGGCGATTCCGGCATAGTTGGGAGCATCCGGAACCCGTGACGCCGGGAAAGGTTGAAGAATATACGATCGATCTGCATACCCAGGATCATGTGTTCCTCAAGGGGCATCGGATCATGGTACAGGTGCAAAGCACGTGGTTCCCGATCATCGACCGGAACCCGCAAAAGTTCGTACCGAATATTTTCGAGGCAAAAGAAAGCGATTTTCAGGTTGCTACGCAGCAAATCTACCGTTCGGCGGAATATCCATCCCATATCGAAATGATGGTCCGGTAAAATTATTGTATCAATTTAATACAATAGTTATAATTTTGGGCGATAACGACTGCATATGAAAAGAGTTACTTCGCTACTTCTCTTACTTCCCTGTATCGGGCATGCTCAAGCGCCTTCGGCCCCGCAATTGGGCAAGGACCCCATTCCGGCGATCGTCAAAGCGATGACCCTGGAGGAGAAGGTAAAGTTTGTCGCCGGCAACGGCATGCATTTCCCGGGGATGCGCAACAATAATAACAACGGTCCGGTGGTCGGGCAAACGGCGGATAAGGTCCCCGGTGCGGCCGGCACGACGTATGCGATCCCGCGGCTGGGTATTCCCTCTATGGTCCTTAGTGACGGACCGGCGGGAGTACGGATCGATCCGGTACGGAAGGACATGCCGGGCAAGACGTTCTATGCCACTGCATGGCCCGTAGCTACGTTGCTGGCGTCCAGCTGGGATACCGTGCTGGTACAGCGCGTGGGGGCGGCGTTTGGGAACGAAGCGAAAGAATACGGCGTTGATATCATGCTGGCGCCCGCGTTGAATATTCAGCGCAATCCATTGGGCGGCCGAAATTTCGAATACTACTCGGAAGATCCGCTCATCGCCGGCAGCATCACGGCTGCGATGGTCAGGGGTATTCAATCCAATGGGGTGGGGACGTCCATCAAGCATTTTGCCGCCAACAACCAGGAGACCGACCGGAATACGGTCAACACGATCGTCAGCGAGCGCGCGTTGCGGGAGATCTATCTGAAAGGTTTTGAGATCGCGGTCAAGCGCGCTCAGCCCTGGACGGTGATGAGCTCCTACAATCTGATCAACGGGACGTATACGTCACAGGAGTACGATCTGCTGCAGACCATTTTGCGGGATGAATGGGGTTTTAAGGGGTTTGTGATGACCGATTGGTTTGGCGGCAAGGATCCCGTCGCCCAGATGAATGCCCGCAACAACCTGCTGATGCCCGGCACGGGCGATCAGTCGAAGAAGATCATGGAGGCGGTGCAAAGCGGCGCGCTGCCCGAAAAGGTGCTCGATGCGAATATCGCCGGCATTCTCCGGGTCATGCTGCAATCCCCGGCGTTCAAAGGCTACAAATATTCCGATCACCCCGATCTCCGGCGGCATGCCGCCATTTCGCGGGAAGCGGCCGCGGAAGGGATGGTATTGCTGAAGAACGACGACCGCAGCCTGCCTATCGCTGCCGCGGCAAAGAACGTAGCCTTGTTCGGGATCAATGGCTATGATCTGATTGCCGGGGGAACGGGAAGCGGCGACGTCAACAAAGCGTATAAAGTTTCATTGGCGCAAGGGCTTGGCAATGCCGGGTACCGGGTCGATCCGGAATTGCAGCATGCCTATACGTCTTATCTGGCAGACTATGCGGCAAAGCATCCCAAAAAAGGGTTTATGCAGGAATTCATGAACCCTACGCCGCCCGCGCCGGAGTATGCTATCGACAACGATCTGCTGACCAGGAAGGCGGCTGCCGACGACATTGCCGTCTTTTCGCTCGGGAGAAATGCGGGTGAGGGGAGAGACCGCAAGCTGCCGGATGACTATTATCTTTCCGATACCGAGAAGGTGGTCATCGCCGCTGTGGCGAATGCCTTTCACGCCCGGCACAAAAAGGTGGTGGTCGTGCTGAATATCGGCGGCGTCATCGATGTTATGCCCTGGCGGGACCAGGTCGATGCCATCCTGCTCGCGTGGCAGCCCGGGCTGGAAGGGGGAAATGCGATCGCCGATGTGCTCAGCGGCAAGGTCGATCCGTCCGGCAGGCTGGCCACCACTTTCCCGGCGAGATATGAGGATGTTCCGTCGGCGAAGAACTTCCCGGGCAAGGAATTCCCGGATCGGGCCACGACGGGGATGTTCGGGATGAAGAGTATCCCGGCTGAAGTCACTTATGAGGAGGGGATATATGTCGGGTATCGTTATTATACTACATTTAACGTCAAGCCGGCGTACGAGTTCGGCTATGGCCTGTCGTATACGAGCTTTAAATATTCCAACCTGAAACTCAGCGCTGCTACGTTCAAGGGTAAGCTGACTGCGACGGTCACAGTCACGAATAGTGGGCGGGTTCCGGGTAAGGAGGTGGTCGAGCTTTACGTGAGCGCGCCTTCCGGGTCGCTGGACAAGCCGGCCGAGGAACTGCGGGCGTTTGGCAAGACTCGACTGTTGGGACCGGGTCAGTCGCAGACCCTGGCTTTTGTGCTGACGGCCGGGGATCTGGCGTCGTTCGATACGCCATCCACCTCCTGGATTGCCGGGGCCGGCGAGTATACGGTGAAGGTCGGGGCTTCGTCGGCGGATATCCGGCAGACGGCGACGTTCACGGTTCCGGCTGATGTGGTGGTGGAGAAGGACCATAAGGTGCTCGTGCCGCAGGTACAGATCGATGAGCTGAAGCATTGAAGCTGCTGAAGGCCTGGCGACCGCATCCGGCATGGCCGTTGGCGCGCTGACGGGGGCGTTGATGAAAGAGGGAATGGAGGGAGGGGCGATTTTCAGCGATATTCGAGCACCCGGTATCCCCAGGGCTGCAAGGTCCAGCTATCGCCGTTGATGGTCACGGTCTTCCGCGAGAAGACGTCGGTGGCGCTTCCTTTTAGCGTTTCCTGATTGACGCTGACGGTCTGCGGCTCCTTTGACAGGTTCAGCAGCACGAGCAGCTTATGTCCCGATTTCTCACGGAGAAAGGAATAGACGGCGCGGTCGTCGCCAACAGACAGCCGGGTGAAGGCGGCGTCGGCATCGAGGGCGGGGTTCCGCTTGCGGAGATCGAGGAGGGTCTTGTAGAACCTGGCGCGGGCGAAATGACGGAACCGGATCGAGTCTTTTTCAAAAAAAGAGAGCGCCCGCAATACCGGTTCTTCCTGCCCGCTGTAGATCAGCGGGATATTGTCCGGCATCGTTTGGGTAAAGACGGCGAAGGGAGCGTGGGAAGGGCCGGGAAAGGTGTTGTAGTCCGCGCCGTTCCAACTGTTCTCATCGTGATTGCTGGTGAAGTACATTTCCAGTGTTCCTTTGGGGTAGATCTTTTCTTCGGTGTGCAGCACGCTGTCGAGGGAGAGGGCTGTTCGATCGCCTTTGGCGACGCTGACCATGGTATGGAACATGTCCCAGGGGTAAAGGGCGTCGAAGCCGTTCCGGGCCAGGTAGGGTTTGTCGCCTTCGGCCAGCATGAACAGGGGTTTCATTTGCCGCAACCGGGTGATACAGGTGCGCCAGAAATCGCCCGGAACATTCCAGGCCACGTCGCAGCGGAAGCCGTCGATATCGGCGGTTTTTATCCAATACTGCATGGCGGCGATCATGCTGTCCCGCATTTCCGGGTTGGCATAGTCCAGCTGGCGGGTATCGGTCCAGTCAAAAGGGACCGCGGCTTTTCCGGTGCTGTCTTTTTTATAAAAATCGGGGTGTTGTGTCAGCCAGCGGTTATCGGCGCCGGTATGATTCGGTACCCAGTCGAGGATCACTTTCATCCCTTTGGCATGGATCGTCTGAACGAGCCGCCGGAAGTCGTTGAGTGTCCCGAATTCAGGGTTGACTGCAGTATAATCCGCTACTGCATAGTAGCTGCCCAGGCTGCCTTTCCGGTCGGTCTTGCTGATCGGATTGATCGGCATGATCCACAGGATGTCCACACCCATTGCTTTCAGGCGGTCAAGGTTCGGCGCGAAGGCCTTGAAGGTACCTGCTTTGGTATACTGGCGGATATTTACTTCGTAGATATTGGCGCGCCGGGTCCAGGCGGGATGTTGACCGAGGGGCTGGCCATAGAGTTCACCGACTGTTAGCGAGACGAGCAGGAGGCAGAAGGCGGCGAGAAAGGGTTTTTTCATGGCCGAAAGTATTAAAAAAAGTGAGATTTTTGGGTGATGAAAAGTAAGATTTAAGAATGATGAAAAGTAAGATTTTTGAATGATGGAAAGTAAGATTTTTGGATGATGGCCGACAGCTTTTTCGAGAAGTTCAGAAACCGGTTTCCCTTTCCCAGGGAGAAATGGAATGAATATATCGGCTATTACCGGCGGCTGGAGGTTCCTTCGCATACGGTCCTGCTTCGGGAAGGAGAAATATCCAGAAAGGCTTATTTTATCGAGAAAGGCTGTCTTCGCGTGTGGTTCAGCAGTAAGGGTAAGGACATCACCTTTCAATTCTTTTTCGAGGATCAGAGCGTTTCTTCGGCCGAGAGTTTCAAAAAACGAGTGCCCAGCATCTTTACGTTAGAGACAATTGAGCCTTGCGTGCTGCACTGTATAAGCAAGGAAAAGATGGACAAGATCATGCAAGAGATCATGCAGGTGCCCAAACTGCGGGATCAGATGATGGATGTCCTGTTCGAACGGCAGTGGAACTATGCGCATCATTTTCTCTCCTTTATCAAGTATACGCCCCGGGAACGCTATATGCAGCTGGTCGAGCAGCGACCGGAGCTCATCCGGCGGGTGCCGCAGCAATACATTGCGTCCTATCTCGGGATTACGCCGGTTTCCCTGAGTCGGATCCGGGCCAAGTTCAAGGGATAGAGATCCGGGCCAGGTTCAAGGGACAGAAATTATTAACAATTGTTATTTGCTGCGGGTGGCGGCAGGGATAGTTTTGTGCAAAAAAAATGAAAGCAGCAGTTATTACCCGATTCGGCGAAGTGCCGCAGTATATTGATTTCCCGGAGCCGGTAGCGGCTGATGGAGAAGTGCTCATCGATATTAAGGCCAGCGTGCTGGAAAATTTCGATAAGGGAACCGCATCCGGTAAACATTATTCCAGCAAAACCCTTTATCCCCAATTCCCGGCCATTGTCGGAACGGATGGGATCGGCATGACGCCGGAAGGCAAGATGGTCGCTTTTGGCAAGGTAAGGCCGCCATACGGGGCGTTTGCCGATAGAACGGTCGCCGGCTACACCATTCCTGTTCCCGACGGTGTCGATGCAGCCAGGGCGAGCGCCATCCCGTCGGCTGTGCTAACGTCGCTGTTGCCGCTGAAACATTCTGCCAAGCTCCTGCCCGGCGAGACGGTGTTGATCAACGGCGCTACGGGTGTATCGGGCAGGATCGCCATCCAGGTCGCGAAAATGCTTGGTGCGGGCAGGGTGATCGCGACAGGCCGCAATGAAAGGTCATTGCAGCTTTTACTCCGGCTCGGCGCCGATGTTGTGGTCGATCTGAAGCAGCCGGATGAACAGGTGGCAGATGCTTTCAGGGATGCTGCGGGTAAGAGCGGTATCGACGTGGTTCTTGATTACATCTGGGGTCATCCCGCCGAGGTCTTGATCGGAACGTTTATTCCCACGGAGGTCGGATTTGCAAAGCGGCGGATCCGGTATTTCCAGATCGGGCAGAAAGCGGGGTCGCATATTTCGTTGCCTGCCTCGGCGTTGCGGACGTCCGGGCTTGAACTGATGGGTATTGGCAAGATCCCTTTCGAGGTGGTACAGGAAGAGATGAAGCAGGTTTGGAACTGGATTGCGGAGGACAAGGTTTATATGGAGATCGAACGGGTACCGCTGGCCGACATTGCGGAAGCCTGGCAGCGGAATGACCTCGAAGGGAAGCGGCTGGTGATCATTCCGTCCTGAGGCTTTTTACCGGATTGGCCAAAGCGGCTTTGATCACCTGGTGGCTCACGGTCAGGAAGGCGATCGCAAAAACGGTCACCAGGGGAAGGGCGAACAGCCACCAGCTCAGGGTTGTCCGGAATGCGTAGCTCTCCAGCCACTTGTAGCCCCCGGCATAGGCCAGCGGCAACGCGATGAGGTTAGCGATAATGATAAGGGTGGCAAAGTCCCTGACGATCAGCAGGAGGATATTGGGTACGGATGCGCCGAGTACTTTCCGGATGCCGATCTCTTTTACGCGCTGGTTGATCGTCAGCAGTGTCAGGCCAAACAGGCCCATGCAGGCTACGAAAATCGCAAATCCTGCAAACAGGCTGAACACCTGCCCGAAATGCTGTTCGGTTTTGTATTGCCGGTTGAAGTAGTCATCGAGGAAGAAATATTCGAAGGCGGAGGCCGGGTATACGGATTTATAGGTCTTTTCGATGGCCGCGATCGTCCGCGGAAGATTCCCGCTGTTGACCTTCACCTCGAAGTCCTCCGTACTGTTCGGGTCGGACAAGTGGAAGACGATCGGTGTATAGGGGTCTTTCAGCGAACTTTGATGGAAGTTCTTCGTGACGCCGATGATCTCGTTTTGAAAGACCTTGCCTCTCCCGTTCCTGTTCTCGATGAACTTTCCGACGGCATCTTGCGGGCTCCGGAAGCCGAGGGCGGCGGCGGCGGCCTCGTTCAACAGCAGTACTGGATTACGGCGAAACCAGGCATCTGCCGGCATGCTGTCGCCGGCAAGGATTTGCAGTTTGAGCTGGCTGATGAATCCGCTGCCCATTTCCATGTTGGGAAGCCGCAGGGTTTTTGCGACACCGTTCACGTGGCTGGTATAAGACAAAATAAAACCGATGTTTTGCCCGGGGATGCAGGAGGAAGACGTAATGCTTTGAACCCCCGGGTCGCGCATGACCTCTGTCCGGAATAAGGTGTCTTTGCGTGCATACAGGGCGTTATCTTCATCGGTGGCGCGGATATTTTTGGGTGCGACAACAATCAGGGTTTGCTTCATGTCCATGCCTTTATTGGCGGTCACCATATAATTGACCTGGCGGTATACGATCAGGGTGCCGGCTATCAACGCAACCGTTGCGGTGAACTGGAAGACCACGAGTGCCTTGCGCAGCCAAAGTCCTTTCCCGGTATTTTGAAAACTACCCTTCAGGATCTGTACGGGCTTACAGGCTGACAGCACCAGTGCCGGGTACAGGGCGGATAATAAAACGCCTGCCAGCAGCAGGGCTACAAATGCTGACATGAAAAGGGGGTTCTTCCAGATCGTAAAGTCCATTTCGACCCCGCAAAGCCGGCTGAACCACGGCATACATAATCCGGCGACCCCCATGGCGGCGGCCAGACCGAGGGTATTGAAGAAGAGCGACTCGAAAAGGAATTGCCGGATGAGTTGCAGCCGCTGTGAGCCAAGTACCTTGCGGATGCCCACTTCCTTTGCCCGCTCGATCACTTTTGCCGTGGTCAGGTTAAGATAATTGATGTAGGCGATCACGAGTATCAACAGGGCGATGATGCCCAGCGACCAAACGAGGCCGCCGTCGACACCGGGTGTAAGTTCCTGGGACAAGTTAGAGTACAGGTGGATGTCGCGCAGGGGCTGAAGGGTAAGGGAAAGGCTGCTGAGGTTGGTCTTGCCCTGGGTAGGGCTGGAGCTATTGTTTTGGCTTAGCGCTTCGATATTGTTTTTTAGATAGGCCGACATCCTGGTCTGGAAAGTCTTGGGATTGGTGGAAGGGGCAAGCTGGATATAGGTATAGAATTCCGGGAACACCCAGTCGCCCTGGCCGAAATCGGCTGATGATGAAACAAGAAAACTGAATTGCAGGTGCGAGTTGGCGGGTATGTTCTTGCAAACGCCGGTTACAGTCACGGTGACATTGGTGCCGGATGTTTGCTGCTGGATAGTAAGAGTTTTGCCGAGGGGATCCTGGCCCGGGAAATATTTTTTTGCCGCGTCTTCCGTAATGACAACGGAATTGGGTTTTTCCAACGCGGCGGCTGTGCCTTCTATGAGGGGGAATGAAAAAATGTGCAGGAAGGAACTGTCGACGAAGTAAATGGCGGATTCGTTGAAGGCAGTAAAGCCGCCGTCCGGCCGGCGGGTACTGACCATTCCATCGCCGGGATCCACTCTTGTTTCGCGGATGACTTCCGGAAAGGCGGATTTCAGTACCGGTCCGACGGCTGCATAGGTCGTGGGGAGGTTCTCCGCAAGCGCCCCGTCGCGATAGGACTGGTGGTGGATGCGATAAATGTCGTCGCCATGCGCGTGAAAGTTGTCATAGCTCAGCTCGAAGCTGATATATTGTACGATCAGCAGGCAGGCGGCCATGCCTAAAGCGAGGCCGGCGATATGGATGGCGGAAAATACTTTTTGGCGCCGGAGTATCCTCCATACGACCAGGAAATAATTCTTCAGCATGGTTTATTCATTTCTTAGTGAACGTACGGGGTTGGCTATCGAGGCTCTGACGGACTGTCCGATCATGGTGGCCAATGCTATCGAAAGGGCGATCAGCCCGGATTCCAGGAATACCAATGGTCCGAGGTGGATCCGGTAGGCAAAACCGTTGAGCCAATCGCTCATGATCCACCAGCAGAGCGGGACCGAAATAAGGATCGCAATAAAGACCAGCCTGATAAAATCTTTGGACAGCAGCATCACGATAGCGGTCTGAGAGGAGCCCAGAACTTTCCGGATCCCGATCTCCTTTACCCGTTGCTGGGCCATGAAGGTGGAGAGGCCAAAAAGGCCCAGACAGGCTATAAAGATCGACAGACAGGAAAAGAAGGTGAACAGGTTCCCGAATTGCTGGTCTGCCTGGTATTGCTCGCCAAAGGATTGGTCGAGAAAATGATAAAGGAAGGGCCGCTGCGGCGCGAGTTTGTTCCAGGTCGTATTCAGATGGGCGATGGTAGCGGCGATGTTGTCGCCTTTCAATTCCACCGAGATGCGGTTGAGCGAGTAAGGGTAGCCGTACCGCAAGGTCAGCGGTTGTACTTCCTGGTGGAGGGACCGGAAGTTGAAATCCTTGACTACGCCGATGATGGTCCCTTTTCTTCCCCATTGGTCGAATTTCTTGCCTACGGCATCGGCGGGATGCCGGTATCCATATAATTTGGCGGCGGCTTCATTGATGACCATGGATTGGGCGCTGTCCGTCGGGAATGCACGGGAATAGGCTCTGCCTGCCACCAGGGGGATATGATAGGTAGGGATAAAATCAAAGTCGATCTCGTAGATAAAGGGGATCCGGGCGCCCATTTTCCCATCAGGGGTTTCGATTTGGGTGCCGGCGTTGGGAAGAAATTCTCCGGGTACGGCGCGGGAGGCGGCGACAGAGAGGACGCCGGGCTCTTTGGCAATCGCTGCCTTGATCGTTTCGATGTGTTGTTCGACCTGGTTATCCCCTTCGAAGTCGATGATCAGCATCTGGTCCTTCCGGAATCCGAGCTCGTGGCGGTTGACAAAGGCCAACTGTTGGTAAACGATGATCGTTCCGGCGATCAGCACGATAGAGACGGTGAATTGAAAGACGACGAGGGCTTTCCTTAATGAGATGCCTTTTCCGGAGGGATCGAATTTACCTTTTAATACGGCAATCGGTTTGAATGCCGAGAGAAACCAGGCCGGATAGATCCCCGCGACGACCCCGGCCACGAATGAAAATCCGATCATGGCCAGCGTTATCGGTGCGGTGAATAGGTTTACATCGGCCAGATCTTTCCCCGACAATCGGGCAATAAGGGGAAGACCGGCGGCGGCGAGGAGCAGCGCGATGACACCGGCGACCAGGGACAACAAAATGGATTCTGCCAGGAATTGCCGGATGAGGCTCGAGGGCGTAACGCCCAGCACTTTCCGTACGCCCACTTCTTTAGCCCTTTCCAGCGACCGCGCGGTGGACAGGTTCATAAAATTGATGCAGGCGAGCAGCATGATAAATACGGCGATACAGGCGAAGAGATAGACATTGGTCAGGCTACCGGTGGGGCCCGGTTGTCTTATGGCTTGCGAATGCAGGTAGCCGTCCGTCATCTTTTCAAATGCGATCGAATAACCTTTATCGTCCGGGTCATGTCTTTTGACGAAATCGGCCGCTTGTGTTGCGAGGGGCCGGATGTCCGCATTGTTTTTTAGCAGGAGGTAGGTGTAGAAATCAACGTAGCCCCATGCGTCAAAGATACCTGGATTTTGCTTTCGTTCGGTGGACATGGAGATCAGCCCGTTGAAGGTGAATTGCGAATTGGCGGGGACGTCCTCCATCACCCCGGTGACGAGCAAGTTGTCCGAGTTGTCCGCGCGGAGTACCTGGCCGACGGGGTTGGTGTCGCCAAAGAATTTGCGCGCTACGGTTTTTGTGAGGACGATGCTGTTGGGGTTGATGAGGGCGGTATGCGGATCTCCGTACAGCATCTTCCAACTGAAGACGTCAAAGGCGGTGGAATCCATCATGATGAGGTTATCCTGCTGGATACGGCGCTCGCCATGCTGCAACAGGATGCTGATCGGGCTCATGAACCGGACGACCTTTTCGATCTCCGGGAAGTCGTGCTGAAGGGCAGGACCGACGGGTGCGCAGCCCCAGACCCAGAAGTCCTGCGGGGCGGGAGGGCCGGGGTTCTCCCCTTTCTGGACGCTGCGGAAAGTCTGGGTCACCCGGTAGATCCGCGCTGCTTTCGTGTTATAGCGATCGAAGGAGAGTTCATTCCGCACATAGAGGGTGATGAGCAGGCAGCAGGCCATCCCAATGGAGAGGCCGGCGATATTGATGAAGCCGAATAGTTTTCGTTTGTTGAGATTACGCCAGGCGATTTGGAAGAAGTGACGGAGCATGGGGTGTTGTATTGCCTTTGGGGGCGACAAAAATTATACCGGTCGGGAAATGGGTTCCGGGCAAGGGGGGCGGGGATGGCCTGATGTTCGATTTCGGACAGGGGGTGTGCGGTTATGATACAAGGGGTACCATCAGCCGGTTCATTGGCGTGGCGATACCGGTGGGACAAACTTAGGGAAAATTTTGCAACAGCGGCTTTTAATACATATGAACCCTATGTATATTAGAGTATGGTATTAGGGAGGAATCAATTTTTTGTTTTGCTGTTCCTGCTATCGGTAGCGCCGTTCTATGCCTACAAAGTCCGGTGGCTGATGCGGTCAAAACCGGCAACGGGGGTAGGGTGGTTTGTCGGGAATACGCTGGAGTTAAATGGCAGCATAAGCGAGCATCTGGTGATCCGGTTTGCGACTGGCCGCGGCTCTTTCTATTTCAATGCGGGCATGAATTGACCCGCTGATCCCCTGGGGGTCGAAGGTCAGGATAGGGGGGAAGCCGCTGATACGGATCCTTCCGAAGGGGCGGAGAGAAAGGCATGGGGTGTAGGGCGGGAAAGGGGCGTGCGTGCTTAAAGGTCAAAAACGGCCGGGAAATGCTCATCTTTCACCATTTTCTCTGCCGCGGCGTCGCCGATCCGGGAGAGTAATCCCAGATTCCCGGGCAGGTCCATTTCCATCAGGCTGGCAAGCAGGTCCCGGGGAACATCCTGGATACCCAAATCGTCCAGCTGATCCTTTTCTATCTCGACATTGTACCGCAGGTAGCTGCAGGCTTTGCCGCCCTGTAGGGTATCTTCACTCAGATCTTCCACCTCCGTATCGATCTTTCGCATATGCCCTGTGCCTTTACCGATATAATGCATCAGAAGTTCGACCAGGTCGGTCGCGTCGCTCATGAACTGCTCGGGGGCGAATCTGGCGATATCCAACAGGTTGGGGTCATGCCATTTTTTCCCGATCAATTTCTTATCCCTCCTTCCCGTGCCCACCGATACGATCAGCAGCTTATCCTCCCCGGTATCCCAGGTTAGCCGGAAGCCCTTCAAGGTCGCAACAAGGAATAGCTGCAAGGAGGGATTATTCATCATACTCATTCCGCCGTCGACGAAGACGCCCAACTGGCCGGACCCCACATCGATGACCTCCGGCTCGAAATAGCTCGGGGCGGCGGTACTTGCCCTGACGATATCTTTTACAAGGAACCGGTTTTCATTAAAAAAAATGCCTCTGGGATTGTTCGTGACCGGCCAGGTGCTGCAGGTGTCAAGCCGTTTGGTTATGATACAAAGACCGGTTTTGTTTGCGCTGTCTCCCAGGCGGGCCTCCCCGAAGATATGCTCCAATTCCTCTTTGAGCGGCGTGGCGTCGTATTTGCCGTTGAAATAGATGCGTTTGCCGAAAAGATTGAATCCGTTCCTGTCACTAAAGATCTTTTTGCCCAGCTGCCGGTACATTTCCTTGATCTCTGTAACGGAATGACCGCCCACGGCCAGAAGGGCCGCGATCACGGCGCCGGTACTTGTCCCGCCGATCAGATCGAAATAGTGATACAGGCGAAAATCCTTCCCGGCCATTACACCGGCAAGCGCGTACCTATTGGCCAGCGTGCTTTCTATTTTTTCCAGGAAGCCAAGGGTGATGACGCCCTTCAATCCGCCGCCGTCAAGGGCGAGGATCCGTTTGGGGCCCGGTGAAAATAGTCTCTCTTCGAGCGTGGTTGAACTACCCGGCATAGTTAATTTGATAAATTGAATATAAAAAGCTTTCCCTAAAATATCACCTATCTTTAAAAAAAACCTCCATGCCTCACTTCGTCCTGTTTTCCGGTCACATGATCGACAGGCCGGACCGGTCAATGCCGCGCTTCCCCGCCTCAAAGGAGGCAAAAGCAAGTCTGGCTATCCGGGTCGCATTGGAGAAAGTTCGGGTGGCGGCGGGAGGATCAGAATTGCGGGGTATTGCCGCTGCTGCCTGCGGCGGGGACATCCTTTTCCATGAAGCCTGCCGGGAGCTCCATATTCGCAGCGAGATCTACCTCGGTCTTCCGGTCAGCATCTTTGAGGAGACCTCGGTCCGCGGTTGCGGGCCGGGCTGGGAGAGCCGATATCGACAGCTGATCGGGGAACTGCCGGTGCATATTTTGGTGCCTGGCGGGAAGGCCGATACCGGCGATGAGATCTGGGAAAAGGCCAATGAATGGATGCTGAAGGCCGCCTTGTCGCAGGGGGATGCCCATCTGACGATCATCGTCCTATGGGATGGCGACGAAGGTGATACCGGCGGCACCAGTCAGATGGTCCGGGCAGCACTGGCGCATCAGGCAAATGTTGAAATGATCGATATCCGGTCACTTTAAGATGAATAAGTCCAATGCCGCACAACTGCTGTATCAATATCGTGCAGTTCCTTTTACAGTCTTTAGGCTAATTCATTGTGCAACAACTAAAAATGACTTTGGCTTTTTCGTTGCTATGAAAAAACAACTTTTGTCACATGAAGAATTTGCGATTTTACCATCTCGATTTGCTATGCGTGGTAACAATGGCGATAAGTTCTTGCACACAGCCGCAAAAAGCAAATGAACCGGTGCCGGCTGGTTTTTTACCGGAGAATATGAAAACGGTTGATAACCTCGTGGGCGTTTTCATGAACAAGTATAATGTTCCGGGATTATCGTTTACCATTGCCAGAAACGACAGCATTAAAATCGAGCGGTGTTACGGCTATGCCGATAAAGACGCAAAGGAATTGATGAATCCCGGCAACCTCTTCCGGATCGCGAGTATCAGCAAGCAATTTACCGCCACAGCGATAATGAAGTTAGTCGAACAGGGTAAACTTCGCCTGCGTGACAAGGTTTTCGGGCCAGGCGGAATTCTCGGCACTAATTATGGAACTTATCCTTATAAAAAATGGGTATACTGGCCGAATGGCGAAATATAGCTGACTGGCCATGAGAACACCGCTAATTCGGAGCTATTCCGAACAAAAATGCCCGGTAAAGCCGGGGCATTCATTTGATTGGCGGAGAGAGGGGAAAATGAGACTGTCCCTTAGCATGATAAGGCTGTTCGGCAAGGTAAAATGAACAGGTTCCCTGAAAGTTATTCAGAACGCAAATTCCGCACCGGATTCGCCACCGCCGCCTTCACCGCCTGCCCGCTCACCACGGTAATCGTGATCAGCAGTGCGCCCAGCGCAGTTCCCGCAATGACCCACCAAGGGATACCCGAATGATAAGGATATTGCTGCAGCCATCGGGACATGAAGTAGTCGGCGCACGGCAGCGCGATGCACAAGGCGATACCCAAAAGGACAAGAAAATCTTTCAACAACAACCCCCAAACCTGCACGACAGTCGCCCCCAATACCTTCCTGATCCCGATTTCCTTCGTCCGCTGCTCCGCCATAAAGGAAGCCATGCCAAAAATCCCGAGGCAACTAATGAAGACGGCAAGGATGGCAAAAAAACCGGCCAGCTTACCTGTCCTTTCTTCACTGGCGAACTTCTTATCATATTCCTCGTCCACGAATTTATACTCGAAGGGCGCCGACGGCACATATTTTTGAAAAATGGACCTGATACGCGCCAAAGACTCGCTCACAGGCAAACCGGGTTGCAAGCGGGCAATGAGAAAGTGTGTATCGGCTCTCCGGGGCAGGTAGTAGATCACCTGGTGGACCGGCTCATAGGGCGACTCCATCAGCATGTCCCTGATAACGCCTAAAATGTGAAAAGGTTTTCCATCCCATTGGACCGTCACGCCCACCGGGTCCTTCAGTCCCATATATTTTACTGCAGCTTCATTCAGCACAAGGCCCGTGGAATCCGTGAGGAAGGCCCTGGAAAAATCGCGGCCGCGTAAAAATTGCCAACCGACGGTCTTGCCATACTCCTGCGTGACGGCAACTGCTCCAAATTCAGCCTGTGCGCCCGGGATCTTGCCCGGCCAGTCGAAGCCGGCCAGGTTTAACCAAATCGCTGTAGCCGGACTTGATGAAGCGGCCATATCGGTGATCGCCCCTGTCTTCAGAAGGGCGTCCCTCAACACCATTTGTTGTGCACTAACTTCCGGAGTGTTGACAGGAATGGAGATCAACCCTTCCCGGTCATACCCGGCCGGCCGGTTTTTTGTGAAGACGACCTGGCGGAAGACGACCAACACGCCGATGATCAGGGCCACCGAGACGGTGAATTGTAATACCACGAGCGCCTTTCTTGGGATAGCCGCCAGCCAGCTCACCCTGATGAACGTTCGGAAGCCTCCGTTCCCTTTCAATACTTTAATAGGCCGGAAGGAGGAGAGGTAAAACGCCGGATAGCTGCCCGCGACCAGTCCCGTGAAAAGTGTACAGCCCATCCCCGCCAGCCAAAACCAGGGATTATCCCAGGCTATGGAGATCCGTTTGCCCGTCACCTGGTTGAAGTAGGGAAGGGATAGGAATACCAGCATGACCGCGCAGACATAAGCCATCAGCGCTGCCATGAAAGACTCGCTGAAGAATTGGGCCACCAGCTGCATCCTCCGGGACCCGATGGCTTTTCGGATGCCTACTTCCTTCGCCCGTTTTTCAGACCTCGCCGTACTCAGGTTCATGAAGTTGATGCAGGCCAGCAGCAGGACGAACGTGCCTATTAGCCCGAACAACCATACGAACTTGATCTCTCCACCGGTATTAACCCCGTCCTTGTATTCCGCATATAAATGCCAGCGGCTCATTGGCTGCAGGAAAACGAGCGGGTGATAGGCCGCCCGATCCCGATCTCCTTTCAGGTGATCGTAGGTACTGTTCCGGATGAGTGTGGACGCCCGATCTGCATCGGCCTTATCCGCCAATTGGACGTATATTTCCGTGGCATCCCAGCCCCAGTCTCTTTGAAAGGGTTTGACATCAGGATCATCGGAGGAAAGGAGTAATTTCCAGGCAGCGATAAAGTGCACATTGCCGAAATTCGAATTGGCCGGCAGGTCCTCGTATACTCCGGCAACCTTCACCGACATCGTATTATCGATCTTCAGGGTCTGACCCATGGGGTCGGTTGCACCAAAGATGTCCTTTACGGCAGATGCTGACAGCAATACCGACGAAGGGTCTTGCAATGCGTCCCGCGATCCTTGCAACATGGTCAAAGAAAGCAGGTAAGGCGCCTGGATATCCATGAACCGGCCCTTTTGGGTGATCTTTTTATCCCCTACCCCATCTCCTCCGGATAGTACGTAATCCCTGGCCCAATAGGCGGGGACGACGTATTTGAAGGCGCCTCCATAGCGGGTGCGCAATTCGTCGGCCAGGGGGATAGGCATCGATGAATAAGTATAACGCGACCCGTCAAGGGTACCCGTCTGCATGACCCGTGCGATCCGGTTGTAGGCCGGATTGTATTGGTCATAGGAACATTCGTCCACTATCCAAAGGGAGATGAGGATAGTCACTGCCATGCCTGCTGATAATCCGGCGATGTTGAGGATAGCATGCATCTTGTTTTGACGCAAATGACGAAAAGCGAGGGTAAAATGGCGTTTGAGCATCAGGGCAGTAGTTTGATAAGAAACCACCAAGACCGTGCCGTTTTAATGATTGTCTGGTAATCAATTTCCTGGATGAAACCGGGAAAAGGCGGCTGTGCGGTTCCGATACAAGGGATGTGCGGTTATGTCAGGTTAACCGGGAATCGGTAAAAGGGTACGCATGATTTGGTGAATTTGATGCCGCCCGGATATTTTCTTTGGCTGAGAATAAAGAAATATCTATTTGCACGTCGGGATTGGTATTTTCGAATGCCTACTACGTTTTGAGGGAAACTTGGAACGCATAGAAAAGTGGTCGGGAAACTGGCCCAACTGTCAAGATTTATTGATATTATCGGGCTTTCCAAGGCGGCGGTTATTCAGGCGCTGGGGTCTGATTTCGGTGACTTTGAAGATGCGCTGCAGCATTATGCAGCGTTGGCAGATGGCGTGAAAGTGATCGTTACCGGGAATACCAAAGATTACAGGCAAAGCCAATTGGCGGTGTTGACACCGGATCAGTATTTGAAGAGCAGGGGGTGACGATCGGAATATCACAATAAAAATATGACTGCAAAAGTTATTCGACAATGACCTACACATTGACCAACCCTCCAGCCGAAGAAAGAAGACGGGAGCTATGGCTTCAGCATGCCGCGGGATTTATATTGTTCCAGGACATGAGAAAATATGCAATTGATCAAATACCGGCTGAAATAGATTACGGCACTAAAGAGAAAATAATGAGTGGAAAGACGATGATTTTGGCGAAGAGGACATTTGCCCATTTCGGGAGAAATTAACGATATAAAGAAGCCTCATAAAATATTGAGAGAAAATATCCTATGAGGTCAAGCGGAGAGAGGGGAAGGAAACTATCGGCAAGGACAGCAACCCATTTCCCTCATCCATGTGCCGATTGCCCAACCCTAGGTAGCTTGAAATGGCGGATCATTGAACGTTTGACCTTCCTCTCGGCGTGCCAAAGTTCATAGTTCGTTTGCAAGTTGGTCCAAAAAGTTGCACTGTTGCCAAAAGCGGCAGAAAGCTTGACTGCCATTTCGGGGCTGATCCCGGCCCGGCCGTTGACAACGGCAGAGACATTGGCCCTGGTCATGCCGAGTCCCTTTGCGAGGTCGGTAATGTTCAAATTGCGCTCATTCATAAACAACTCCCGTAAAACAGCTCCCGGATGGGAGGGGGGTAAGGCTCTTTTTAGCATAATATTTCCTCCTATTTAATGATAATCTATATAATCGACATCAAAAATATCACCTTTACCGTACCGGAAAATAATCCGGTAGTTTGGGCTTACCTTGATGGACCAGAAGCCGGCGTAATTGCCGCCCAGCCTGTGGATACCGCCACCGAGCGCAATCCTTTGTGAGTAATTGTCTGTATCATTCAAAGGTAAGCATTAAAGCGTATTGCGTATCGATACACTTTACATCACAAAAATAGTATTTTTTCTTATATTGTAACGGAATAATTTTATTTCTATAAATAAGGCCCACCAGATTAATAATGCTATGAAATCTGTTCCCATCCCATCCCATCCAGTAAATTCCTTAAATGCCTGTTAGTTATAAGTATATTTTATTGCCGGCCTGCAAATTTAAATCGAGAATGCTGCAGCCGTAGAAGTAGCTTCGATCGAATGAACTGCGGCGCCTGTTAACGGTTACTTGTCAGCAGGGAAGAAATTTCCCTCCTGTTCTTTACCAGATCGGCAAAAGTTTAAATATTCATTAACTTTATCAGCAAAAGTTCATATGTTCAAGAAACTGCTTATCCTACTTTCTTTTTCTCTGATCGGGCTTGCATGTCGGTCGCAAAGCCAGTTATTTTTCAGGTATCCCGGGTGGAATAGGGTATTACAAAGGACCGAAGAAAACAACAAGCAAATCCTTCTATATTTTGGCGCGTCGTGGTGCGCTCCTTGCAATCAACTTAGAAAGGGAGTTTTTTCTGATAGTTCGACTAAGTCGGTTCTCCTGAGTCGTTTCCAATGTTATGATTTTGAT
>DATJMG010000244.1:0-5204 GCA_035508835.1 Puia sp.
ACATTTCTGTCAACGTCGTTTTGCCGGCTCCGATATTTCCGGCCACAGCAATATGCTTTATTTTCTTTTTTGACATGGTATTTTTCAGTTGGACTCTTCCCGTTTAGTTGGGCTCTTCCCGTTTAAGTTGGGCGCCGCCCGGTTTCGCAATTAGTCAACTAGAATAGTTCAGTCCGATCGCCTCCCGCGCCAGTTTCAACGTCTCCTGCGCACTCGCTCTCGCCTTGTCAGCACCCTGCTCCATCACCCGCCGCAAATAGGGCAGGTCATTCTGGATCGCCTCGGCCTTCTCCCGGATCGGAGCAATAAAGGCCACCATCCCTTCCGCTAACTCTTTTTTCATGTCCCCATAACGGATAGTGCCCGCCGCATAATCCGCCTCGAATTTACTGACTACAGCCGATCCCGCTGCTAATCCCAGCAATAAAAACAGATTGGCTACCGCTTCCGGCATCCCCTCCTCTCCACTCCCGGTTGCCGTCTTTGCCTTCATGATCTTGCGCCGGATCACCTCATCACTATCCGCTAAATACAACGTCGCATCCTGATTCTCACTTTTACTCATCTTCCCCGCCCCATCCAGACTGGGCACCCTGGCCAGCGACTCCCCGAAGTTGAACGCATACGGCTCCGGAAACACCTCCCCGAATCGCTGATTGAACCGGTTGGCAAAGTTTCGCGCGGCTTCCAGGTGCTGCTCCTGGTCCTTCCCGACAGGGACCAGTATCGCCCGGTGCAAAAGAATATCGGCCGCCTGTAAAACCGGGTAGGTCAATAACCCCGCATTCACATTGTCCGGTTGTAACCGTGCCTTTTCCTTGAACGTAGCCGTCCTTTCCAATTCCCCCTTATACGCCAGCATATTCAGCAAAAGATAGAGCTCCGCCGTCTCCGGAACATGGCTTTGACAATAAATGGCCGCCTTATCCGGATCGAGCCCGCAGGCAATATATTCCGCCATGACCCGCCGGACATGCCCCTTGAGCTGCTTCGTTTCCGTCAGCGTCGTCAACGCATGCCAGTCCGCCACCATGAAGAAACAAGTGTAGCTCGCCTGCATTCGCACATAATTCCGCACAGCCCCGAAATAATTCCCCAGATGCAGGAACCCCGTAGGCCGGATGCCGCTCATAACAATATTGCTGTTTTTTTCCATCGGACCGCGAAGATAGCTATTTTTGTCCCAAAGCACCTGCATGGAAGTGACCGACGAATTGATCGAAAATCTGTCCAATCTCGCCCGGCTGGAATTCAACGCCGCAGAAAAGGAAGAGATCCGGAAAGACCTGGAACGGATGATCGGCTTCGTGGAAAAACTCCGCGAGCTCGATACCACCGGCGTCGAACCCCTGCTGCACATGAGCCCGGAAACCAATGTCCTGCGCGATGACATCCCCGGCGGCTCCGTTAGCCGCGATGCCGCCCTTTCCAATGCCCCCGCTACCGACGGCACTTATTTTAAAGTACCGAAAGTGATCCGTAAATCATGACCGCTAATCATACAACACCAGACCGCCGTACCCCCATCATCCAGCTGGAAGATATCCATAAAAGCTATTTCATGGGCAAACAAGCCCTGCCCGTCCTGAAAGGAGTTTCCCTGACGATCTTCAAGAATGAATACGTCGCGCTGATGGGCCCCTCCGGCTCGGGTAAAAGCACCCTGATGAACATCCTCGGCTGCCTCGATACCCCGACCAATGGCACCTATATCCTCAATGGCCAGGACGTTAGCAAAATGCCGGACGACGACCTTGCCGACGTTCGCAATATCGAGATCGGCTTCGTCTTCCAGCAATTTAATCTTCTGCCCCGGCTTACAGCAGCGGAGAACGTCGCGCTGCCCCTGGTCTATGCCGGCGTCCCGCGCCGCGAACGCCTCGAAAGAGCCATGACCGTACTGGAAAAAGTAAGCCTGACCGATCGAAGCCATCACAAACCGAACGAACTTTCCGGCGGCCAGTGTCAGCGCGTAGCCATCGCCAGAGCCCTCATCAACAACCCCTCCCTTATCCTCGCCGATGAACCGACCGGCAACCTCGATACCAAAACCTCCATCGAGATCATGGATATCTTTACCGCCATCCAGGCCGCCGGCAATACCGTCGTCCTCGTCACCCACGAAGAAGATATCGCCAACTATGCCCATCGGATCGTCCGTCTCCGTGATGGGCTCATCGAAAGCGACCGCCTGCGCAACCCTCAACCCGTATTGGTCTAATCAAAAATCATGTCGACAAAGATCTATACAAAAACCGGCGACAAAGGAACAACCGGCCTGATCGGCGGTACTAAAGTCCCCAAAAGTCACCCCCGCATCGACGCCTACGGCACCATAGACGAATTGAACTCGTTTGTCGGATTGCTCAACGACCACCTCAATGCAGCCGGCTGCACTACCCCTGTCCTGAAAGAGATCCAGGATCGCCTGTTCACCATCGGCTCATCCCTCGCCTGCGACCCCGCAAAAGAACCACGGCTAAAGATACCCGACCTGAAAGCGGAAGATATCACGCTGCTGGAAACCGAAATTGACCGTATGACAACCGAACTGCCACCCATGAGATCTTTTATCCTTCCCGGCGGTCACGTTGCCGTATCCACAGCCCACATCACCCGCTGCGTCTGCCGCCGCGCCGAACGGGCCTGCGTCCGGTTACAGGAAGAACAGCTGTTCGTCGAACCCCTCGTTCTAAGCTACCTCAACCGCCTAAGCGATTATCTCTTCGTCCTGGCCCGCTACACCGGTCATTGCCTCTTCATTCCCGATGTTCCCTGGCAACCCCGCTAACCCTGCCCCCGCCCCCGGGCATTCACGATCCTGCCATCTTTCATATGAAGCACCCTGTCACTCATCGTCGCCAGCTCCTCATTATGCGTGACGATCAAAAAAGTCTGCCTGAACTGCTTCCGCAAATCAAAGAATAATTGGTGCAGCTCCTTTGCATTCGCCGTATCCAGATTACCCGTCGGCTCATCCGCAAACACAATATCGGGATGATTGATCAACGCTCTCGCCACTGCCACCCGCTGCTGCTCCCCGCCCGAGAGCTCGCCCGGCTTATTCTCCACCCGATGCCCGACCCCCAGGTCCTGCAGCAGCTGCAACGCCCGCTGCTCCACATCCTTCTTACGGAAACCCCCGATCCATCCCGGTATACATACATTCTCCAACGCAGAGAACTCGGGCAACAAGTGATGGAACTGGAACACAAACCCGATATGCCGGTTACGAAAAACCGCCAGCGGCTCCCCTTTCAACGTATGGATCTCCTTTTCATGCAATACGATCCTGCCCGCCGCGCCCTCATCCAACGTCCCGAGAATATGCAGCAGCGTACTCTTCCCACACCCCGAAGGCCCGACAATACTTACGATCTCCCCCTTCTTAATGTCCACATCCACCCCTTTCAAGACCCATAAATTGCCATAATATTTTTGTATCCCCCTGGCGCTTAGCATATCAAAATCGAGTTAAATTTTAACTGTTATTTGGTGGTTTCGTTTTAAAAATTACTTTTGCGGAAAATTGTACAGATGTTCTGGACCCTCGAACTAGCCAGCTACCTGGAAGACGCCCCTTGGCCGGCTACCAAAGACGAACTGATCGACTACGCCATTCGCTCCGGTGCCCCGATCGAAGTGGTGGAAAACTTGCAGGAACTCGAAGACGAAGGCGAAATCTACGAAGGCATCGACGACATCTGGCCCGACTATCCTTCTCAAGAAGACTTCTTTTTCAATGAAGACGAGTACTAATCAATCACTTACGCATTAAACAAAACCCGCCGTCAAACCCACCCCGCAAACCTGCTCCACTCCTTCGCAAAACCCGCCCCGCCCCCACTGCAAAACCTCCCCGTCCGCACTGCAAACCTTTCGCCCAACCCGTCGCTTACTTTTCCATTTGATTGACCACCGCCTCCGTAACCCCCGTAAACGAGAACCCTCCATCATGGAAAAGATTCTGCATCGTCACCATTTTCGTCAGATCACTGAACATCACTGCGCAATAACCCGCACACTCGTCCGCCGAAGCATTCCCCAACGGGCTCATCTTGTCCGCATACGAAATAAACCCGTCGAAACCTTTCACCCCGCTGCCCGCCGTCGTCCGCGTCGGCGACTGAGACACGGTATTCACCCGCACTTTCTTCTTTAACCCATAATAATAACCGAAACCCCGCGTCACATTCTCCAGCAGCGCCTTCGCATCCGCCATCTCATTGTAATCCGGAAAGACCCGCTGCGCCGCAATATAGGTAAGCGCCACCACACTCGCCCCCTCATTCAACGCATCCAGGTCCCAGGCCATCCTCAACACCCGATGCAACGACATCGCTGAAATATCCAGCGTCTTCTTATTCCACTCATAATCGATCTCCGTATAGCTCTTCCCCTTCCGCATATTCAGACTCATCCCGATCGAGTGCAGGATGAAATCGATGCCGCCCCCGAAATGCTTCATCGACTCTTCAAACAATTTCTTCAGATCATCCATATTCGTCACATCCGCACCGATCACCGGAGCCTTCACCGCCTCCGCCAGGGCATTGATCTCTCCCATCCGCAACGCCACAGGCGCATTCGTCAACACCAGCTCCGCTCCCTCCTCATGACACCTCAACGCCGTCCGCCATGCGATCGACCGCTCATCCAACGCCCCGAATATGATCCCTTTTTTCCCTTTAAGCAGGTTATATGCCATAGATTGAATGTTTACTCTTTGCTTAAAATATATTCCCTGATCTCGTCCACGATCCCAGCTTTTTCCGGGGCCAGATTGACCTTTTCTGCTTTAGGATCAAGAGAATTTATCGCCAAATATATGGGATTAAAGACTTCTGAATATGGAATCTTGGTATTTTCTTCCTGTATAAACCCTTCGGAAAATAATTTTTTCAGGGAATGGATTTGACCTTTCAAATACAGTTCCTTGATTCCTTGCAACAGAAATTGCATCTCGCCGCTGATGCTCACCGGAACATTATCATATTTAGATGCTTTGTAGGTCGAATATATACATGAACGCAATAATTTAATTGCACTGTCGAAGTCGTTGGCATAGACAGCCACGAAGATGCACAGACAATCGATTATCACAAGCTCTACATGAGTATATCGCAACCGCAATCTAATGTTCTTGAGGTCCTTCCCCAATTGATTAAATTGAGATATATCGCCACCTTGCAATTTAAATTGAG
>DATJMG010000245.1:0-3811 GCA_035508835.1 Puia sp.
TGCCGAAACACCCGCTCATGCTTCAGCCCGTTCAGTGCATTGTTCCTCGCCACCCGGTATAGCCAGCCTGCAGGATTGTCCGGCACTCCTTTTAATCCCCAGGTCTCCGCCGCCGCCAGAAAAGTCTCGCTGACGATATCCTCCGCCGCATCGATCTGGTCGATCCCGAACCGGCTGCAGATCAACGCTACCATCTTGCTGAACTCCTGCCGGTAAAGTTGGGGTATCAAATTTGATTGATCCATTATTCATTATTATCCGGCGCCACCAGTGGCCGCACCTCCACTTTCCCCGCACCGCCAAGCAGGATCGGACACCCTTTCGCCAACTCCGCCGCCTCATCTCCATTCTCCGCCCGGATAACAATGTAGCCATTGATAAATTCCTTGACCTCCGTATACGGCCCATCCGAAACAACCCCGTTCGGACCAACCCACTTCGACCCTTTTACCCCAAGCCGGTTTCCACTGCTGACCAGTTTGTCCTTCGCCGCAATCCCACCCATCCAGTTCATCCACCCCGTCATCCGGGCCTGCATCTCCGCCGGCGACAGCTGCGCCGCAGCCCCATTCGATTCGACTCTGAAAATCAACGCAAACTCTTTCATAACAATGATTTTTTAGGTTATTAATGCTCTATAGACAACCGAACTTTCCCGGATAGGACACCCGGCCCAAAATACCCATTTTTTCACTCCCCTTTCACGCTAATTCCCGATCTTAAACGTTAACTTGTTACCCGGTTGCCCCCGGCCCGATCAACCCGGAGCCACCCCGTACGCGTCCGACCCAACCCTGACAATCAATATACTATGCAAAAAGCCGTTCGCATCTTCTGGATCCTTTTCTTTACCGGCCTCCTGGGCTTCATTATCCTCATTGTTTGCATCTCCAAAGGCGCTTTCGGCGAACTTCCCTCCCTCCACGAACTCGAGAACCCCTCCCTCGTCCTGGCCTCCGAAGTATTCTCCGAAGACGGCGTCTCGATGGGTAAATTCTATACCAACAAAGGCAACCGCCTTCATGTCGATTATAAAGATATCTCCCCCAACGTCATCCATGCCCTCATCTCCACCGAAGACGAACGATTCTATGAACACTCCGGCATCGACGGAAAAGCCGTGATCCGCGCTATTGTCAAATTCGGCAGGGACGGCGGCGGCAGCACCATCACCCAGCAACTCGCCCTCAATATGTTCAATGGCGAACGGTCCCGCAACCGCTTCCGCCGGACGATCCAGAAGCTGAAGGAATGGATCATCGCCATCGAGCTCGAACGCAACTTCACGAAGGAAGAGATACTCACCCTCTACCTCAACGATGTCTCCTTCAGCGATAACGTCTACGGCATCCGCGCCGCCGCCCGCACCTTCTTTCAAAAGGAACCCGACAGCCTCACCGTCGACGAAGCCGCCGTCCTCGTCGGAATGGTCAACAACCCCAGCCTCTTCAACCCCCGCACCAACCCCAAAGCCGCCACCGACCGCCGCAATGTCGTCCTCAACCGCCTCGTCAGCCACGGCTACCTCAGCGCCGAAGCCGCGGACACCCTGAAGGCAAAACCCATCGACCTGAGCCACTACCGCAAACTCGACGAGAACAATGGCATAGCTCCCTACTTCCGCGACGTCCTCCGCGGAGATCTCAAGAAATGGTGTAAAGATCACCTCAACCCCGCCACCGGCCAGCCCTATAACCTCTATACGGACGGGCTGAAGATTTATACGACCATCGACTCGCGGATGCAAGCCTATGCCGACCAGGCCGTCGACCGGCAAATGCCCGTCCTTCAGAAAATGCTCGACGCCCAACGGGAGATCCGCAACGGCTCCGTCTGGAATGATCACCAGAATATCCTCGACGCAGCCATGCACAACAGCGAACGCTGGCAGGATGAAGAAGACGCCGGGATGTCCGACGAGGCCATCCGCGCCAGCTTCAACGTCCCCGTTAAAATGCACGTCTTCGCCTGGAACGCCGCCCGGGAAAAAGATACCGTCATGACCCCGCTGGACTCGATCCGCTACAACCGGCAAATGCTCCAAACCGGCTTCATGGTCATGGACCCCTTCACCGGCGCCGTGAAGGCCTGGGTGGGGGGCATCGACTTCCGGACCTATAAGTTCGACCACGTCAACCTGAGCACGAAACGCCAGGTGGGCAGCTCGATCAAACCCTTCCTGTACAGCCTGGCGATCGAAGACTTCAACTTCACCCCGGCGACCTCCTGCCCCGCCGTACAACAGTTCTTTCCGGAATTTAATGACTATGTACCCGCAAAGGCTGGCTCCCACTGGAGCCCCGGCCCCTATCCCCTCGCCTATGGCCTGGCCTGGTCCATCAACGAAGTGGCGGCTTATCTTATGAAGTCATTCGGCCCCGAGGGCCCGCAGCGCTTTGCGGAATTCCTCAAGCAGATCAATATCCCCACCGCCGTACAACCGTATCCCTCCATGGCGCTCGGCGCCTGCGAACTTTCCCTGTACGAGATGCTGGGCGCCTACACGATGTTCCCGGGCGAAGGGATCAATACCGAGCCCTATTATATCACCCGCATCGAAGACAAGCATGGCAACATCCTCGACAACTTCATCTCCCAGCATAAAGAAGTGCTCAGCCAGCAGACCGCCTACACCATGACCCGAATGATGCAGGGAACATGCGACTTCGGCACCGCCAAAGGCCTTCGCCAACGGCTGGGCCTGGCCGAAATGGGCGGCAAGACCGGTACCACCAATGACAACTCCGACTTGTGGTTTATGGGCTATACCCCGCAACTCCTCGCCGGCGCCTGGGTAGGCTGCGACGAACGTTTCATCCACCTCGACGACAAATCCTCCGACGGCGGCCACATCGCCCGTCCCATCTGGGAATTCTTTTTCGCCAAAGCCCTCGCCGACAAATCCCTCGGCCTCGACCGCAACGCCCGTTTCATCAAACCCGACAGCCTTAGCTCCAACCTGCAATACGACTACAATAGCCCCAAAGCCCCACCCCCCGGCGCCGAAGGAGATGACCAGGGTAATGGAAATGCTGACCAATACATCGACACGACCAAACCCGCATCCAACCACTATTGACCCTCGAACCCCGATTCCCCCGTAAAGAAACCATTCCCATTTAGAGACGACCCTCCCAAAAACATTATACTTAACTATCTAATCCCCATCGCCTTATACCTTGGCATCGATCTGGTATTATCGTCGGCATCCGAATGTAAATCCCAGTACCGATGAAAAAATTGTACATTTTTATTTTGATTTTCGCCGCCTCCCGCCAGGGACAGGCCCAATCCTGTGGAACCGCCCAGGGCAACCAAACGTCCTACGGCACCAACAACGTCTGGAACGCCTACGTCTACACAGGCATGACCCTCAGCAGCAGCAATTACCAGGGTGACTTCACCGTCGGCGCCGCGGCCAGCCCTAACTTCAATACTACCTTTACCAGCAGCAGCACCTTCACCCCGAACGGCTGCACCATAAATACGACCGATTTCAGCGTTCGCTATAAACTGACCCAGACCTTCGCCAACGCCTCCTACAGCATCACGGTAGGCGGCGACGACGGCTACCGGTTCAGCATGGACGGCGGTAACACCTGGACCATCAACAATTGGGCCGACCATAGCTATACGACGACGACCGTTACGGTCACCCTGAACGGGAGCTACAACTTCATCCTGGAATATTACCAGGACGGCGGCGTCGCACAGGTCTCCTTCAACCTCACGCAGATCTGTACCGGCACCGGCACCCAGACTACCTACGGCACCAATAACGTTTGGAACGGTTATATCTATCAGGGCATGG
>DATJMG010000246.1:0-56022 GCA_035508835.1 Puia sp.
GTTGGTGCAGGTGTATGATGACGGGAGTTTTTTTTTACACCAGGAATATTTCGACTATTTGCCTGGGTTGCGGATGACACGGGACAGCCGGTGGGAGGAATTGTTCGGGCTCCCGCGGCGGCAGCCGGAGAGTGTGATTGACCAGGGGTATTGTGACCTGGCATTGGCGATCCAGCAGGTGACGGAGGAGATTGTGCTGAAGCTGGCGGCGACGGCGCGACGGTTGACGGGATGCGAGCGGATCGTATTGGCCGGCGGGGTGGCCCTGAACTGTGTGGCGAATGGGAAGCTGGTTGAGTCGGCGCTTTTCCGGGATGTTTATATTCAGCCGGCCGCGGGTGATGCGGGGGGCGCGGTGGGGGCGGCGCTGGCGGCGTATCATATTTATATGGGACGGAAGCGGGGAGGAGAAAGCCGGGAGCGGGTACCGGCTGCGATGGAGCATGCTTATCTGGGTCCGGCGTATCCGGCGGAGCGGATAGCAAAGGTCTGTTCGATAAACGGGCTGGCTGGGGTGCGGTATGATTCCGACGAGGAGCTGGCGCGGGTGGTGGCGGGGTCGCTGGGGGAAGGGCTCATCGTCGGCTGGTTCCGGGGGCGGATGGAGTTTGGGCCGCGGGCGTTGGGGCATCGCAGCATTCTGGCTGATCCGCGGGGTCCGGATATGCAGCGGCGATTGAATATTTCGATCAAGTTTCGCGAAGATTTCCGGCCGTTTGCGCCGGTATGCCGCGAGGAGAGGGCGGCCGACTATATCGAAGGCGGGATAGTTTCACCGTATATGTTATTGACGGCGCGGCTGAGGGAGAGGTGGTATTGCAGGCTGCCCGAGGGGTATGCCGGCTTGGGATTGGAGGAAAAGCTGGCGGTGGTTCGCAGTCGCTTTCCGGCGATCACGCATGTCGATGGATCGGCGCGATGGCAGACGGTTGGGAGGGCGGTGAATCCGGGGTTGTGGCGGGTATTGGCGGCTTTTGAGGCGTTGACAGGCGACGGGGTGTTGATCAATACGAGTATGAATGTTCGGGGCGAGCCGATCGTTTGTACGCCGGAGGAGGCGGTAGCGTGTTTTGTGGGCACGGGCATGGATGTCCTGGTGTTGGAGGATAGGGTAATTTTTAAACGCGAACAGCGTGCCGCCGGCGAGTGGACCGAGCGGGGAGCGATGGGGCTGGATTGAGCGGCGGTGCGCTGGATTAAATTTTTGTCAACTATGGAGTTCCTGAGAGACCTTTGGTCATTTCTGAAAGAAAGAAAGAAATGGTGGCTCGTGCCGCTGATCATCCTGATCGTGCTGATCGCGGTGTTGATTGTGCTGGGTGGGGCCTCGGCGCTTGCACCGTTCATTTATACACTTTTCTGAGATGCGTGGAAAGGGCGAATCAATCGAAACGATGCTGGTGCTCGCCATGGGGTGTCTGGCGGTTTATGTCGCGTGGCAGGTAAAAGTGGCGCTGTGGCTCAGCTTTGCCTTTGGGGGCATTGGTATTTTTTCGGGCTTTTTGAGCCGCCGGATCGCCCGGTTATGGATGGGGCTCGCGCGTTTCCTCGGGTGGATCAGTAACGGGCTGTTGTTATCGATTGTTTTTTGGCTGGTGGTGGTGCCGGTGGCGCTGTTCAGGCGGGTTTGGAGGAAGGACAGGCTGACCCGTTTCGATAAGGCGGCGAACAGTAATTTCACGGAGCGGGATCACCTGTTTCGATCGGAAGATCTGGAGAAGACGTGGTAGACGCCCGATGCTTGCATTTTTGGGCAAGAGGGATTATATTACAGTGGATTATGCGACCTGTTATCCCATTGTTCAAGCATTGTGCCCTTGTGCTGGTATTCTCGTTGCCGGTCACGGGCCTTTTGGCGCAGACCGGGTTCAGCATCGGCGATATCGCCAATCCATCGGTCATCGCGAGCGGCACGATCATGGGCCAAAATGAGGTTCATGGCTATTACTTATTTTATCTGGACCACAAGATCGACAAGCATTCGGATATTTATACCCTGCAGATACTGGATGACAGCCTGAACCGGGTTCGGGCTGTTCAGTTCGAGGGTTCCGGCGAGGTTGCAGTGATGGAATCCGCGTGTAACGGTGACAGCTATTCTTTTCTCTTCAAAGACGACAATCGCAGGCAGCTGACCATGCAGATCTATGGACTGGACGGTATCTTGCGGTATACGTATAGCCGGGAGTTTAGCAGGAAGACCGCGGCTCTCTGGGGGATGAATGGGCAGGAACATGCCGATGTGGGGACCAACAACATGGTATTTCCCATCGGCGACAGCGGATATGTATCAGTGCTGCCGCTTCGCGCGGAGGGTTATGCTACGTATGAGATGCGTTATTATGGTTCCAATAACCGGCAAGAGTGGACCTTTACCCCGGATACAACCAAGACTGTAATCGTCTCCACGCAATACATGGGCTGCACGGACAGCCTGATCATCCTGAAAGTGACCAGGTCCAGGTCGGGAAGCTACGGAAAGTCGGGCTTGAGCGTCCATCTGGAAGCCATCAATTTCGTTACGAGGAAAAAGCAATTCGATCTGGATGGAGGCGAAAGTGACTACAGGACTGTCCCTTTGAGCATGGTGAGTTTGGATTCCGGTCGTTTGCTGGTATTGGCCGAATATTATGATCTGTCCCAAAATATCGTCAAGAATTTCAGCCTGGGGCTGGCTTTCTACACGATCTCTACTACCGGCCAGGTGTTAAGGAAAGTTTACAATTCCTGGGCGGAAGACATTGCCCGGTACCTCCCGGTCAACAAAAAGGGAAAGACCGGCAATCTCGGATATATCTATATCCACAGGCTCATCCGGACCCCTGATAACCGGTTGTTTGTAGTGGGCGAAGGTTATAAGCGGCAGGCGAGCGGAGCCGGTATTGCGATGAAGACGCTGGGCCTTCTAATGGGCGAATATACGGATCAGGGTGTTACCCAGATCATCGTGACGGACCTCGTGATATTGAAGTTCAGCAACCAATGTAAGGCCGTGGACGCCACGGTCTACGAGAAGAGTAAATATGTAGGCTACAACGATAATATGTCGGATTTCGCCAAACTGCACATGTTGGGTGCTGTACTGGAACAGGCCGGAGCGTTCGACTATACTTTCACCCTCCAGGACGCTTCGGATTCGACTTTCGAGATCTGTTACCGCAACCGGGAAAGGAACGGCGCGGATTGGCAAAGAACTTTCAATGATACCTGGTATGTCGGCGGGGCGCTTATTACCGACAAATTCGACCTGGCTCCCAATGTCGTCAATGTTCTTCCCGGTGCCGGCGGAACGGTCATGATCGCGGAATACTTCAGCAGGGAGAAGCGGCTCGGTTTCCGGCTCAAGAAACTAGGATAATAGGTAATCTTTCAGCTCATCATATTGCGGAGCCAGTTTTTGGCTCCGCTTCTTCTTGTCCAGCAGGGTGGCGACGGAGGCGGGGAGGGGAATCTTTCTGCCGATGATCGGCTCCACCGTGTCATAGAATTTGACAGGATGGGCGGTCTCGAGGAAGAAGCCTTTTTCACCGGGGTGTTGGTTAAGGTAGCGTTGCAGCGCGAGGCAGCCGACGGCGCCGTGGGGATCGGCCAGATAGTGGTAGCGGGTATCGAGATCGCGGATGCTATCGATGGTCTCGGGGTCCGAGATGCTGACGGCGGAGAGGGTCTCATGGAGGTCGGGGAAGGGGAAGCGGGTTTTGCCGGGGTCAGGCAGCTGTTGGTGAAAGAGTTCGAGGATGCGGACGAAGTTGCTGGGGTTGCCGACGTCCATGGCATTGGAAAGGGTTGGGACGGCGGGTTTGGGCCGGTAATCGCCGGTGCGCAGGTAAGCGGGGACGATATCGTTTGTATTGCAGGCGGCGATGAAATGGCGGACGGGGAGGCCCGAGCGGTGGGCGAGGAGGCCGGCGCAGATATTGCCGAAGTTGCCGCTGGGCACGCTGATCACGGGTGGGGTTTCCAGTTGCCATTGCTGCAGTGCGAAAAAGTAATAGAATTGTTGTGGCAGCCAGCGGGCGACGTTGATGGAATTGGCGGAGGTAAGGAAGAGGGCGTTGTTGACGGTGGGGTCGGCGAAGGCTTCTTTGACCATACGTTGGCAGTCGTCAAAAGATCCATCCACTTCGAGGGCGGTGATGTTTTTTCCGAGGGTGGTGAGTTGGAGTTCCTGGACGCTGCTGACCTTACCCGAGGGATAGAGGATGACGACGCGGATGCCGGGGATATCGTAAAATCCGCTGGCCACGGCGCCGCCGGTATCGCCGGAAGTTGCGACGAGGACGGTGACCGGTCGGGTGTTGTTCCGGACGAAGTAGGCCAGGCAGCGGCTCATGAATCGGGCGCCGACGTCTTTGAAGGCGAGGGTCGGGCCGTGAAAGAGTTCGAGGGAGAAGATGGTGGTGTCCGCAGGCGAGGCATTCGAGGGAATGACCGGAACGAGCGGGAAATCGAAATTGATCGTTTCGGCGACGATGCGGTGCAGGTCGGATTCGGGCAGGGTATTGCCGACATAGGGGCGGATGATCCGAAAGGCGAGATCTTCGCGGGGGAGGGTCTTGAGATCACGGAGCAGGCCGGCCGGGATGGGCGGGATGCGTTCCGGAAAATAGAGGCCTTTATCGGGAGCCTGGCCGCGGATGGTAGCTTCTTTGAAATCGACGAATGTGTCCGGATTATTGAGGCTGTAATAGTTCATATGATCTGTACTCCCTGTTGATTGATGGTGGTAACATAGGTATGGTAGTCGAGACCGATATGCTGATAGATGTCGTGCATGATCGTCTGCAACTTGTGCGCGGTTGTTTGGTCCTTACTGAGCATAAAGATCGAAGGGCCTGAACCGGAGATGCCGCCGCCGAGGGCGCCGGCGGCTTTGCATTGCTGTTTGACGTGGTCAAAGCCCGGGATCAGCATACTTCGGACGGGTTCGATGATCACGTCTTCGAGTGAGCGCCCGATCAGGTCAAGGTCGTTTTTTAGAAATCCGGCGACGAGGCCGGCGATATTGCCCCATTGGCGGATGGCGTCTTTCAGCAGCACTTGTTTGCGCAGGATCTGGCGGGCGTCGGAGGTTCGGACTTCGATCTGGGGATGCACGACGGTGACGTGCAGGGTAGGGGCGGGGATGGAGACGATATCGAGCGGAAAGATCGAGCGGATGAGGGTGATCCCGCCATAGATGCAAGGGGCGATATTGTCTGCGTGTTTGACGCCGGAGGCTACTTTTTCGCCGAAGAGGGCGAAGCGGATGAGGTCTTCTTTGGAGAAGGGGTTGCCTAACAGGTGGTTGGCGGCAACAACCGCGCCTGCGGCGCTGGCGGCGCTGGAGCCGATGCCGGAACCGGGTTTGATCTTTTTGTCGATCTCGACATGGAAGCCGATGGGTTGTCGGAGTTCTTCCAACATGGCGAGGAGGGGGGCGCCGGCGGTGTTTTCTGCGGGGTTTGTGGGAAGGGGGAAGCCGTCTTTGCTGGTGATGATGATTGCGGGCTTGTCGAGCAGGGTGACTTCCATTATGTCGAAAGGTGCGTGAAGCGCCATGCCGAGGATGTCGAATCCACAAACCAAGTTCGCAACGGTGCCCGGGCAGCGGACGATTACCTTGTTCATGCCTTTGTTGAATTATACGTATGATTTGGGTGTACGCGTATCATGAGTTAATGATCCGGATGACGTCCGCAAAAACGCCGGAGGCGGTGACTTCGGCTCCCGCTCCCGCTCCCTTGATGACCAGGGGTTGTTCGCTGTAGCGGTCGGTAAAGAACAAAACCACATTATCTTTCCCGTAGAGGTGATAGAGGTCTTGTTCGGGGCCGATGTGCCGGAGGCCGACGCTGGCTTTGCCGTTGTCGTATTGTGCGACAAATTTCAGTTTTTTTCCTTTGGCGGCGGCGGCTTGATAGAGTTGATGGAAATGATCTTCTTCATTTGCCAATTCTTTATAGAAGTCGTCGACGCTTCCCTGCATGCAGGATGCAGGCAGGAAGGAATGGTTATCGATATCATCCATTTCGGTGCGCTCTCCGGCTTCGCGGGTGAGGATCATGATCTTTCGCATGACGTCGGTGCCGCTGAGGTCGAGGCGGGGGTCGGGTTCCGTGTAGCCTTCGTCCTGGGCCTGGCGGACGATATCGGCAAAGGGACGTTTGCCGTCGTAGTGATTGAATACGAAATTTAAAGTCCCGCTGAGGACGGCTTCGATCCGGCGGATGGTATCGCCGCTGCGGAGGAGGTCATTGAGGGTCCCGATGACGGGCAGGCCGGCGCCGACATTGGTCTCAAAAAGAAAGCGGGCATTGTATTCGCGGGCGAGGTCTTTAAGGTGCCGGTAGTTCTTATAGGGAGAGGAGCAGGCTATTTTGTTGCAGGCGACGACGGAGATACTTTTTTGCAGCAGGTCGGCATAGCAGGCGGCCACTTCGCTGTTGGCGGTGACATCGGCAAAGACCGAGTTGCGAAGGTTGCGGGAGGCGATCTCCTCGACCCACCGATCGAGTGACATCGGGCTTCCTTGTTCCAGGCGGTCGCGCCAGTGATCGAGATCGATGCCTTCGTTATCAAAGATCATTTTGCGACTATTGGCCAGGCCGACGACGCGGAGCTGGATGCGCAGTTGTTGCTGGAGCCAGGCCTTTTGTTGTTTCAGCTGGTCGATGAGGCGGCGGCCGACGTTGCCGGTACCGGTGATGAAGAGGTTAAGCTGCCGGTAGGAAGTCTCAAAAAATTCCTCATGCAGGACATTGATGGCTTTTTTCACGTCGCCGGCGGCGATCACGGCGGTTATGTTTCTTTCCGACGATCCCTGGGCGATGGCGCGGACGTTGACACCGTTGCGCCCCAGGGCGCCGAACATTTTGCCGCTGATCCCCGGATGGCTTTTCATGTGATCCCCTACGAGTGCGATCACGGACAGGCCAGTTTCGACGATGAGGGGGTCGACTGTGCCGGCGACGATCTCCGGGTGGAAGCTATGGTCGATGGCTTGTTTGGCGATGTCGGCGTTTGTCTCGTCGATACCGACGCAAATGGAATGTTCGGAAGAACCCTGGGTGATCAGGATGACGTTGACCTGGTGGCTCGACAGGGCTTCGAAGAGACGTTTGGAGAATCCCGGGATGCCAACCATGCCGCTGCCTTCGAGACTCAGCAGGGCGATCCGGGGGATGCTGGAGATGCCGCGGATGCTGTCGCCATTATGGATCGCATCCAGTTCGATCACGGTGCCGGGGTCTTCGGGAGCGAAGGTATTCAGGATCCTGACGGGGATGTTTTTTCGCATGACCGGCTGGATGGTCGGCGGATAGATGACTTTGGCGCCGAAATGGGATAGTTCCATGGCTTCCTGGTAGGAAATCCGGGGGATCAATTTCACGTTTGTTACGAGACGGGGGTCGGCGGTCATCATTCCGGAGACGTCGGTCCAGATATCCAATGTGCGGGCGTCTGTGGCCGCTGCAAGGATGGCCGCGGTATAGTCGGAGCCGCCACGGCCGAGGGTCGTCGTGATCCCTTTTTCGTCAGCGGCGATGAAACCGGGGAGGATGAAGAGGGATGCAGAGGAGCCGGCGAGATATTCTTTTATATTCCTGTTAGTTTTCGGGAAGTCGACGGCGGCATGGCCATAGTGTAAGTCGGTGACGATCAGTTCGCGGGTGTCTTTCCAGGCATGATCGATGTCCAGGGAGGCGAACCGTGCGGCGACGATATAAGAGGACAGGAGCTCGCCATAGCTCACGATCTTGTCCTGCGTGCGCGGTGAAAGCTCACCTAAGAGGAATACGCCGCTGCAGATATCTTCGATCTCGTTGCAGCGGGTCTTTACGGCGCTCAGGGCGGCGGATTGGCGGGTGATGGGCAGCAGGGACCGCACGGTCGCGAGGTGGCGGTGTTCGATCTCCTGTAATTTGTCTTTATAGGTCTCATCCCCCGCGGCTGCCGATGCGGCAGTTTGGATAAGCATATCCGTGATGCCGCCGAGTGCCGAGACGATGAGGATGGTGCGATCTTTTGACAAGGCTTCCCGGACGAGGTGAATGACTTTGGAGATATTTTCTGCGTTGGCTACGGAAGTGCCGCCGAATTTTAAAACCTGCATAAGTGAATAGGATTGAATTTGAAAAGGCCCGAACAGGGGGAAACGATGGGGTAATATGGAAAGTGGCAACCCTTAACGGGTTGTAATGGAGATAATCGTTGTAATTTGCGAGGCGACGATATGTGGGATGCGGGAGATCACGATGGAGCGAAGGTAGGTGAATTGAATGGAAAAACAAAAAAAGACGGTTTCTTTAATTGAAATGAAGTAATTTTGGGCCTCCATTGAAAATATTCTGCAGTATTCGGGTGTTTTTTGAATGGGATTAAACCTGAACCGCCGGATGCGGTTCCAGTGAAAAAAAATTCGTTATGAATTATCAACCATCCCAGGGGTTGCCGCAATTCAAGAACCTGGTCGGGATCAAGTTCCAGCTTTACAATAGTCTGTTCACGTCATTGCCTTTCCATCGGATCGAGAAAACGGGTATTCTGTTGTCGTTGTTGCTGACGGTTTGCGAGGAAGGGTATTTGAAGAAGCAAAGCCCGGAGGAGATCCTCGAGGAATTCTTCCGCAAGCAGACGGCGCTCGCGGGAGAGCGGGAGCGGGCGGATATCCTTTTTCGCTTCGTGCAGTATGTGGAGCGGCAGATCGTGCTGTTCGATGCACTCGAGGATGCGGCATTCCGGCATGTGAATGATATGGGTGGTCAGGGCACATTGAAGCATTTATTGTCGGAGGTGATCCAGACGGGCAAGGAGGAGGAATTGACGGAGAAGCTAAAGGATTATTCCGTGCGGCTGGTGCTCACGGCGCATCCGACGCAATTCTATCCGGGGACGGTCCTGGGCATCATCAATGATCTATCGCGGGCGGTTATCGAGAACAATGCGGCGGAGATCAACCTTTATATGCAGCAGCTCGGCAAGACGCCGTTCCTGAAAAAGCAAAAGCCCACGCCGTATGACGAGGCGATCAGCCTGATCTGGTACCTGGAGAATGTGTTTTATACGGCCAGTGGAAAGATCATCTCGATGCTGCGGGATTTTTTTCCGGATGCGTTGGACAATAAGAATGCGGTCATCAAGATGGGATTCTGGCCGGGCGGGGACCGGGATGGCAATCCATTCGTCAGGGCGGATACGACGCTACGGGTGGCCGAGGCATTGCGCGGCGCCATCATCAAGTGTTATTACCTGGATGTGCGGCGGCTCAAGCGGCGGCTCACGTTCAAGGGGGTGGATGTATTGATTGCCGAACTGGAGGACAAGCTGTACAATAACATTTTTATTCCCAATCAGCGGACCGATCTGTCCAGGGAGGAGATCCTGGCGGATCTGGCGAAGATCCGGGAGATCATTATTTATCAGCACAACAGTTTGTTCCTTCATTTGGTGGACAACCTGATCGGCAAGGTGATGATATTCGGACTTCATTTCGCGACGCTGGATATCCGGCAGGACAGCAGTGTGCATACGGCGGTGCTGGCGGCCGTGGCTGAACGTGGTGGTCAGGCAGATCCCGCCTTATATGAGGAACCGTTGGTTAGAGATACGCTGGAGGTAATCAGAACGGTGCGGGTCATTCAGCAGATGAATGGCGAGGAAGGGTGTAACCGATATGTGATCAGTCACTGCAGCAGGGCGGCGAATGTTCTGGAGGTCTTCCAGTTATTCGTGGTGAGCGGCTGGAAGGCGGATGCGCTTCCGGTGGATATCGTCCCGTTGTTCGAGACGGTGGAAGATCTGCAAGCCGCGGCAACGGTGATGGAGGAGTTATATAGCAATGCGGTTTACCGGAAACATCTGAAGCAACGTGGGAATACGCAAACGATCATGCTCGGTTTTTCGGATGGAACGAAGGATGGCGGTTATCTGATGGCGAACTGGGGGATCTACAAGGCAAAAGAAGAGTTGACGGCCATTTCCCGCAAATACGATGTCGATGCAGTTTTTTTCGATGGTCGTGGCGGGCCGCCGGCGAGGGGTGGGGGCAAGACGCATCGGTTCTATGCGTCGATGGGGAAGAACATCGCCAACAAGGAGATCCAGCTGACGGTACAGGGGCAGACGGTCAGTTCCAATTTCGGGACGGTGGATACGGCGCAATACAATATCGAGCAGCTGCTTCATGCGGGCATCTCCAACGATCTGTTCTCGTCCAGGGAGGTCACCCTGGAGGCGGGCGAAGAGGCTTTGATGGCCGCGATGGCCGCGGACAGCTATACTGCTTATACGAGGCTGAAGGAGCATCCTTATTTCCTGCGATACCTCAACGAAGTAAGTCCGCTGCGTTTCTACAGTGAGACGAATATTGCGAGCCGGCCTTCGCGGCGAAAGGGTGGCCGGCTGGATCTGACCGATCTGCGTGCGATCCCTTTTGTGGGCGCCTGGAGTCAGCTCAAGCAGAATGTGACCGGCTATTATGGGGTAGGGTTTGCGTTACAGGAAATGGACAAGCGGGGGAAATGGAAGGCGGTGAAATATTTGTATGAGAGCTCGCTGTTTTTCCGGACATTGCTGGATAACTGCGAGATGGCGATGAAGAAATGTTTCTTCCCGTTGACGGAGCATTTTTCGAAGGATAAGGTGTATGGGGAGATCTGGGCGATGATCTATGATGAATTTGAGTTGACGAAGAAATACATTTTGAGGCTTTCGGGCAGGAATGAGCTCATGGCGGATTATCCGGTCGATTCCTTGTCCATCCAGATGCGGGAGCGGATCGTGTTGCCGCTGAGTACGATCCAGCAGTATGCTTTAACCAAGTGTTGGGCGCTTGAGAAGAGCGGCGAGAATAAGGGGATGAAAGAGGTGTATGAGAAGCTGATCATGCGAAGTTCCTTCGGGATCATTAATGCGGCGCGGAATTCGGCCTAGGGCCCTTCCGGCGGGGTATAAGGATTATTTTCGGGTCTAAATCTTTTCGATGGCGCTGTATAATGCCTTTGCCGTAATGACTGTGCTGGCGGCCCTGTTCGCTTACATTAACCATCGGTTCATCCGGTGGCCGGCGACAATCGGCATCCTGTTCATTTCCCTTTTATTCTCGCTGATGGTGATAGCTGTTGGCCGGATCTGGCCTCAATCTATCGACGATATCAGCCGATTGGTCCGGGGTATCGACTTTTATACGGTGTTGATGAAGATCATGCTGAGCTTTTTGCTTTTTGCCGGAGCTATTCACCTGGATGGAAAGCGGATGCGGACGCAGCGGGCTTCCATTCTCACTTTTTCTACGATAGGCACGCTGCTTTCCACTTTTATCATCGGAGGTTTGCTGTATTTGCTGTCGCCGCTATTGCATGCCGCCCTGGAGTTTCAATATTGCCTGCTGTTCGGCGCGTTGATATCGCCTACCGATCCGATAGCCGTATTGAGTGTTCTCCGCCAGGCCCGTATCCCTGATTCCCTGGAGACCAAGATAAGCGGCGAGTCGCTTTTTAACGATGGGGTAGCTCTTGTGCTTTTCATTACTATTTATGACATTATCGAAGGAGGGGGTGGTCATTTCGATGGGGGCAGGACTGTCCTGCTCTTTGTACGGGAGGCCGGGGGCGGGGTTCTGCTGGGCGTCGCCCTGGGATATGCAGGATATTTCATGATCCGATCAATCGATCATTACCAGGTCGAGGTGATGATCACGTTGGGTATTGTTGCGGGTGGTTATCTGCTGGCGGACCGGCTGAGTGTCAGCGGCCCGCTGGCCATGGTCGTCGCCGGGCTGATAACGGGCAACAAGAGCCGGACTGAAGGGATGAGTGAGACTTCAAGGGATTACCTGGATAAATTCTGGGAAATGATCGATGAATTTCTGAATGCAATCCTGTTTTTATTGATGGGGTTTGAGATGTTGGTGCTTCCCTTCAATAAAATGGTTGTGGCTCTGGGATTGATCTGTATCCCGGTCGTTCTGATGGCGCGTTATCTGTCCGTGCTGCTGCCAATCGGTTTGCTGAAATACCTGACGGCTTTCGAGCGGAATGCTATCCCCATACTCACGTGGGGAGGGTTAAGGGGGGGGATATCGGTTGCAATGGCATTGTCGGTGCCTGCAAGTATGCAGGGAGAATTACTGGTTCCTATTACCTATATCGTGGTGGTTTTTTCCATCCTTGTCCAGGGCCTCACCATCGGGCGGGTGGCGAGAAAGCTGGTTTGAGACGGGATGGGGCAGACGGCGCAGGCGTCGGGGTTGCTTGTCCGGGATCATTGTATCAGCATTTGTTTGGTTTGGGTGAAGGAGCCTTGAGGGGAGACCGCTGTGATCCGGTATGGATAGAGGCCGGGCGCGAGGCGGCTTGCATTGAAGGACAGGGTATGCGGGCCGGCGGTTTCATCTTCGTCCACGAGGGTGGTGACGGGCCGGCCTGTGCCGTTATAGACCTGCAGGATGACGTGGCTGTCGCTGCTGAGCGTATAGGTGATAGTGGTCGCGCTGCGGAAGGGGTTGGGGAAGTTGGAGAGTTGGGATGCGAAGGGGGCGATAGTGGCCTGACCGGCGAGGGAGTCGGTTTTCGATGCCGCTAATATTTCTGCCTTATATTGGTACTGAACGGTAGCGATTTCCGTTCCATTATCCGCTGTACCGGCGACATCGATCTCGGGGTAGCTGACGACGACGCCTGGCCTGGAGGAGGGGAGATTGAAAACGGCGATCCCGGCGGCTTTATTCAACCCATTGACTGGGCCGGAGTAGCTGGCTTCCCAGCCCTGGGTGCCGGAGGCCGACACCTGTACGGTGGTATAATTACCCGCGGCGGTTCCCGTTACATAGCAGTTCCCCTCGTTATCGAGGGCCATGTAGGAGTTGCCGGACGAAATTGCCGAGCCATAGTAGGTCCACGAGAGTGTTCCCGCTGAAGTATATTTAGTGACGTTAAAACTACTGCCGGTCGAGCCTAGCGTCAGTATATTGCCGGAGGGGTCGACGGCGATGCTGCTATTGGAGGTCACTGCCGGCAGATCCTGATTCAGCCATAGCTGGGTCCCGCCGGTTGACCAGGCGATGATCTCGTTGACCTGACTGGTCGCCTTGCTGTAGCCAATGAGGTACACATTTGCGGACGCGTCCAGGGCTAATCCGTCGGGTGAATCGTTGGTTTGGTAACCGCCGTTGTACGTATTGGTCCAGAGCGTATTGCCTGAAGGGTCATATTTGATCGCCACAATATCGAGAGTCGTGTCCCGCTTGAAGGTAATGATACCGCCGCGAGACCCTCCACTGATATAGAGATGGGGGTTTGTGACATTACCTGCAACATAAACATTTCCGGAGGCATCGAGTGCGATGTATAACCCGAGCGATTCCTGGAGCGTACTGCTATACGCAACGGCCCACTGCTGGCTGCCGGCGGAATTCAGTTTTACGGTCAGGCAGGTCGCGGTCCCTGCCGAGCCCCCGTCGGCTTCGGCTTTTCCGGTGATATACACATTTCCCGAGGCGTCCACGGTCGCGGCGTATGCAACGCAATAGCAGTTATTGTAGGTGGGCACCGTGTACCACAGCTGCTGTCCTGATGAATTGTAAGCTGTCGTCCCCATACCGCCCAACCAGTTGGAGGTTATGTATACGTTGCCCGACTGGTCGATGCCGATGCCGGCAATACCGGGGTAGCCGAGATCATAAAATGCGGTGCCCGCACTGCCGGCGGCGACCCACTGCTGGACGCCCGATGCGTTGTATTTGATCAGTATATAGGAAAAAGTGTTGGTGACTATGCCGGCGACATACACATTTCCGGAGGCGTCCGTCTTAACGCAGGATACCATGGTCGATGGTGAGGCAAGGGTGCTCGCCCAGTTCCGATTGATCTGGGACCGGGTCGTTGCCGGAAGGAGGATAGCGAGAATGACGGCGGGGAGGATTGTAAAGATGCGCATGGCGGCAGGTTTTGGGTTTGGAAAGAACACTTTTTTCCGAAGTTAAAAAGACCCTTTGCTGCTTTTGAGGGCTTTCTAAGGAACGGCCGCCCCGGTTGGGATAATGGCGGGTTAGCGGCAGGGAACGGCGGCTGGGGGGGAAGCCGGTGCCCTTTGCCGAATCGGTAAAAGGGCTTTTCAATTTGGGGTGGTTTGGCGAAAGCGGCAGGGGAAGGGAAGGTGGCCTCTTTCTTATGAAATCCTTAACAGTACCGGGTTTGGGTGCATGAGGCTTTGGGGCGGCCCGCTCTGGTACATAATTGGACAAACGGCAGTATAAACTTTTATGCATGTTCAAGAGGATCGTTATTTGTATCAGTGCATCGCTGATTTTTCTGGATGGCTATAGTCAGGATTCGACGGTTGTGAGGCCTGCCCCATCCAAAGGATCCTTTGCGGCGAGGGAGCCGGCCAGTGCACCTTTTGCCTTTGGAGATTTTTCGTGGCTCAACGGTACCAGCCGCAAAACCACTCCGCCGCTGATCGACAACAAATATTTTACCAGCGATATTACGGTGGATCTGAACTATACGCACTCGTACAACAACCCCATCGACAATACGGTGGTCGGTTCTACGGCGTTGTCCCGGGACAATGAGCTCCAGCTTTCTTTCCTGGGTTTTGGCGGCGACATTCATGTAGACAATGTCCGGGGGAGGATCATGATGCAGTTCGGGACCAGGTCGACGGTGGTTCCGCGTAATGACGGCAGCTCGTATAAGGGGCAGTATGACCTGCAAACGATCTACAGGTATATCAGTGAGGCTTATGGGGGTTATCACTGGGATGTCTGGCACGGCATCAACCTCGATGCGGGTATTTTCATGTCCTATATCGGGTTGTTCTCCTACAACAACTTCGAGAATTGGGGATATCAACCTTCCTATACGTCGGACAATACGCCGTGGTTTTTCAACGGGCTTCGGTTGCAGATGTTCCCGACCGACAAGCTGAAGGTGGAATTGTGGCTGATCAATGGCTGGCAGAGTTACGGGATGTTCAATAATTCGCCGGGGATGGGGTACTCGATCTATTACCGGCCGAAGGAGCGGGTCGATTATGTATTCAATTTCTATTATGGCAAGGATGATGAAGGAGCGCCCGGCCGGTATCGGATCCACAGCGACGACAGCTATGAGTACCGGTATTTGAACCGCAAGCATGGTTTTGTGACGAAGGGAGCATTTTCATTCACGGGGGATTTTGGATTTGAAAATGGGGATGGGGTGACGCCGTTTGGTAAAGGGACGAAGGGCAAGCCGGGATACCTGCCTGCGCAGAATTTCATCAGCGGCATGGTATATAACCGGTTGTGGTTTGGTGAAAAGCAGAGATTCGCGTGGACGGTGGGGGGTGGCTATATGCACAATCCGGGGCAGTACCTGGTGTTGGCGCCCACGGGATATGCCGATACCATATTCCAGCAGCAGACCGGCCCCGGCTCGACGTTCGACGCCTGGGACTATTCGACCTCGGTCGATTACATGCCCAATCAAAACCTTACGCTTAAGTTCGAATGGGTCCACCGGAAGGTAAATTCGATCGATCCTGCACCCGGGACGACTGCGCTCGCAGGCTATTTTGCAGGGCATGGGGGTGTCACTTCGCCCAATGGGTTTGCCAATATAGGCGGCTACACCTATACATCGAACGGGGCTTCGATAGCGCCGCCGCTGAGCAGCTGGAGTACGAGCGGTCCTAATGGGGGGCCATGGATGCCGGACCTGGTCATGTCGGAAACGAGGTTTGTACTGGCGTTGTTGGTGAGGTTCTAAAGTTCGATCAGTGACTGGTCGCGGCGTTCGAGCAGGGAGGCGGAGGCGCCGACCAGGTATTCGTCGACCTTCCGGGCGCATTCGCGGCCTTCGCTGATGGCCCAGACGACGAGGGATTGGCCGCGGCGCATGTCGCCGGCGGTGAAGACCTTGGCAATATTGGTCTGGTAGTTCTTGTCCGAGGCCCGGACGTTCCCGCGGTCGTCGAGCTCCACGTCGAGTTCATTCAGCAGGCCGTGGTGCTGCGGGTGGACGAAGCCCATGGCGAGGAGGGCCAGTTCGCAGGGCAGTTCCCGTTCGCTGCCGGGGACTTCGGTGAACCGGGCGGCTCGGCCGTCTTCGGTAAAGGACCATTCCAGTACGACGGTGCGCAGGGCTTTGAGGTTGCCCTGGTCATCGCCGATGAATTCCTTGGTAGCGACGGCCCAGTGCCGGTCGGCGCCTTCTTCGTGGGACGAGGAGGTCTTCAGGACCATGGGATAGGTAGGCCACGGCATATACTCGGTACGGGAGTGCGGTGGTTTGGGCATCAGCTCGAACTGGGTAACGGAAAGTGCCTTGTGGCGGTTGGAAGTTCCAACGCAGTCGCTGCCGGTATCGCCGCCGCCGATGACGACGACGTTCTTGTTGGTTGCAAAGACAGGCTCGCCGTCGATGGGGAGGTGGGCGACCCGTTTGTTCTGTTGCTTCAGGAATTCCATTGCAAAATGAACGCCTTTCAGGCTGCGGCCGGGGATCGGCAAGTCGCGGGGAATGGTGGAGCCGCCCGCGAGCACGATGGCGTGGAATTCTCTCAGGAGGTCGTTAATACTGACATTTCCGCCGACTTCCGAATTACAGCGGAAGGTGATGCCGGCTTCTTCCATCAGCCTGATGCGGCGGGAGACGACCCATTTCTCGAGTTTAAAGTCAGGGATGCCGTAGCGCAGGAGACCGCCGGGTTCGTCGTCCCGTTCGAATACGGTTACGGTGTGCCCGGCTGCGTTGAGTTGGTCGGCGGCGGCAAGCCCGGCGGGGCCGGAGCCCACGATGGCTACCTTCTTACCGGTTCTCAATGGCGGATGGTTCGGTTTGACGAAGCCGTTTTCGAAGGCGATCTCGATGATATGTTTCTCTATTTCTTCGATGGTTACGGGTGGCTGGTTGATGCCCAGTACGCAGCTGCTTTCGCAGGGAGCGGGGCAGATGCGGCCGGTGAATTCAGGGAAATTGTTAGTCGACCGCAGGATCTCATAGGCTTCCTGCCATTGCTGGCGATAGACGGCGTCATTGAATTCGGGGATGACGTTGCCGAGGGGGCAGCCGTGGTGACAGAAGGGGATACCGCAATTCATGCAGCGCGCGGATTGCTGGTTGAGCTCCTGCGGGGAATACGAGTGAACGAATTCGTTATAGTCGTTCCGGCGCTCCTGAACGGGGCGTTTGGCGGGGAGGTGGCGGGTATATTCGAGGAATCCTGTTGGCTTGCCCATGTCGGTGAATCTGATTGTTTAACGATTTGAATGAGGATTGGCAACCGGCGCCGGCGCGGCGGCGCGGAGGGCCTTTTTGTAGTCGGTCGGGAAGACCTTTACGAAATGCTGCAACTGGTTGTCGAAGTCGTCCAGTACGAATTTGGCGACGTTGCTGCCGGTATAGGCGTAATGTCGTTGGATCATGTCTTTCAGTTCGGCGATATCTTCTGCTTCTACGGGGTCCAGCTCAACCATTTCACGGTTACAGTGTATCGGGAACCTCCCGCGGACGTCATAGACATAGGCGATACCGCCACTCATGCCGGCGGCGAAGTTGCGGCCGGTGTTGCCGAGGATGACGATCCGGCCTCCGGTCATGTATTCGCAACCGTGGTCACCTACGCCTTCCACGACGGCGCGGACACCCGAGTTCCGGACAGCAAACCGTTCGCCGGCTTTACCGCGGATAAAGGCTTCGCCCGAGGTGGCGCCGTAGAAGGCCACGTTGCCGATGATGCTGTTCTCTTCGGGGATGAATCCGGCATTTTGTGAAGGGTATACGATCAGTCTTGCGCCGGAGAGACCTTTGCCGAAGTAATCGTTGGCGTCTCCTTCCAGCTCGAGGCAGACCCCGCGGGTATTGAAGGCGCCGAAGCTCTGACCGGCGGTACCGGTCAGCTTGAAGTGCAGCGTGTCTTCAGGAAGGCCGTGGCCTTTGTAACGTTTGGAGATCTCGTTGGACAGGATGGTACCCACGGTGCGGTCGGTGTTCCGGATCGGGAATGCCGCGAAGACCTTTTGCCGGTGGTCGAGTGCAGGCTGGGCGGCTTCCAGCAGTTTCCAGTCAAGGACGTCCGACAGGCCGTGGTCCTGTTCTTCCTGGTGATAGAGGCCGGTGTACATCGAGGCCGGTTCTTTATAAAGGATCGGCGAGAGGTCGAGTTTACCGTATTTCCAGTGGTCGATGTTTTCGCGCACCTGAAGGCTGTCCACCTGGCCGACCATCTCGTCGATGGTACGGAAACCCAGCTCGGCCATGATCTCCCGCAGCTCCTGGGTGATGAACTGGAAGAAATTGACCACGTGATCGGCATTGCCCGCGAAGCGTTTCCGCAACTCCGGATCCTGCGTGGCGACGCCGACGGGGCAGGTATTCAGATGGCATTTCCGCATCAGGATGCAACCTTCAACGACCAGGGCGGTGGTTGCGAGGCCCCATTCTTCGGCGCCGAGTAAAGTAGCGATGGCGATATCGCGGCCCGTCTTCATCTGGCCGTCGGCTTGCAGGACAACCCGGCTGCGGAGTTTGTTCCGGACGAGTGTTTGATGCGACTCGGCCAATCCCAGTTCCCAGGGCAGGCCCGCGTGGCGGATCGAGCTCAGGGGGGAGGCGCCGGTGCCGCCGTCATGACCGGAGATGAGGATGACGTCGGATTTTGCCTTTGCGACGCCTGCGGCGATCGTGCCGACGCCGGCTTTGGAAACCAGTTTGACGCTGATGCGGGCGTTGCGGTTCGCGTTCTTCAGGTCGAAGATCAGCTGTGCGAGGTCTTCGATCGAATAGATATCGTGGTGCGGCGGCGGGGAGATCAGTCCGACGCCTGGCGTCGAGTGCCTGACTTTTCCGATCCATTCGTCCACCTTGTGGCCGGGGAGCTGGCCGCCTTCGCCGGGCTTCGCGCCCTGGGCCATCTTGATCTGCAGCTCGTCGGCCATGGTGAGGTAGTAGCTCGTGACGCCGAAGCGGGCCGAGGCCACCTGCTTGATGGCTGACCGCATGGAGTCGCCGTTTGGCAGCGGCTCGTAGCGCAGTTCGTCTTCACCGCCTTCGCCGGTATTGCTTTTCCCGCCGAGCCGGTTCATGGCGATGGCGAGGGTAGAGTGGGCTTCGTGGGAGATCGAGCCAAAGGACATGGCGCCCGTGGCGAAGCGTTTGTAGATGTCCCGTGCCGGTTCGACTTCTTCGAGCGGGATGGAGGGGCGGTTGCGCTTGAAAGTAAGCTGGCTTCTGAGTGTCGCCGCCTTTTCGCTTTGTTCGTTGACCAGCTTTGAATATTTCCTGAACGTCTCGTAGTCGTTCATCCGGGTGGAGTATTGGAGCAGATGTACGGTGGCCGGGTTAAAGAGGTGGAATTCGCCTTTGCGCTTCCACTGGTAGATACCGCCGACGGGCAGCCGGTCGACAGGGATATTTTTCCTGCTGAAGGCAAAGAAGTGTTTGGTAAGCACTTCCTTCGCGATCTCGTCAAGGCCCATGCCTTCGATACGCGAGGTGGCGCCGGTAAAATATTTGTCTACGACTGAGCGGTTGAGGCCGATGATCTCGAAGATCTGGGCGCCCTGATAGGACTGGAGGGTAGAGATGCCCATTTTCGAGAAGACTTTGAACAGGCCCTCACAGATGGCTTTGATATAATTTTTCTTCAGCTCTTCGACGTCGAGGTCGGTCTTCAGCTTATCGGTCAGCTTCAGGTCCCGGATCGTCGAAAGGGCGAGATAGGGGTTGATGGCGGTGGCGCCGAATCCAATGAGGCAGGCGAAGTGATGCACTTCCCAGACGTCGCCCGCTTCCACGATGATGCCGACCTGGCCGCGATATCCTTTGCGGATGAGGTGGTGATGGACAGCGGAACATGCCAGGAGCGAAGGGAGGGGTGCGTGGTCCGAGTCGATGGCGCGGTCGGTGAGGATCAGCACTTCAAAACCGTCTTCGACGGCATCGACGGCATAGCGGCAAAGGCGGTCGAGGCCTGCCTGCAGGGAGCCGGGTTTACCGTCGGCCCGGAAGTAGGTCTGGAGTGTTTTTGCCTGGAAGATGCCGGTATCGATGCTCCGTACTTTTTCCAGCTCATGGTTGCTCAGCACGGGATGTTTGAGGGCGACGGAGTGGCAGGCCAGCGGGTCTTCTTCCAGCAGGTTGGCGTTGCCGCCGACGAAGCTGGCGAGGGACATGACGAGTCGTTCCCGGATGGGGTCGATGGGTGGGTTGGTCACCTGGGCGAACAGCTGTTTGAAATAGCTGCTCAGGTGTTGCGGCTGGTCGCTAAGGACGGCCAGCGGGACGTCGGTGCCCATCGAGCCCACGGGTTCTTTCCCGTCGAGGCACATCGGTGCGATGAGGTTATCGAGGTCTTCGGTGGTATAGCCGAAGGCTTTTTGGTATTTGAAGATCTGGTCGTGTTCGAGGTGGGTGAAAGCGACCCGGGGTTCGGGCAGTTCTTCCAGCCGGATCTTGTATTTATTCAGCCATTCGGCATAAGGCTGTTGGGAGCAGATCTTCGACTTCAGCTCATCATCGCTGATTATACGCTCTTGTTCGAGATCAACGATAAACATCTTTCCCGGCTGAAGGCGGCCTTTTTCTATGATGAGGGCCGGGTCGATCGGCAGGACACCGGTCTCCGAGGCCATGATGACCCGGTGATCTTTGGTAACACAATAGCGCGAGGGTCTAAGTCCGTTGCGGTCGAGGGTGGCGCCGATGATCTTACCGTCGGTAAAGGAGATCGAGGCCGGGCCGTCCCAGGGTTCCATGATGGAGGCATGGAATTCATAAAAGGCCTTTTTAACGGGGTCCATCAGTTCGTTGCCGTCCCAGGCTTCGGGGATCAGCATCATCATGACATGGGGAAGCGATCGGCCGCAAAGCGTGAGCAATTCGATGACGTTATCGAGGCAGGCGCTGTCGGAAGCTCCTTCGGAAATAATGGGAAGGAGCATATCCATCTCTTCCTTCGTGAAATAGGGAGTGGTGAATCCCTTTTCGCTCGTCCGCAGCCAGTTCAGGTTGCCTTGCAGCGTATTGATCTCACCGTTATGTGCTATATATCGGAAAGGCTGGGCCAGTTTCCAGGAAGGGAAGGTATTGGTGGCGAAGCGGGAGTGGATCAGGCCAAAAGCGGAGACCACCCGCTTGTTGCCCAGGTCCGGGAAATAGTGGCGTACCTGGCCGCTGGTCAATTGGCCCTTATAGACGATGGTTTTATAGGAGAGGGAGGCGACATAGAAGCCGATGGCGTCTTTTTTGATCGTGTTGTTGATGGTATTGCTCGCATAGTTACGCAACATGAACAGTTTCCGCTCGAAGTTGTCGGGTTGTTTAATATGGTCGGGGCAGGCGATGAAGACCTGTTCCATCTCGGGCTCCACGGATAAGGCGGTGGGGCCGATGCCCTCCGGGTTGACGGGTACTTTGCGATAGCCCAGGATCTCGAGGCCCAGCTTTTCGGCGGAGCGGCTGAAAGTATCGCGGCATTCTTCCTTGAGGCGGATGTCACGCGGGAAGAAAAGCATCCCAACACCGTATTTGCCATAGGCCGGCAGGTGGATGCCGAGCCGGATACACTCGTCGAAGAAGAATTCGTGCGGGATCTGGATCATGATGCCGGCCCCGTCGCCGGTATTGTTCTCACAGCCACAGGCGCCGCGGTGTTCCATATTTTCCAGGATCGTCAGGGCATCGGAGACGATCTGGTGGGATTTGTTGCTTTTGATGTTTGCCACGAAGCCGATGCCACAGGCGTCGCGTTCAAACTCAGGAGAGTAAAGTCCGATGTCTTTCTTAACCATCATTAACAGCAATATTAGACGTTATTCAAAAAAATACCCTAATTCTTAGATTTTCCTATGGCATTGGTTACGGTTCCCTATAAAATTACACTAAATATCCGAATAATGTGTCATTTTTGTTCAATTCGGTATAGGTGATATTATGCAGGGCTAATTTATTCAGCAGCTTCTGATAATCCTCTTTGGAAGACAGCTCGATGCCGACGAGGGCCGGGCCGGTTTCCTTGTTGTGTTTCTGCATGTATTCGAAGCGGGTGATGTCGTCATCGGGTCCGAGGACATGGTTGACGAATTCCTTCAGGGCGCCGGGGCGTTGGGCGAAGCGGATCAGGAAGTAATGTTTCAGGCCCTCATATTGCAGCGAGCGTTCTTTGATCTCCTGCATGCGGTCGATGTCGTTATTGCTGCCGCTCACGACGCAGACGACGGTTTTGCCTTTTATCGCTTCCGCGTAGTCATCGAGGGCGGCGATGCTCAGGGCGCCGGCGGGTTCCACTACGATGGCGTCTTCGTTATAGAGTTTCAGGATGGTCGAGCAGGCTTTCCCTTCGGGTACGAGGTGCATGTCATCGAGGACTTCGCGGCAGATACTGTAGGTAAGGTCGCCCACTCTTTTGACGGCCGCACCGTCGATGAAGCGGTCGATGTTTTCGAGTGTCACGGGGTGGCCGTTCCGGAAGGCGGTCAGCATGGAGGGGGCGCCTTCGGGTTCCAGGCCGATGATCTTTGTTTTCGGCGAGAAGGTTTTGAAGTAGGTACCTGCACCGGAGGCCAGGCCGCCCCCGCCGACGGGGACGAAGAGGTAGTCTATGTCGGGCAGGTCTTCAAGGATCTCTACGGCTACGGTCCCCTGGCCTTCAATGATGCGAAGGTCTTCGAAGGGCGGGATGAAGGTCATGCCGTGTTCTTTGGTGTACTGGATGGCAGCGGTATTGCAGTCGTCGAAGGTGTCACCGGTCAGGATGATCTCGATATTATTCTCCCCGAACATGCGCGTCTGGTTGATCTTTTGTCGCGGGGTGATGATCGGCATGAAGACCACGCCTTTGACGTCGAGCTTATGACAGGAGTAGGCGAATCCCTGGGCGTGGTTGCCGGCGCTGGCGCAGACCACGCCATTGCGGAGCAGGTCTTCGGGGAGGCTGCTCATCATGTTGTAGGCGCCGCGGAGTTTGTAGCTTCTTACGACTTGCAGGTCTTCTCGTTTGAGGAAGACGCGGCATGCGAATTTGCGGGAGAGGCGCTGGTTAAACGCCAGCGGGGTACGGGTCACGACTTTGCTGAGCCGCTTCGCGGCGGCGGTGAAATCTAATTCCCGGTCTTTTGCGAGACCGGGTTCTGGAATTGAGTTGTTATGCGACTGGTTCACTTTTCACTGATTTTTGGGTGGAGCCTCCCACGGGTTGATTTTCGGGCCGAAGGCTGCGGACGGTCTTACCGGCTTGCCAGAGTTCGCTTTCGCGCAGCTCTTTCAGTTCCGCCTCGAGTTTTTCGCGGTAGTCGGGCCGGCTGTTGGAATCGATGGAGCGTTGGGATTCCTTACCGGCGGCTACGCTTTCGTAGAGTTCGGTGAAAACAGGCAGTGTAGCATCGCGGAAGCGTTTCCACCAGTCGAGGGCGCCCCTTTGTGCGGTGGTGGAACAGTTCGCATACATCCAATCCATGCCATTTTCGGCGACCAGCGGCATCAGGGACTGGGTAAGTTCTTCTACTGTTTCGTTGAAGGCTTCCGATGGGGTGTGGCCTTTCTTGCGGAGCACTTCATACTGTGCGGCGAAAATGCCCTGAATGGCGCCCATGAGGGTGCCGCGTTCTCCGGTCAGATCGCTGTATACTTCCTTTCTGAAGTCGGTTTCGAAAAGGTATCCGCTGCCGACGGCGATGCCGAGGGCGATGACGCGGTCTTTTGCTTTTCCGGTGGCGTCCTGGAAGATGGCATAGCTGCTGTTGAGACCGCGGCCCTGGAGGAACATCCTTCTGAGCGAGGTGCCTGAGCCTTTGGGTGCGACGAGGAAGACGTCGACATCTTTTGGCGGGATGATCCCGGTTTGTTCGTTGAAGGTGATGCCGAAGCCATGGGAGAAGTAGAGTGCTTTGCCGGGCGTGAGGTGTTTCTTCACCGTCGGCCACAGCTGGATCTGGGCGGCGTCGCTGAGCAGGTAGCAAATAATGGTGCCGCGTTGCAGTGCTTCTTCGATCTCGAAGAGGGTTTCGCCCGGCACAAAACCGTCGCGTACGGCTTTATCCCAGGTTTTGGAGTTTTTCCGTTGACCTACTATGACGTTGATGCCGTTGTCTTTTTGGTTGAGTGCCTGGCCGGGGCCCTGGACGCCGTAGCCGATGACCGCGATGGTTTCGTTTGCCAATACTTGTTGAGCCTTCGCGAGCGGGAATTCTTCGCGGGTCACTACGTTTTCTTCAACTCCGCCGAAATTTAGTTTTGCCATGGTTTGTTTTTTACATTGAAAAGACTTGGTCTTGTTTATCTAAAAATTCGTTCTCTATGAGCTCTTCGCCGGGTTCGGTCAGCTCGAACTCTTTCAGTTTTTCATGAAAGCCGCTGGAGTCCTTGATGATGGCGATGCGGGCGCTGCGAACGAATTCGATGAGGCCGAGGGGTTCCAGGAAGGTGATCAGGCGGTCAGTCTCTTCGCGCTGGCCGGTGGTCTCGAAGACGGTATAGTCTTTCCGGATGACGACGGCGCGGGCGCCGTATTCGCGGAGGAGGCGTTCGACCTTTACTTTTTCGGCGATCTCGTCGGTAGACACCTTATAAAGGGCCATTTCCTGCCAGATGATCTCTTCGTTGGTGTTAAAATAGGCTTTGAGGATATCTACCTGCTTCTCCAGCTGGCGGCAGAGTTTCCGCACTACTTCTTCCGTCTCATTGATCACGATGGTAAAGCGGTGGATGCCTTCTACTTCGGTGGGAGAGGTATTCAGGCTTTCGATATTGATCTTCCGCCGGGAGAACAGAATGGCGATGCGGTTGATCAGGCCGATCTGGTTCTCGGTGTAGACGGTAATCGTATATTCCTGCTTGATGCTTGTCATGATCGTTGATTTAATATTGTTTGAATGCTTCGATCCGTAATCTCTTATAGTCAGCGAACCAGGTATGGTTTTTATAGTGGGTCGGTTTCAGCATATCCTGGATCTCTTCGAGGATGTCGCCCGCCTGGTCTTCGGGGATGTCGTTGAAAAATGCGCTGCCGAACATGCGCAGCCAGTCTTTGATGCCGTTTTCGGTGTCCTGCAATTCCGTCGGCCGGTCGAAGTGAGCGGCGAACTGGATCCGGAAGCCGCGGCGTTCGAGAAGGGTGGTATACTCCGCCAGGGAGGGAAAGTACCAGACCTGGGCGGCGGCATTGCTGTAATACCCATGGCGGGTCAGCGCCTTGCGGGTGGCGACGAGAACACCTTCGATGTTTCCTTTGCCGCCCATTTCGAGTACGAGGCGGCCGCCGGGACGCAGGGCATGATAGATGTTGCCGATGGCCGCATCCTTATCGAGGACCCAGTGGAGTACCGCGTTGGAAAAGACCGCATCGAATGACGTATCGAAGTGAAAGTCGGTGGCGGGCAGCACGCGGAAGTCGAGGTCGGGGTAGGCGGCCTGAGCTCTTTCGATCATTGCCGGTGATTTGTCGATGCCGATGACGCGGGCGCCGGCCTGGGCAATGAGGTTAGTCAGGAAGCCGGTACCGCAGCCAAGGTCGAGTATCCGCTCTCCCTGGCGGGGGTTGAGTAGCTGAACGACATCCTCACCGAATTTGAAGACAAAATTATGTTTGTCGTCATAGAGGCGGGCGTTCCATTTCATATCGTTGGTGGTGGCAGCCATTTTTGTTATTTTAACCGGATCTCGCTTACGCTGCAGCCCTGGGGTACCATGGGGAAAACGTTATTTTCCTTGCCGGTGAAGACTTCCAGCAGATATGATCCCTGATGATCGAGCATGGTCTTCAAGGCGGATTTGAGTTGAGTGCGGTCGCTGATGCTGTTGCCTTCGATGTGATAGGCACCCGCGAGGGTGACGAAGTCGGGGCTGGTGATATCCACGAAGGAATAGCGTTTATCGTGAAAAAGTTGTTGCCATTGGCGGACCATACCGAGGAAGCGGTTGTTGAGGATCAGGATTTTGACGTCCACGTCGAACTGCATGATCGTGCCCAACTCTTGCAGGGTCATCTGGAAACCTCCATCGCCAATGATGGCGACGACCGTGCGCTCACGTGCGCCAAATTTGGCGCCGATGGCGGCGGGCAGCCCAAAGCCCATGGTACCGAGGCCGCCGGAGGTGACATTGCTTTTGGATCGCTTGAACGTTGCGTAGCGGCAGGCCACCATTTGGTGCTGGCCCACGTCGGTCACGATGACCGCATTCCCGCCTGTGAGGGCGTTGAGTTCGCGGATCACCTCGCCCATGGTCAGTTCGCCGGCGGAAGGACTGAGCTCGTCCTTGATGACCGCGTCGAATTCCTGTTGGTAGAGATCCCTGAATCGTTGCAGCCATTGAGGATGGGTCTTCTTCTGGATCTTTTCCGTCAACAGGGGAAGGGTCTCTTTGCAATCGCCCCAGACCGGGACGGTTGTTTTGACGTTCTTGTCAATTTCCGAGGGGTCGATATCGAGGTGGATAACCTTTGCTTGTTTGGCATATTTGTCGAGGCGGCCGGTGACGCGGTCGTCAAAGCGCATCCCGATGGCGATCAGGACGTCGCAATCATTCGTAAGGACGTTGGGGCCATAGTTACCGTGCATACCTAGCATCCCCACGTTGAGGGGGTGGCTGGTCGGCAGGGCGCTAAGGCCGAGGATGGTCCATGCTGCGGGAATACCGCTTTTTTCCACAAAGGCCCTCAACTCCTCTTCTGCCTTGCCGAGGATGATCCCCTGGCCAAAAACGATAAAGGGGCGCTCCGCTTCGTTGATCAGCTGTGCGGCCTTGTCGATATATTCTTTCCGGACGATCGGTTTTGGCCGATAGCTGCGGATATGCTGGCAGCGGGCATAACCTTCGTAGCTGAATTTTTGCAGCTGCGCATTCTTGGTGATGTCGATGAGGACAGGCCCGGGGCGGCCGCTGCCGGCGATATAGAAGGCTTTGGCCAGGACGGAAGGGATTTCCGTTGCGTCGGTGACCTGGTAATTCCATTTGGTCACGGGTGTGGTGATATTGATCACGTCTGTTTCCTGGAAGGCGTCGGTGCCAAGGAGGTGGGCGAAGACCTGGCCGGTGATGCAAACGACGGGTGTGCTGTCGATCATGGCGTCGGCGAGACCGGTAACGAGGTTGGTTGCGCCGGGGCCGCTGGTGGCGAATACGACGCCGGTCCGGCCGGAAGTCCGTGCGAAGCCTTGTGCGGCGTGGATGGCGCCTTGCTCGTGGCGGACGAGGATATGGTTGAGTTTGTCGCGGTAGTCATACAGTGCGTCGTAAATCGGCATGATCGCGCCGCCGGGATAACCGAAGATGGTGTCGACGCCTTCGGCCAAAAAGGATTCCAGCACCGCGGCCGACCCGCTCAATTCTCGCGGGGCGGCTTTTTTGGTGGTTTTGGGTTTTGGCGGAGCGGATGTGAGGTGGCTCATATAAATAAGTTTTAGATTTCGTCTGTTACGCAGCCTTCGGCGGCGGTTTTTACCTGACGGGCATATTTGAACAGGATGCCGTTAGCGGCCTTGAGGGCAGGCTGTTTCCAGGCTGCTTTTCTTTTGGCTAGGTCGGCATCGGCTATTTTCAACGTGATCGTATTCTTTTTTGCATCGAGTTCGATGATATCGTCATCATGGACCAGGGCGATACCGCCGCCTTCATAGGCTTCAGGGGTGATATGGCCGACGACGAAGCCGTGGGTACCGCCGCTAAAGCGCCCGTCGGTGATCAGGGCCACACTTTTGCCGAGACCGGCGCCGATGATCGCCGAGGTAGGTTTGAGCATTTCGGGCATTCCGGGGGCGCCTTTGGGCCCGACATAGCGGATGACCACGACGTCTCCGGGGCGGATCTTGCCGGTGTTGATCCCGGCGATCAATTCATGTTCGCCGTCGAAGACGCGGGCCGGGCCTTCAAACCGTTCCCCTTCTTTTCCGCTGATCTTGGCGACGCTGCCGCCTTCGGCCAGGTTTCCATAGAGGATCTGGAGATGGCCGGTGGCTTTGATCGGATTGTCGAGCCGGCGGATGATGTCTTGTTTTGAAAAGTCGAGGGGTGGGACGGTTCCCAGGTTTTCCGCGACGGTTTTCCCTGTGACGGTCAGGCAGCGGCCGTGCAGCAGCCCGTTGTCGAGAAGGTATTTCATCACTGCGGGGATGCCCCCGTGTTCGTGGAGGTCCTGCATCAGGTATTTGCCGCTTGGCTTGAAGTCAGCGAGAACGGGGACCCGGTTGCTGACCTTCTGGAAATCGTCCTGGTCCAATGGGACGCCGACGCTGCGGGCCATCGCGATGAGATGCAGGACGGCATTGGTGCTGCCGCCCAGGACCATGATCACGGTGATGGCATTCTCGAAGGCTTCCCTGGTCATGATGTCGCGGGGTTTGATGTCCTTTTCCATCAGCAGGCGGATGGCGGCGCCGGCGGTCTCGCACTCTTTCTTTTTTTCCGCGCTGAGGGCCGGGTTGGATGACGAGTAGGGAAGGCTCATCCCGAGGGCTTCGATGGCGGCGGCCATGGTGTTGGCGGTATACATACCGCCGCAGGCGCCTGCGCCGGGACAGGAATTCATGACGATACCCTTGAAGTCTGCGTCGCTCAGTTTACCCGCGATCTTTTGGCCGAGGGCTTCAAAGGAGGAGATGATATTGAGGTCCTGGCCCTTATAATGGCCCGGCGCGATAGTGCCGCCATAGACCATGATCGCGGGGCGGTTGAGGCGGCCCATGGCGATGATGGAGCCCGGCATATTTTTATCGCAGCCGGGAAGGGCGATGAGGGAATCATAGTATTGGGCGCCGCAGACGGCTTCGATGGAGTCGGCAATGATATCGCGGCTGACGAGCGAGTAACGCATGCCGTCGGTGCCGTTGGCCATGCCGTCGCTCACGCCGATGGTATTGAAGATGAGGCCGACGAGGTCGGAGTCCCACACACCTCTTTTGACGATTTGTGCAAGGTCGTTGAGGTGCATATTGCAGGTGTTGCCGTCGTATCCCATGGATACGATCCCTACCTGTGCTTTCGCAAGGTCAGTGTCTGTCAATCCGATGCCGTACAACATGGCCTGTGCGGCGGGTTGTGTCGTGTCCTGGGTAAGTGTCTTGCTGTACTTGTTAAGTTCCATTCTTTTGTTATATCGTTTCCAGTTGAGGTTGGTGTTCGGTGACAAGGTTCTTGTAGGCCAGCTGTATCTTTCTGCCTTGTGATTCCTTCCAGGGTAACGGGAAGACATAATCGTCGATCGAGGTCCAGCCGATGACTTCAGCGGCGGTACCGCAGAAGAAGGCTGCGTCGGCGGTCTTGAGCTCCGCCGGGGTGTATTGGGCTTCTTCGACGGGGATGTCCAGCTCCGCGCAGAGTTCAAGGACGGTTGCGCGGGTGATGCCGGGCAGGATGTTGCCGGCGGCCGGGGTATAGAGCCTGCCATCTTTTTCGAAGAACATATTGGCGCCGGGTCCTTCGGCAACAAAACCGTTCATGTCGGTCAACAGGGCTTCGTCGAAGCCTTTTCCTTTTGCCTCATGGCTGGCCATGATGGAATTGACATAGTGGCCGGCGGCTTTGGCTTCTATCTTGAAAGCTTTTGGGTTAGGGCGTTGAAAGGACGAGGTCATTACCCTGAGCAGTTTTTCGCCGAGGAAGGGCGCCATTTCCCAGGTCTCGATGACGGTAAAGGATTCGGTGTTGGGGTTGAAGCTCATATTGGCCGGACCGTAGACGACCGGACGGATATAGGCGTCCTGAAGGTTGTTGCGTTCGAGCACCTCATAGGTGGCTGCGATCATTTCGGCTGTGGTGTAGTGATAGGGCATATCAAGCGCTGCGGCCGACCGTTGGAGGCGATCAAAATGATCGACCGCCTTGAAGATCTTTGTTGTGCCGGCGGCGGTACGATAGGCGCGGATGCCTTCGAAGACCGAATAGCCATAATGGAGGGACTGGCCGTAGAGGTCGGTCCTGGTCTCTGCTGCTTTCCGGAATTGACCGTCCAGCCAGAGGATTGTGTTTTCGTTATAATAGTTTGCCATATATCTAATGTTTGTCCTATCGGACAATCCGCCTCCGGCGGCTTTGGTATTAAAAGAACGACCCGCCTTTTGGAGGCGGGTCGCTGGTATATTTGTTTTCGTAGTTATTACAATTACCACCCTCCTCCCTGGATCGCAGGAATAATAATTACCACCACAATAATTATTAAAGAGGATGCTCTCATATTACGAATGTACGTCCGCCTGATGAAAAAACAAAGAACTTTTTGCGCCGGGCGCATTTTTTTATATGATCGTCGACTTTTTATATAATCGTCGACTTTCTCAGCTCGATATTATCCTTATGGATATCGCCCGGGATCTTGCCGCCAACGTAGTCGGCGATCAGTTCGCCGATGGTGCTGGTGAAATAGAAATTAATAGGGTCGATATCTTTTGTCACGAAGCCGTTCTGCAGCGTCCAGTTGGCTGCTTCCCGGACGCGGGCAGCGTCTGCATGGAGCCCAAAATGATCCAGCAGCATGGCTGCGGACAGGATGCTCCCGAGCGGGTTTGCGATGTCTTTGCCGGCGGCCTGGGGATAGGAGCCGTGGATGGGTTCGAAGAGCGCGGCGCCCTTACCGATGGAGGCGGATGGCAGCAGTCCGAGCGATCCGCTGATCACGCTCGCCTCATCACTCAGGATGTCGCCGAACATATTTTCGGTCAGGATCACGTCAAATTGTTTTGGGTTCAGGATGATCTGCATCGCCGCATTGTCGACAAAGAGGAAGTCGACTTTGACGTCGGGGTAGCTCGTCGCGATGTCCTGTACAACTTTACGCCAGAGGCGGGAGGTTTCGAGGACGTTGGCTTTGTCGACGAGGGTCAGCTTTTTGCGACGGTTGAGTGCCTGTTGGAAGGCGAGGTGGGCGATGCGCTCGATCTCTTCACGGGAATAGACGCACTCGTCGGAGGCCTGGGTACCTTCTGCGTTCAGTTCTTTTTTGCCGAAGTAGATACCGCCGGTCAGCTCGCGGAAGATGATAAAATCCACGTTCTCGAGGATCTTCGCTTTTAGCGGCGAAAGATGTTGCAGAGCGGGATAGGTAGCGACCGGGCGAATATTGGCAAACAGCTGCAGGGATTTCCGGAGTTTCAGCAAGCCTTGTTCGGGCCGGACTTTTGCGGTCGGGTCGTTATCGTATTTGGGGTGGCCGATGGCGCCAAAAAGTATGGCATCGCTGTTCAGGGCGGCTTCGATCGTTTCATCAGGCAGGGGAGTGCCGGTCTTGTCGATGGCGTCGGCACCCATCAGGCAGTATTTAAAAGTGAATTCATGGCCGTTATGCCGGGCCACGGCATTCAGCACTTTGATCGCCTGGCGGGTCACTTCCGGTCCGATGCCGTCGCCTTCGATGACTACAATGTTCTTTTCCATATAAAATTGATGTTTAGGGTAGAGGTTATGTTATGGCTGGTTAATGTGTTGTTGTTCGAATTGTTCGATCTCCCCGCGGATGCTCAGCAGGTAGTCGATGTCGTCATACCCGTTGAGCAGGCAGGTCTTTTTATAGTTATTGATCTCGAATGTTTCCGATTCGCCCGTTGGCAGCGTGATCGTCTGGGCTTCCAGGTCGACATCGATCCGGGTGGCCGGGTTTTTCCGGATGGCAGCAAAGGTCTTTTGGAGGAAGCTTTCGCTGACGGTCACGGGCAGCAGAAAATTATTGAGGGCGTTATTCTTAAAGATGTCGGCGAAGAAGCTGCTTACGACCACATCAAATCCTGCATCTTTAATGGCCCATGCGGCGTGTTCGCGGCTGGAGCCGCAGCCGAAGTTCTTCCCGCCAACGAGGATCTTTCCGGAATAGGTCGGGTCGTTGAGCACGAAGTCTTTCCTGGGCGTGTTATCGCTGTTATATCGCCAGTCGCGGAAGAGGTTGTCGCCGAAGCCTTCCCGGCTGGTGGCCTTGAGGAAACGGGCGGGGATGATCTGATCGGTATCGATATTTTCCAGATCGATGGGAACGGCGGTGGAATTGATCTTATGGATGGCTTTGCTCATGGTTCGTGGATTAGATAAATTCCCGGATGTCGGTTACTTCTCCGGTTATAGCGGCAGCGGCCGCAGTCAGCGGGCTGGCGAGGAGGGTGCGGGCATTAGGGCCTTGCCGGCCTTCGAAATTGCGGTTCGAGGTCGAGATGCAATATTTGCCGGCGGGGATCTTGTCCTCGTTCATACCCAGGCAGGCGCTGCAGCCCGGCTGACGAAGGTGGAACCCTGCCGCTTCGAAGATCTTGTCGATGCCTTCTTTGATAGCTTGCTGCTCGACCTGTTTGGAGCCGGGAACGATCCATACCTCTACATGATCCGCCTTCTTACGGCCCTTCACGAAGGAGGCAACTTCACGCAGGTCTTCGATGCGGGAGTTGGTGCAGCTGCCGATGAAAACATAGTCGACTTTCTTTCCCCTGATGGCCGTGTCAGGCTGCAGGCCCATGTAGGCGAGCGATTTGGGATCGGCGGTAGCGGGGATCTTGCCGGTGATGCCGATGCCCATGCCCGGATTGGTGCCGTAAGTGATCATCGGTTCGATAGCCGCGGCGTCGATATGGATCTCCTTGTCGAATTTGGCGGCTTCGTCAGAGTAGAGTGTCTTCCAGTACGCCAGATGCTTATCCCATTCGGAGCCACGGGGGGCGAAGGGTCGGCCTTTGAGGTAGGCGAAGGTCGTTTCGTCCGGGGCGATCATCCCGCCGCGGGCGCCCATTTCGATACTCATATTGCAAATGGTCATGCGGGCTTCCATCGACAGGTTGCGGATGGCGGAGCCGGCATATTCCACGAAGTAGCCGGTCGCGCCGCTGGACGAGATCCGGGCGATGATATAAAGGATGATATCTTTCGAGGTGACACCTTTGTTCAGCTGTCCTTCCACGTTGATGCGCATCAGCTTTGGCTTGCTTTGGAGCACGCATTGCGTAGCCATGACCATCTCTACTTCCGAGGTACCGATGCCGAAGGCGATTGCGCCGAAGGCGCCGTGGGTGGACGTGTGGCTATCGCCGCAGACGATGGTCATGCCTGGTTGGGTAACGCCCAGTTCCGGCCCGATGACGTGGACGATTCCCTGATAGGGATGGCCGAGGCCGTATAGTTCGACGTGGTGGCGTTTGCAGTTTTCGACCAACTGTTGCACCTGGATCCGCGAGAGTTCCTCCTTGATAGGCAGGTGCTGGTCAACGGTCGGGACATTATGGTCCGCGGTGGCGACGATCTGTGCCGGCCGGAATACTTCGACCCCGCGACGCTCCAGTCCCTTGAAAGCCTGGGGGCTGGTAACTTCATGGATAAAATGCCGGTCGATGTAGAGTACGGAGGGTCCGCCTTCTATAGTTCGGACGATATGGCGGTCCCAGATCTTTTCAAATAGTGTTGTTGGCATGGCGGTGTGATATGATTACGAAGGGATGACGCTCTCCGTGTAGGCATGGGCCAGCCGGTGAAGGTCTTCTTCTATGACTTCTTTTTTGGTGTCGGCTACCTGCAGGAACCGCTCGTAGATCGTGTCGATATCGTTCCGGGTGAAAGAGTAGCCGATCTTCTGGAGGCGGAAGGCCAGGGCGCTGCGGCCGCTGCGGGCGGTGAGCACGATCCTGGAACCGTCCGCGCCGACTTCATCGGGATTGATGATCTCGTAGGTACCGGCGTCTTTGAGGAAACCATCCTGATGGATGCCGGAGGAGTGGGAAAAAGCGTTGGCGCCGACGATCGCCTTGTTCGGTTGAACGGGCATGCGCATCGTGTCGGATACCACGCGGCTGATCGGGTTAAGCTCGGGCGCTTTGATATCGGTATAGAATCCCAGATGTTTGTGTTGACGGATGACCATCACGACCTCTTCGAGGGAAGTGTTGCCGGCGCGTTCGCCCAGGCCGTTGATCGTGCATTCGATCTGACGGGCGCCTGCCCGGATGCCCGCGATGGAATTGGCGGTCGCCAGGCCGAGGTCATTGTGGCAATGGCAGGAGAGGATGGCCTTGTCGATGTTGGGGACATGGTTGATGAGGAAAGCCATCTTGTCGCCGTATTGGTCGGGAAGGCAATAGCCGGTAGTATCGGGAATATTCACGACGGTGGCGCCTGCGGCGATCACGGCTTCGACTACGCGTGCGAGGTAATCGTTGTCGGTCCTCCCGGCGTCTTCGGCATAGAATTCCACATCGCCGACCAGGTTTCGGGCCCATTTAACCGCTTGTACGGCCCGGTTCAGGATCTCTTCGCGCGTAGCGTTGAACTTGGCTTTTATGTGCGAGTCCGAGGTGCCGATACCGGTATGGATACGCGGTTTGCGGGCATGCCGGAGTGCGGCGGCGGCGACTTCGATATCTTTCTGTACGGCGCGGCTCAGGCCGCAGACGGTGGCATCTTTGACCATGCGGGCTATTTCTTCTACGGAATGGAAATCGCCGGGGCTGGATACGGGAAAACCCGCTTCGATGATGTCGACCCCCAGGGCTTCCAGCTGGAGTGCCAGCCCGATCTTTTCCGTGGTATTGAGCTTGCAGCCCGGCACTTGTTCGCCGTCGCGAAGCGTGGTGTCGAAAATGAAAATTTTTTGATCGGCCATATGGATTTTTAAGATGGTTCGGTATCCGGGTGTGAAGGGTATTCGGTACAAATTAGCTACGTTTGCTATGGTGTCGAAATCATAATTGGGATGGTTTTACACCCCTTAATAGGGGTGAATTGGCCTGAAACCCAGTACTGTAAAGGATTTTGATACCGGAAAATACGATGCCCAACCGATCTTCAGATGCTCTTTTTCAACTGATCAAATCTCTGGAAAAGTCGGAGAAGCGGAACTTTAAGCTCTATATCACCCGCAATTCTTCCAGTCTGGACCTCAAAAGCATTCAGTTGTTCGATGCGATGGACAAGATGGATGAGTATGATGAGGTTCAATTGTTAAATAAAAACAAAAATATCCGAAAGGCGCAGCTTTCGAACGCCAAGGCGCACCTGTACCGGGAGATCCTGTCCAGTCTTCGGTTGATCCGGCATGAAAATAACATTGATATTCAATTGCATGAGCAGTTGGATTATGCCCGTATCCTGTATAATAAGGGCTTATATCTGCAAAGCTTGCGGACGCTCGACCGGATCAAGGAAAGCGCGCGGCAGCATCACCAGGAGACGTTCCTTTTGGAGGTGCTCTTCTTTGAAAAGACGATCGAGTCGCTGCACATCACCCGCAGTATGCAGGACCGGGCGGACCAGCTGGCGGACGAGCTCGATGGGGTCAACGACCGGTTAAGGCTGATCAGCCAGCTCTCCAACCTGGCGCTGCAACTATACAGTTGGTATATTCGCCATGGGGTAGCCCGGAACGAGAAAGATGAAGCGGCGGTGCAGGAATTCTTCGAGCGGAATATGCCTGCTGACCTGTCGCAGTGCAATGGGTTTTATGAAAAACTGTACCTATACCAAAGTTTTGTCTGGTATGCCTTTATCCGGCAGGACTTCCTGATGTATTACCGGTATACGCAGAAGTGGGTGGATCTTTTCGGGAAGGAGCCGTTTATGCTTGCAGTGGAGACGTCGCAGTACATTAAAGGCATGCACAATCTGCTGGGAGCGCATTTCGATCTCCTCAACGATCAGAAATTCCGGGAAACGCTCAAGCAGTTCGAGGAGTTCTCGGAATCGGACCTCGTGGTGAATAATGTGAATAATCGCATTCAGACCTTTGTCTATTTGTATATCTCCAAGCTAAATCAGCATTTTATCGATGGTACTTTTACGGAGGGGCTGACGCTTGTGCCGTATATCGAGGAGAAGCTTTCCTCGTACTGGATCTATCTCGACAGGCATCGCATCCTGGTCTTCTATTATAAGATCGCGTGCTTGTATTTTGGCAGCGGGAATTATGAGAAGACCATTGACTACCTGAATAAGATCATCAACTGGAAGGTTGACCTGCGGACGGACCTGCAGTGTTATTCGAGATTGCTGCACCTGATCGCGCATTATGAGTTGGGGAATGTCGATCTGCTCGAGTACCTGACCAAGTCGGTGTACCGGTTCATGGCGAAGATGGAGAGCCTGAGCCTGGTCGAGGAGGAGATCTTCAAGTTCCTCCGGAAGGCGTTCCTGGTGCCGCCGGACAGGCTAAAGCCCGAATTCAGCAAATTGCTGGATAAGCTAAAGGCATATGAGAAGAGCAGGTTCGAGACGAGGGCGTTCATGTACCTGGATGTCATTTCGTGGTTGGAGAGCAAGATCGAGGGGGTTCCGGTGCAGGATGTGATCCGGGAGAAATATTTGAATGGGACGAGGAGAGGGTGAATTTTTTGGAAAATTATCATTAATTGGGTTGTACTTTTGGCTATTGCTTGAGTGGCAGGAAAGGAGGGGAGATATGGATATATCGGAAGTAAACATCGGACTGGAAAAAGTAACTTTGCCTGCTGATCAAAAGAAAGCAATTTTGTTATTGATCGACGCTAAAATAAATCAGGATATGAAGGAGGTGATCTCGGAAATAAGGCAGCTTGAAGCCAAGATACAGCTTACCCAGGAAAAAATAGAAATGACCCGGGAAAAGCACAGTAATGAGATCAAGACGGTGTATTGGGTCATAGGCATTGCCATGGCGGTCATCCTGTTCGTGGTCGCGAGAAAATAGACTTTTTACGAGAGAATAGACTTCTTATTTGTGGATGTGGAGATAGCGCTCGAAGAATTCTTTGGATGAAACCACTTCGATGCGGGAGAAATGGAAATCGCTTTTATTTTCCGTGACGATACAATTACAGCCTGCTTCCAGGGCTGAATAATATTGAAGGCCATCTTCAAAATCAATCGCGGCCGGATCGGCGAAGGCGGAGCGGACTGTCCCGGGGCCCGCGCCGGCGATGTCCAGTCGGCCTGCCATGACCCTGAGTTTCTCTTTAGCGGCGGCGGCGGAGGATTTCTTCTCCGCGAAATAAAAGGCGATGGCGAGGCAGATGGGCGAGGTGCAGATGCTGAAATCCAGTGTACCTGCCAGGCTCAGGATGCGGGAGGTATACGGAAAGAGGGGGTATTCCTTATTGACCACGGAGACCAGGATATTGGCATCGGCAAAGACCTTCATGGCTTCTTTTTCCTGGACTTGAAGAATTCGTCCTTAAGCTCTTTGCGGCTCTTTCTACCTGTCTTGTATTCGGCGGGGCCTTCGGCCACCTGCAATACCCAATCTGCGATCGGGAGGTCTTCCAGGGAACGATATTCGCCCGTGGTTATCCTTCTCAAGAGGAATTCGACCAGGCGGGAAAGGCTGATATGCTGGCTGGCAGCGTATTCTTTGGCCCGCCGGATGACCTCTTCATCAAAACTGAGGGTGACTTTGTTGTCCATAAGGTAAAGGTAAGGGAAAAATACGTAGAAGAGAAAAAAAGTGTACGTGTAAAAGCGGTTCCGGGTAGAATAGTGCCGGAGCAATAAAATTTTTTTCCAATAAAATCCGTACCTTTGCCCTCCTTGATTTCGTCCCAAATGCATACAAGTGTTTCCATTGTAGCTCCCCTGGTGTAGGCTGGGTGGGTTATCTTTTTGATATGCAATTGGTTAGAGCAAGACAAAAACAGCATATTGCAATATGGCTATTAAAAAAGAAAATCGTCCCAGAGCCACTTTTTCAAAAATCACCATCGGTCTGGCATCACCTGACAGCATCCTGGAAAGGAGCTACGGGGAGGTATTGAAGCCCGAGACCATCAATTATCGTACGTATAAGCCGGAAAGGGATGGCTTGTTCTGCGAGCGGATCTTCGGGCCGGTGAAGGATTATGAGTGTGCCTGCGGAAAGTACAAACGGATCCGGTATAAAGGGATCGTGTGCGACCGTTGCGGGGTGGAAGTAACGGAGAAGAAGGTACGCCGGGAGCGGATGGGCCACATCAAGCTCGTGGTCCCGGTCGTTCACATCTGGTATTTCAAATCTTTGCCCAATAAGATCGGCTACCTGTTGGGGATGAGCTCCAAGAAGCTCGAAAGCATTATTTATTACGAAAGATACGTGGTTATCCAGCCCGGGATCCGTGCGGACAAGTCGCAGAACTACGGGGATCTGTTGACGGAAGAAGAATACCTGGAGATCCTGGACAGCCTGCCGAAGGACAACCAGTATCTGCCGGATGACGATCCCAACAAGTTCATCGCCAAGATGGGTGCTGAAGCGGTCCATGATCTGCTGGAGCGGATCGAGCTGGATCAGCTTTCTTTCGATCTGCGGAATGCGGCGGCCAACGAGACTTCACAGCAGCGGAAGGCGGACGCGTTGAAGCGGCTTAGTGTCGTGGAGGCGTTCCGGGATGCCAATTCCCGGATCACCAATCGCCCTGAGTGGATGGTCATGCAATATATTCCTGTCATTCCGCCGGAATTACGTCCCCTGGTGCCGTTGGATGGCGGCCGGTTTGCGTCTTCGGATCTGAACGATCTGTACCGCAGGGTGATCATCCGGAACAACCGGTTGAAGCGCTTATTGGAGATCAAGGCGCCTGAGGTCATTCTCCGGAACGAAAAGCGGATGTTGCAGGAAGCGATCGATTCGTTGTTTGACAACAGCCGGAAGTCAAATGCCGTGAAGGCGGAAGGCGGCCGGGCGTTGAAGTCATTGAGCGACGTGTTGAAGGGCAAGCAAGGCCGTTTCCGGCAGAACCTGCTCGGCAAGCGTGTCGATTATTCGGGTCGTTCGGTTATTGTGGTAGGTCCCGAGCTTAAGTTACATGAGTGCGGGCTGCCGAAGGATATGGCGGCGGAGCTATTCAAGCCTTTTATCATCCGGAAGCTGATCGAGCGCGGGATCGTCAAGACGGTCAAGAGCGCCCGAAAGCTGGTCGATAAGAAAGAGGCCATTGTATGGGATATCCTCGAAAATATCCTGAAGGGTCATCCGGTCATGCTGAACCGGGCCCCGACACTGCACCGGTTGTCTATCCAGGCCTTCCAGCCCAAGCTGATCGAAGGTAAGGCCATCCAGCTGCATCCGCTGGTCTGTACGGCATTCAATGCCGACTTTGACGGGGACCAGATGGCTGTTCACGTGCCGCTGAGCAGTGCCGCGATCCTGGAAGCACAGCTGTTGATGTTGTCTTCGCATAATATTCTGAACCCGCAGAACGGGACGCCTATCACGCTTCCTTCGCAGGACATGGTGTTGGGTCTTTATTATATCACGAAGGGCAAGAAGTCTACGGCTACCGAGAAGGTAAAGGGTGAAGGGAAGATCTTCTACAGTGCGGAAGAAGTCATTATCGCTTATAATGAAAATCGGGTCGATCTGCATGCCTATATCAAGGTAAAGGCGCGGGTCCGGAACCTGGCCACGGATGCGTTGGAGAACAAGCTGCTGGAAACGACGGTTGGGCGGGTATTGTTCAACCAGACGGTGCCGGCTGAGGTAGGCTTTGTGAATGTCCTGTTGTCGAAGAAGTCGCTCAAGGAAGTTATCGGGAATATTATCAAGTGGACCAACATCCCCAAGACGGTGAAGTTCCTGGACGATATCAAGCAGCTGGGATTCCGGATGGCGTTCCGTGGCGGGTTGTCCTTTAATATCAATGACCTGATCATACCCGATACGAAAGAAGAATTGCTTGGCAATGCGAAAGGCGAGGTCGATGAGGTGTGGGACAACTATAATATGGGTTTGATCACCAACAACGAGCGATACAACCAGATCGTGGATATCTGGTCGCGTGTCGACACCCGCATCACGGAAAGCCTCATTATGGAGCTGGCCAGTGACAAGCAGGGTTTCAACTCGGTATATATGATGCTGGACTCCGGCGCCCGGGGCAGCAAGCAGCAGATCAAGCAGCTGGCGGGTATCCGGGGACTGATGGCCAAGCCGAGGAAGTCGGGCTCAACGGGCAGCGAGATCATCGAAAACCCGATCCTGTCCAACTTCAAGGGTGGCTTGAACGTGCTGGATTACTTCATATCCACGCACGGTGCGCGTAAAGGTCTGGCCGATACCGCTTTGAAGACGGCTGACGCCGGTTATCTGACCCGTCGTCTGGTGGACGTCGCGCAGGATGTCGTCATTACGGAAGAAGATTGCGGCACGCTGCGGGGTATAGCCACGGCTGCGCTGAAAGACAATGAGGATGTAGTGGAGCCGCTGTATGACCGCATCCTGGGCCGGACGTCGCTGCATGATGTGTACGATCCGTCGTCGGACAAATTGATCGTTTCTGCGGGCGAACTGATAACGGAGGAGGTCGCAAAGGCTATTGAGGATGCAGGCATCGAGTCGGTAGAGATCCGGAGCGTGCTGACCTGCGAAAGCAAGCGCGGGGTTTGTGTAAAATGTTACGGAAAGAACCTGGCGACGGGATATGTGACCCAAAAGGGTGATGCGGTCGGTATCATTGCCGCCCAGTCTATCGGCGAGCCCGGCACGCAGCTGACGCTGCGCACGTTCCACGTAGGTGGTGTAGCGGGCAGCGCTTCGGTTGAATCTGCGATGACCGCGAAGTTCGAAGGGACGATCCAGTTCGATGGTCTTCGGACGGTAACGGCGGAAAACAATGAAGGTGAAAAACAGCAGATCGTCATCGGCCGCACGGGTGAAGTGCGGATCATGGATGTGAAAAATGACCGGCTGCTGATCACCAATAATGTTCCGTATGGTGCTACGCTGGTAGTAAAGGATGGCCAGAAGGTGGCGAAGGGTGAGATCATTTGCACCTGGGACCCCTTCAACAACGTTGTCATCTCCGAGATCGCCGGATCGGCGAAGTTCGAGGCGGTTATAGAGGGTATCACCTATCGCGAAGAGGCGGACGAGCAAACGGGCCACCGCGAGAAGGTCGTCATCGAAACGAAGGACAAGACCAAGCTCCCCAGCATTAATATCGAAGGGAATAAGGAAGCAAAGAGCTATAACCTCCCGGTAGGATCGCATATCGTGATCGAAGAAGCGGAAGAGGTCAGGGCTGGTCAGGTTATTGTGAAGATCCCCCGCGTACTTGGCAAGCTGCGGGATATCACGGGTGGTCTGCCGCGGGTAACGGAACTTTTCGAAGCGCGTAATCCGGGCAATCCGGCGATCGTGAGTGAGATCGATGGGGTGGTCACTTTTGGAAATATCAAGCGGGGTAACAGGGAGATCATTGTCGAAGCCAAAGACGGGGTGATCAAGAAATACCTGGTTCCCTTGACCCGGCAGATCCTGGCCCAGGACGGGGACTTTATCAAGGCCGGGGCGCAGTTATCCGACGGGCAGGTTGCTCCGGCAGATATCTTGTCGATCAAGGGACCGTTTGCAGTACAGGAGTATGTCGTTAATGAGATCCAGGAAGTATACCGGCTGCAGGGTGTGAAGATCAACGACAAGCATATCGAGGTGATCGTAAGGCAAATGATGCGCAAGCTGACGATCATCGATCCGGGCGATACCAGGTTCCTTGAAGAGGATACGGTGGATAAGTTCGAGTTCCTTGAAGAAAATGACTGGATCTTCGATAAGAAGGTCGTCACCGATCCGGGTGAATCGGGCAAGCTCAAAGCCGGTCAGATCGTTAGTCTGCGGGAGGTCCGGGAAGAGAATTCCATCCTGCGCCGGAACGACAAGAAACTGGCTGAATTTCGGGATGCAAAGGCCGCCACGTCCGCGCCGCTGCTGCTGGGGATCACGAAGGCTTCGCTGGGTACGCAAAGCTGGATCTCCGCCGCTTCCTTCCAGGAAACGACCAAGGTGCTGTCTTCTGCGGCTATCCAGGGTAAGAGTGACGATATGCTGGGGTTGAAGGAGAATGTCATCACCGGACATCCGATCCCTGCTGGTACGGGGCTGCGTGACTTCGAGAACATGATCGTCGGCAGCAAGGAAGAGTATGAGTTGTTGCAGACGACCCGTGAGGCGATGCAGTTCGATGAGGAGGAGTAGGGAAATGGGGCGGCCGTCGGATGCCGGAAACCGGCTGCAGGTACCGGAAACAGGCTGCGGGTACCGATTTATAAGATTGTTAAAATCACTTGAAGTAGGGGGTTCCTCACCTCCTACTTTTTTATCTTGCAAGCGCATATGAAGTATATTTCTACTATTCTCAGCGTTGTTGCGCTGGCGGCTGCCGGTGTGGTTTTTGCAGTTCAGAACCGGGAGATCGGGCAACTGAAGCTGCAGGTCAGGGCGAAATCGGCTGAAAGGGTCAGCGGTAGCGGGAATTTCAAGATTGCCTATTTTGATCTGGATACCCTGCAGGAGAAATACCAGTTCATGATCGATGTCAAGAACGAGGCGATGAGTAAGGAAAATCAGATGAACCAGGACCTTGCCAGTCGTGATCGCAAGAACCAGCAGCAGATCGATGAATGGCGCCGGAAGGGCAATACCATGACGCAGGCGGAAGCAGAGGAAGCCAATCAGAAGCTGCAGGAAATGCAGCAGGAGTTTGCCAATCATAAACAGGACCTGGAACAGAGCTTTTATAAATTTCAGGAAGACAAGCGGAATGAGATCCGGAAGCAGATCGAGGATTTCATAAATGATTACAACAAGGGCAGGAATTACGCCTATATCATCGCGTATGACCACGCCAATTCGTTCATCTACAACAAGGATACCGTCTACAATATTACTAACGACCTGGTAGACGGGTTGAATGCCAGTTACAAGAAATCCGCCAAGTGAGGCGGGCCGCGGGGTAAGGTGGGCCGCCAAGTGAGGCGGGCCGCGGGGTAAGGTGGGCCGCCAAGTGAGGCGGGCCGCGGGGTAAGGTGGGCCGCCGGGTGAAGCAGGCCGGATGACCAATTTCCGGGTGAAGGACTTTTCATGTACATTTAGAGCTATGGCAGAAACAACCGAAACCTCTAAAGTGGCCGGCCATGTTGCCGCACCACCTCACTTCAGGCCTACACTTGGCCTTTTGGATGGCACCATGATCGTGGCCGGATCGATGATCGGATCCGGTATTTTTATCGTTAGTTCTACGATAACCCAATTTACCGGCAGTGCCGGCTGGCTCATCTTTGTCTGGCTGATCACGGGGTTCATGACGATCTCGGCGGCGGTCAGCTATGGGGAGCTCAGCGGGATGTATCCCAAGGCCGGCGGCCAGTATATCTACCTGAAGGAAGCGTATAACCCGCTGACGGGGTTCCTGTTTGGCTGGAGTTTCTTCGCGGTGATCCAGACAGCGACGATTGCGGCGGTGGCGGTCGCTTTTGCCAAGTTTGCCGGCTATTTCTTCCCCAGGCTGGAGCTGACCGATCCGAACACAGTGTTTTCCGTGGGGCCCGTCCATATCCACTATGCTGAACTGGTGGCTATTTGTCTGATCATCTTTTTGACGTGGGTGAATACAATGGGCATTGAGGGCGGGAAATGGATACAACGGGTTTTTACGGTGACCAAGCTCTTGTCATTGTTCGGGCTGGTAGTTTTCGGGTTCCTGCTGGGCGCCCGGCATGGGATCTGGCAACATAACTGGGCGGATGCATGGAAGATGAAGGGGATGGCGGATGATGCCGGGAAATTTCCGGGTGGGACAGGACAAGTTGTTGGGCTGGCGATGGTCGGTGCGATTGCGGCGGGGATGTCCGGGTCGATCTTTTCGAGCGATGCCTGGAACAATGTCACTTTTATCGCGGGGGAGATGAAGAACCCCAAGCGGAATATCGGGCTAAGCCTGTTCCTGGGGACACTGATCGTCACGGTTATATATATAGCAGCAAACCTGATGTACGTGAGCGTGATGCCGCTGGATCATATCGCTGCGGCTCCGCAGCAACGGGTGGCGGTATCGGCTGCGGAGGTGATCTTCGGTCATAACGGCACTTATGTCATTGCCATCATGATCATGATCTCGACATTCGGTTGCGACAATGGCCTGATCCTGGCGGGAGCGAGAGTGTATTATTCCATGTCCCGCGACGGGGTGTTCTTCCGCAAGGCGGGGGAGCTAAACCGCAAGTCGGTGCCGGGTTGGGCGTTGTGGGCGCAGTGTTTGGTCGCCTGTGTCCTGTGTGTCAGCGGGAGGTACAATGATCTGTTGGTGATGATCTCTTTTGTGGCGGTGTTATTCTATGCCCTGACTGTCCTGGGAATTTTTATCCTGCGGCGCCGGCAGCCGAATATAGAGCGGACGTATAAGGCTTTTGGCTATCCGGTGTTGCCGGCGATCTATATTGTGCTGGCGCTGTTGTTTTGTGTAGCGTTGATCTTGCAGGAGCCGCTCTATTCGAGTGGAGCTGCTATTATTGTGTTGGCAGGAATTCCCCTGTATTATATAGCTTTGTCCCGCAAAAAAGGATAAATCAATGCCTAATTTTTCTCAATTGTTTGCCGGTTTTGGTCAGGTCAGGGCCGGGGTGATCGGCGATGTCATGCTGGATACGTATTTGTGGGGTCATGTCGAGCGCATCTCGCCGGAGGCGCCGGTGCCGGTTGTTGTACTGGACCGGCGGGAGCAGCGGATCGGCGGGGCGGGGAATGTGGCGCTGAACCTGGCCAGCCTGGGGGCGCGGGTCTCGAGTTTCACTGTGGTTGGAAAAGACGGGGATGGCGAGGCATTGGAGCTATTATTTGCGGAGAACGGGATCGGGACTTCGGGGCATTTGAAGAGCGGCGAGCGCATTACGACCAATAAGGCCCGGGTGATGGGGCGCAATCAGCAGATGATGCGGCTGGATTCGGAGACGACGCGTGATCTTGCTTCCGCGGAAGAAGCGGAGCTGTTGCGCAGGATAGAGGCTTACCTGGATCTGGAAGATCCTCAAGTCATCATCTTCGAAGATTATAATAAGGGGGTGCTGACGGACCGGGTGATCCGGGAGGCCGTGGGGCTTTGCCGGGAGCGGGGTGTCATTACCGCGGTGGACCCGAAACGGCGGAATTTCTTTTCCTATGAGGGGGTGACGATCTTCAAGCCGAATCTGAAAGAGGTCCGGGAAGGGTTGCATGTGGGGCTCGAAGAGATAGGGTTGACGGAGCTGGAGCTGGTTCATGGGCAATTAGCGGGACGATTGCGGCATGAGATCTCTATGATCACGCTATCTGAAAAGGGGGTATTTTACTGTGATGGCGCCAGGGCGGCGATCATCCCTTCCCATCTGCGGAATATCGCCGATGTCTCGGGGGCGGGGGATACAGTGATTGCGGTGGCTTCGCTGGTCTATGCGGTAACGCGGGATGTGGTATTGATGGCGGAGGTGGCGAATATTGCGGGGGGGCTGGTTTGTGAGGAGGTGGGGACGGCGGCGATCAGGCGGGACCGGTTGTTGGCGGAGTGTGGGGAGTTGTTGGGATAGGGGGGTGGAGGGATCTGGCTTTTTTTCTAGTTTTGGTACTTTAATCCATTAACGATGTCGAGATTTACACTCGCGGTCCATGGGGGCGCCGGGACAATTTTGAAAGAAGACATGACCCCGGAACTGGAAGATGCTTATCAGATGGGGTTACAGCAGGCGCTGCGGGCCGGTTTTGCCGTGCTGGAGCAGGGAGGTTCTGCCGTCAATGCCATAAAGGCGACGATTGTGCTGCTGGAAGACAATATGTTGTTCAATGCAGGCCGGGGGTCGGTCTTCACCAAAAAAGGCTTGCAGGAGATGGATGCCGCCATTATGGACGGCAGGACTCTGGAAGCGGGTGCGGTTACAGGTGTCCGAAATGTGCGAAACCCGATCGAGCTGGCGGCGGAGGTGATGCAGCATAGCAACCATGTTTTCCTGAGCGGCAAGGGAGCGAGTGATTTTGCGATCAAACAGGGTATCAAGCTCGAGCCGGACGAATACTTTTTCTCCCAGTTCCGTTACGATCAGTGGAAGTCGATCCGGGATTCCGATACCTATTCACTGGATCATACGCATCAGCGGCTCGAGGAATTGATGCGGGATAAGAAATTCGGGACGGTCGGGGCGGTGGCCTGTGACCGGCAGGGCAATATCGCTGCTGCCACCAGTACCGGCGGCATGACCAACAAAAAATACGGCCGGATCGGGGACAGTCCGATGATCGGCGCGGGGACGTATGCCAACAACGCCACCTGCGGGATTTCGTGTACTGGTCATGGGGAGTTATTCATCCGGACGGTGGCTGCGCATGATGTGAGCTGTCTGATGGAATATAAGGGGCTGACTTTGCAGAAGGCGATGGAGATCGTTGTCCATGAAAAGCTCATCGCCATTGGCGGGGAGGGCGGGATGATCGGCGTAGACGGAAAGGGGAATGCTGCGTTGGTGTTCAATAGCCAGGGGATGTACCGGGCATTCAAGAATAGTGACGGGGAGGAAATGATCGCTATCTATAAATAGGGTGGATATGAAAAAATTTGCTGTTATTGTAGCAGGCGGGATGGGGATGCGGATGGGGACTGCGGTGCCGAAGCAATTCCTGTTGTTGAATGAGCATCCGGTCTTGTGGTATACGCTGGAGACTTTCCTGCAGGCGTATGAGGATATGCAGGTCGTGCTGGTTGTGCCGGCCGGGCACCGGGACGACGCTAAAGCATTGGTGGATGGTTGTTCGGACAAAGGGAGGGTTAGGATCGTGGATGGCGGGGATACGAGGTTTCATTCGGTACGAAATGGGTTGGAGTCGATAAGAAAAGGGGTGGGGGAGGGCACGGACGCGATCATTTTCGTGCATGACGGGGTGCGGTGCCTGGCGAGTTCGGACCTGATCCGGCGTTGTTACGAGCAGGCGGTCGAACTGGGGTCCGCGGTGCCGGTAGCGGACTGCCGGGATAGTGTCCGGCTGGTCGAAGATGAGGGCGGCAGCAAGCCGATCGATCGCAGCAGGATCAAGCTGGTGCAGACACCGCAGACGTTCAGGGGGGATATTTTGATGGGTGCGTATTTGCAGGATCACCAGGAGGCTTTTACCGATGAGGCTACGGTAGTGGAGGTTGGGGGGGGGCGGGTGCATCTTATCGAGGGGGAGGCGACGAATATAAAGATCACGAATCCGACCGACATGGCGATCGCGCAGGTTTTGCTGGCGCGGCGTTAAATGGTTGGAGTGGCATTAAATGGATGGCTCACCATTAAATGGGGTCGGGTAAATGTTTACCGGGCTTACTCGGCCCTCAGGCTCTTCACCGGATTTGCCCGTGCCGCCTTTATTGCGTGAAAGCTGATCGTCGCCAGTGCGATAAATATTGCAACAAGTCCGCCTGCTGCAAATAACCACCAACTGATATTGATCCGATACACGTAGTCCCGGAGCCAGTTGTGCATGTAATACCATGCAATCGGTGCGGCTGCTGCAAAAGCGATTGCAATGAGCAGGAAGAATTCCCTGGAAAACAGATATACGATGTTGGCAGCAGATGCGCCAAGCACCTTACGGATACCGACTTCTTTTATCCGCTGCACTGCCATGAACGATGCAAGCCCGTACAAGCCAAGGCAGCTGAGGAATATCGCGATCGCCGAGAAGATCTTATACAATTGGGCCAGCTGATCTTCCTGTTGATAAAAACCTTGAATTTTATCGTCCAGGAACCTGTATTCATAGACGTAATCGGGGAATGTATGTTCCCAAATATTTTTAACAGATCCCATAGTTGAAGGAATGTCTGTCGTTGCCAGCTTAATTGCAGCCTGCCGGTACATGGTGACGTTTGTGGTAATCAGCAATGGCGCAAGGTTATGGCGAAGCGACCGGTCATTAAAATCCTTCAATACCCCGACAACAGGGCATTTTATCTGATCACCAAATATGCTTATTTCTTTGTTCAGGATATCTTCCGGTTTTTTGAGCCCCAGGCTCTTTACCAGCGATTCATTCACTAAAAATTCCCTGGTTATATCGGATGGTTGCAAATTTCTTCCTGCTACCAGGGCTAATTTATAAGCCGGCACATATCCGTCGTCGGCGAATTTTACAACACACTGAAAATCAGCTTCTTTTGCTGCATGGTCAAATTTGAAAGCCGTCCACATATCATTGTCGTCTTCAACCGGGGTGTTCGAGTTAAAACTTACCGCATGAACGCCTTTTACCGACAATAACTGCTGCCGTAAATAATTCGTCAGCTTGCTGCCGGTTTTATCCGGCCGGTATGGAACATTTACAATGGCATCCTTATCGAAGCCTAACGGTTGGTTCATAAAATAATTCATTTGCCTTGCGATAATGAATGTTCCGATGATGAGCGACTGGGCGATGATAAATTGAAGCACTACCAGCCCTCTTCTTAATGAAACTCCCTTTGCGGCGCCGGCCGTGAGTTTACTCTTTAAAGCGTGAACGGGATTGAAACGTGATAATACCATCGCGGGATAAAAACCTGCAAGGGCGCTTACTGAAATCGTTACAGCCACAAGAAACAAAATAATTGCAGGAGCTGTGTGGAGGTTAAACGAAAGCGGCAGATCCAAAAGCCGGTTTACAGAAGGCAACGCAAGTATTGTAATAACTGCTGCCAGCACGACAGCGCTTGTAACGATCAAAAATGTCTCAATAATGAATTGGGCTTGCAATTGAGATCTATTACTTCCGAGGACTTTTCTTACACCAACCTCCTTTGCCCGATTAACAGCTTGTGCGGTAGCGAGGTTGATAAAGTTTACACAGGCGATTAGCAGAATAAATCCTGCAATCAGCCACAAGGCATCGATCAGCTGATGGCTGATCGTCTTGTTGCTATAATCTCCGGTTTCTGTGTCATAATGCACGGCGCCCAGGGGTTGAATTATATAGCTATCGTTCTTATCGGGTGATTGCATCTTCCGGGCGTATGCGCTCAGTTGTTGATCAAAACCGGAAACAGAAATACCCGGCGGCAACAGAACCCAGCAACCAAAATCAGGTCCTGTTTCATTCCAATCGGGATTTTGCAATCCGTACTTTTTATCTCCGGTAAAATCTGTTCCGAAGGCGACAACAAGTTTTAGCTGAAAATCCGTATTTGCGGGGATGGTAGCGAGGATGCCCGAAACTTTCAGCACTATCGGCGGGAACTGAAATAATCCTGTGCCTATCCGGTATGTTCCCGTTAGCTTGAGGGTTTTCCCCATTGCTGTTTTCCAGCCGCCGAAATACTTTTCCGCTATCTCTTTTGTAAGCAGCACGTTGTTCGGATCTTTTAAGGAGGCATATGAGCCTGCGAGCAGGGGAAAATCGAACATGTTGAAGAAGGAGGGCGCTGTATAAAACAAGCCGTTCTGCTCTTTAAAATTCTTTACAGGGGTTCCGTTATCGTCGAGTACCTGCAACTCGTCGTTGTGACTTACATAGATCGGCGCCACTTGTTCTATCTGGGGAAGAGCCGTTTTTAATCCCCCGGGCATCGGAAAAGGGACGCTTTTGCCGTAGAGAATATTTGCAGCATCTGTATGGTGGTATTCTGTCAGGATGCGGTAGATCCGGTCTTTCCTGGAGTGAAAATCGTCGAAGCTTGTTTGATACTTTATGATGATGAAGATCATCGTGCAAACCGCGATCCCGATGGCGAGACCGGCGATGTTGATGAAGGCATAATTTCTGTTCCGGATCAAATTGCGGAAAGATGTTGAGAAGCTATTGCGAAACATGGCAGCAGGATTATGTGCGGATTTTGAAGGCTTCATGAATGTAATGAGTTATCTCCACATTTGTCAGGTAAATTATACGGGAACGGCCGGATGGTTATTTCAGCCACCGGATGGGCCAGGGCAGGCGGTTATGGCGATAGAAGAAGTAGGGTTGGTCGGTCGCGCCGAAGTTGCGGTAGAAATGGGCGATGCCGGGATGGTCGGAGCCTTCGAAGTCGAGGATCATAGGAAAGCCTGCCCATTCGCGGATGAACCGGTCGAGCAGAAAGTGGTTGGCTTCTGCGGCGCGTCCGGCGGGAAGGGTAGTGGAGTGGACCAAATAGAAGCGGCGGGCATCCCGCAGGAATACGGCGGAACAAAGAGGTTGCTGTTTTTCGTTCAATACGGCCCTGGTCAGCAATTGATCCTTTTCCCGGAGGCGGAGGCAGAGGGTTTCGAAGTGAAGATAATCCTCTCCTTTAACGGAAGGCAGGCGCAGGGCATACTCGTGACGAAAATCGTGCAAGGCGGTATGCAGGTCGAAATCCTTTATATAGGTAAGCCGGCGGCGTCCGCTCAGGCGGAGGTTGCGCGCCAGGTCTTTTCTGTAGCGGCCGGATATTTGTTCGTAGGGTAAACCGAGATGCAGGATGAAATTGGTTCGCGGGCTTAAAGCCGGATGGGGATTGGCATAGTTCAGGAAGATCTCGGCGAAGCGGAAACGGCTTTCGAGCTGACGGAGGAAAGTTTCCACCAGCGCGGGGCCCGCGGCCTCCGGGGAGAAGATCCCGGTTTGCTGGGTAAACGCGGGTTGATAGAGGTAGCGGATGCCGAACTTCGAACGCCAGGTCAGCGGCATGACGGCCCGGTAGTCATCCAGCATCAGCGCATCCCACTTGCCGGCAGCCATGGTATCGAGATAGAAAGAGCTCCCGTAGATCATCGGGCTGACCGAGGCTTCTATGCATCGGTCCCATCGGGTGGTATCGATCTCGTGGCGGCGCAGATGGGTGATATGACCAACCGTAGGCATCAGAATGGAGTATAGCCAAACCACTTACGAAATGGAATTTGCTGAAAGTCGATGCTGAAGGACACCTTTTGAAAAAAGCCGTTTTGACCGGGTACTGTCTTCAACTGGGTGCTGAAATCGCTGCTATAGAGCAGCGGCGCATAGATGTGGAGTACGTCGTGGAAGAAATCCAGCTCAAAGCCGCCGACATAGAGGAAATGACTGGTCGGCGGGTTGTCCGACCAGGCCTGTGCGTAGGTTCCAACGTCGAGGAACAGGCGCAGCGGCAGCCATCGGGGAATGATTTCCGGCGGAAGAGTGCTTTTGAGATTGACGGCGGCTACCCAGTTGTCCGAACGGCCCTGCAGGTCCTCAAAGAGGTCGGTGCGCAGCTTCAGGTCGCCGTCGCGCATCATGATCTGCTGGCTGGCCAGGCCATTGAAGTCATTGCGGCCGACGAAGTAATTGTCGTAGGTATAGTCTTCGCTGCCGCGGACGGCGGTCAGCTTGGGTTCGAACGGGGTCAGGTCTTCAGCAGGGTTGCGGGCGCCCAGGTAGCCGAATTTGGCGCCAAACAGGCGAACCTCCAGACCGCCGGTCGTCGCATAGTTAAAGAAGTAATGAATGTCGAGGTTGAGGCGGTACCATTGTGCGGCCTGCTGTACCTGGAGGTTGACCGAGTAGGGATAGAGTACGCGGTGATCGCGGATCGTGAAGGTCAGCTGGTTGAGGTAGCGGAATTCATATTTGCCGGCGACGGGATAGTACAGGGAGTCGGTGGATTTCAGGACATAGTTAGAAAAGCTCTTTTCACCGATCAGGTAGGTCTTTCCTTCCAGGATGATCTCTTGGGTGCTTCCGATGGAAGATGGCCGGAAAAAGAGCCGGAAACAGGGGGCGATCTTGTAGAAGCCGCCGAAGATCGCATGACCGTTACTGTCGATGCCGTTGATCGTGGAGAAGCGGGAGCCATTGATACCGGCTTCGATCAGGCGGAAGGCCTGGTGCGGGTACCAGGCGTAATTGAGATGAATGAGGCCATTAAACTGATGGCTGGCGGTAGCATAGAGGGGCGCTGCGACAAATTGCCAGTTATCGGGCGGGAGGTTGAAATTGTGGATCAGGGCGCCGATCATCCAATGGTCATAGTTGTTGAAACCGATGGCCGGCGAAATGTTCAGGCTGTTGCGGTGGGTGGGATGGGGAATGAACTGGATGTCGGGTGTCAGCAGCCGGTGGTACGGGGAAGGCGGCTCGGGGCCGGTGGTGTCGAGCAGGGCGAAGGCAGAATCGACGTTGAGGCCGGGGGCAGCGACGGCAAAGACGGCTTTCAGCTCAGCGGGGCTCGTCCGGTGAAATTGCTGTTTCCGGAAATAATTATGCATACAGCTATCGAAAAGGGGGGTACCCAGGGAGCCTTCGAGGTCGTGCATCCAGATGGCGGTTTTGAATTCTCCGATAAGCCGATAGTTATCGGGGGTGAATTCTTCGGTCGAGGTGGAGATGGGTTGATCTTCATGCAGGACAACGCGAGTGTTGACCTCGCTGCGGTGGAAGGTATCGGGGCCATAATATCCGGCATGGGGCTGGCCATTTTTCTTCAGGCGGTATCGATCGGAATAATAGCGGTATCGGTCGTAATAATAGCGGTATCGGTCGTAATAATATTGGCCGATGCCGTCGGTCATCCAGGGGTAACGGCGGCCATCGGCGCCGATGGCGATAGATAGCCATTGTGCTCCGATCTCTTTTTCGATGGTCAGGCCGGGATCGAAGCCGGCAGTGTCGCGGCTGTCGATGCTGATGATGGCAGGGAAGGAGGCGGCGGAAAGGGGGGAGGGGCGGTTATTGTCCGAACGGGTTTCCACGATGGAGGCGTTGTCGAAGGGATATTCGCCGAGTGTGGTGGAGAAGAAGCGAAGGGCGTTCTTCAGATCGGGGATCGCATTGCGGGCGATCGGGGAATTGGTTCGAATATAATACGAATAGAGATTGATGATCCGGCCCGACGGGAGTTGAAGGGTATCGTGGATGCTGTGGAAGCGGCGGCTGGCAAACCAGGCGAAATCGGGGATATCGGACCCGTGGTAATGGAATGTTTTCGTGCCGGTGGTCGAGTCAGCAGGGGTTTCGGGGTTGCCGGTTGCGGCTACGGTGAAGTTCGCAGGGACGGTGATATGGACGTCGAAATCGCCGAATTCATTATAGGAGCCGCCTTTTTCCAGGAAGGGGTCGGGGTGCCAGCCGCGGTTGTCATAGACCGCGGGTTTGGGATACCAATTGGTGATTTCGTAGATGCCCCCGCGATAGCCGCTGCCCGTGAAATTGTCCGGCAGTTGAACGTGGAAGGGAGTGGTGATCGTTGTGGAATCGCCGGGCGGCAGGGGTGCGGGGAGGATGACCTTGATCACATCGATATATAGCGGATGGTCTTGCATAATGGCCAGTTGGCTGTCCACGCGGAATTCGAGGTGGTTAAGGTAGCCTTTCCGGGACTTGTCCGAGAAATAGAAGTCCGTCCGGCCGTTTTGGATAAGCTGTTCGCTCAGGGCGGTACGGTCGTTTTTGAGGGCATTGGGCCAGCAGCGGATCCAGATAAAGGAGAGCGTATCGGGGGAGTGGTTGATGTACCCGATACGGATGCGGCCGTCGAGGGAATGGGTACTATCGGTCAGGGTGACGTCGATAGAGTAGTTAACCTGCTGTTGCCAGCGTTGGGCTTGGGCGTGGGCATGGGGCCGGCCGGTGTGAAGTGCGGTTAGTATGAGTAAGAGGTATCTGGCCATGATGACCTGTTAGCGACCCTGGGCCGTGAATATGATTCTGAGTGTATGCAACATGATCTTCCAGTCGAGGACGAGGGAAATATTCTCGATGTACATCAGATCGTATTTCATCCGTTCGACCATTTCATCGATGCTGCCTGCGTAGCCAAACTGGACCATTCCCCAGGAGGTCAGGCCGGGCTTGACTTTCAAGAGGTAACGAAAATAGGGGGTACGGGCGTACAATTGGTTGAGATAAAATTCCCTTTCGGGCCGGGGGCCTACCAGGCTCATTTCGCCCTTCAGGATATTCCAGAGCTGGGGCAGTTCATCCATGCGCCACTTGCGCATGGTCTTTCCCCACGGCGTGATGCGATGGTCGTCATGGGAGGAGAGGGCGGGGCCATCTTTTTCCGCGTCTGCATACATGGAGCGAAATTTATAGATCTGGAATTTGAAGCCCTTATAGCCGATACGCTCCTGTTCATAGATGACAGGACCGGGGGAGGACAGCCTGGTCCGGATGGCCGCATAGAGCATGAGGGGGGAAAAGAGGATCAGGGCAGCGGCGGAGACGACGATATCGGTGACTCGTTTGATGTTCTGTTGCCATTCAGGCATCAAGCCTATGTGGATATCCGACAGGACGGCGCCCATGACGTTACTGGTATGGACGGAACCGGAGAGGATATCGAGGGTACTGGGGATGATCTTTATGCGGACGTCCTTATTGCTCAGGCGTTCGAGGATGGTTTCGACCTCTTTACGTTCGGAGCGGTCGAGGGCGACGACGACGAGTCGGATATCATGGCGGTCGATGGCGGATTCGATGTTGTTGGAATCCCCCAGTTGGGGCAGCCATGCGGCGATGCCGTTGCTCGGCTGCAGTGGATTGGTGACATATCCGGTATATTGGTAGCCGGAGGATCGCAGACCTTCTTTGGAGCTATTGTAGATATGTGTGGCAAGGCTGTCGCTGCCTACGAGCAAGGTATTAAAAATGATCTTTCCTTTTGTGACCTGGCGGCGTACGCGGGTAAGAATGAATATCCTTCCGGTCAGGGTCAGGATGAAATGGGATGAAAGGAAGATGATGTAGGTCTGGTAGAAATAATGATAATCCTTTACCGGATCGTTGATGACGATCGAGAAGAAGACGATGGTGCAGCCGATCAGGCAGTATACGAATGTATTGGCCGTTTCGCTGATCCGGGATTTCTGATAGAGGGAATTGTAGGAGCCGAACAGGGTATAGAGCAGGAGCCAGCCCAGCGGGATGGTGATGGTCCCCAGCCAGAAGCGGGAGGTCAGCAGGAGCCGGTGATTGATAAAGACGGGTTCGGAGAGTAATAGCCGCCGGCTAAAGTGGAAGATATTTGCGGACAGCAGGGCCGCGATATAGTCGCTGAGGATATACCAAAGGATAGAGATGGTATGTGATCTTTTCCTTACGGCCATCAGGTATTGATCGTATTGTGTTTTATTTTTTGCAAGATCTGGTGTGCGATATCCATGGCCCGGTATCCGTCGACTTCCGATACGCGGGTTGGGGTGTTGGTCACGATGGCTTCGGTGAACTTCTCCAATTCCATGCGGATCGCGTTCACCTCCGGAACGGTGGGATTGGAAAGGGCGATCGTCTTTTTGCCATTTGGGGTTTCGATATCGAAGGCGAAGACGTCGAGGTCCTGGGGTGTTTTCAGCTTGATGACTTCCGATTTCTTATTGAGAAAATCGATCCCGATGTAGGCGTCTTTTTGAAAGAGCCGCATTTTGCGCATTTTCTTCATCGAGATGCGGCTGGATGTCAGGTTGGCGACGCAGCCGTTGTGGAATTCGATGCGGACGCTGGCGATATCCGGGGTTTCGGTCATGACGGCGACGCCGCTGGCGGAGATACTGTTCACCTCACTGCGGACGAGGCTGAGGATAATGTCGATGTCATGGATCATCAGGTCGAGGATAACGCTTACTTCGGTGCCTCTCGGATTGAATTGGGCCAGGCGGTGCACTTCGATGAAGAGGGGGTTCAGCGGCATCGACTGAACAGCCAGGAAGGCGGGGTTGAAGCGTTCGACATGGCCGACCTGGAGCTTGACATTTGATTCGCGTACCAGCTTTACCAGTTCCCTGGCTTCCGCCATCGTGTTGGCGAGCGGTTTTTCGACGAAAACGTGTTTGCCTTTACGGATAGCTTTTTCGCAGAGTAAAAAATGGGCAGGGGTGGGGGCGACGATGTCTACTATATCGCAGACATCCATTAGTTGGGTGGGGTCGGAAAAGCGGGTGAGCTGATATTTATCGGCGACTTCCCGGGCGATGGTGTCGTCGGGGTCGTAAAATCCAATCAATTCCGCCTTTTTGATCTCTTTCCAGTTATTCAGATGAAATTTACCCAGGTGACCGACGCCAAAAACACCTACTTTAAGCATTTATTAAATTTTGTTTCCGCCGTAAACCTACATTAAAATGACCAATAGACAACTAAATGACTGTTGACCATATTCAACTGCCGGGCTCTCTCCGGGAGGCCTGTTAGGTTCATAAGCTCCTTTGAAAAGACGTTAATTGCGCGCATAAACCTACATTAAAATGGTGAGAATAGCCATAGGCGTGTTATTCTCAATGCGTGTAGGAAGACGATGTTCCCTGGGGGCTTTGGATGCGGAGCTTAAGGTATTTAATCACGTTTCGGATCGTGACCGGGATCTCGGGACTGGGGAAAACCTTTGTTTTGAGCAGTCCGCGGATGGTGATCAGGAAAACGGGGATATAGAGTGCGATCAGCGCGTATACGTAGACCTGGTAGGTATTCATAAAGAGGGTCCGCATGGAGAAGGTATTTGCG